>JANPAR010000221.1:0-69583 GCA_031430015.1 Burkholderiales bacterium
CCTTCTTCGAAGCACCGGACATGCCGTTCGAGTTCAAGGACCAGCACGACTTCGATTTGCATATCGCGCTCGAAGTCGACGAAGCGGTGCTGGCGGTGAAACTGGCGGAAGGCAAGGCGCGCGGCATCGAGACCCGCGGCATTTCCGACCACGGCTTCATTCGCTCCATCTATTTCCGCGACCCGAACGGATACGTGATCGAGTTGACTGCCAAACTGCCGCACCACGACCTGGAAATGAATCCGCAAAGCAACGGTGCTCGGCGCAAACTGGATGGCTGGCAGGCGGCGAAACAGGCGCCGGCCAGCCCCTGAACCCGCGCGTCGCGGCGGGCAATCGAAAAAGCATTCTCCGGCACTTCCACCAACCAAACGAGGCACACATGCAATCCATCGGGAAACTCGCCGCAGCGCTGGCACTGGCCATCGGCGCCACCCTGTTCGCCGGCGCGGCGTTCGCGCAAGCCTATCCGGTACGCAGCGTGCGGATTGTCGTGCCCTACCCGGCCGGCGGCCCGGCGGATGTGCTGGTGCGAGGCCTCGGCCAGCGCCTGGCCGAAGGCTGGGGTCAGCCGGTGGTGGTCGACAACCGGCCGGGCGCCAATGAAATGATTGCCGCCGAAGCGGTCGCCAAGTCGCCGGCTGACGGCTATACGCTGCTGGTGGCCTCCGACTCGGTGTTCACCCTGAACCCGCACCTGTATTCAAAGGTGCCGTACGACACCGTGCGTGACTTCCTGCCGGTCACCCGCCTGGTCACCGCCAACCTGATGCTGGTGATCCGCCCCGATCTTCCGGTATCGAACATGCGTGAACTGGTCGAGCATGTGAAGAAGAACCCCGGCAAACACACCTATGCGTCCGTCGGCGCCGGCGGCGTCAATCATCTGCCGATGGCGTGGTTGTCGAACCAACATGGCCTGACGATGGAACACATCCCTTACAAGGGCCTGCCGCCCGCGTTGCAGGATCTGGTTGCGGGGCGCGTCGACATGATGGTCGCCGTGGTGGGTGGCGCACTGCCCTTCGTCAAGGAAGGCCGTCTTAAAGCCCTCGCTGTTGCCGGCAAGGCACGCGCACCCATCGCGCCGGATACGCCCACCTTCGCCGAAGCGGGCTTTGCCAACTTTGATGCGTCGTTTTATTTTGGCGTCGCGGCGCCGCGCGGCACGCCGATGGAGGTTGCCAGCAAGTTCGCGGCCGACGCCGCGAAGATCGTCGCTACCGAGGACTTCAAGGCGCGCTTCCTCACCAACCTGGGCTTTGCGCCAGTGACCGAGACGCCGGAGCAGTTTGCCACTTTCCTCAAGGGCGACCGCGAACTCGCCGCGCAGAAGGTGAAGATTTCCGGCGCGAAGCTTGATTGAATGAGCGCTCCCGCTTCGAACTCCAGCAACGCGTTCACCGTCCCGGTGGCACCGGGGACGGTGCCACCGCTCGAGGTGATCTCGCGCTTTGCGCCGCACGGCTACACCCTGATGGCGCTGCTCGAAACCCGCGCATGGGTACAGCCGGACAAAGAACTGATCGTTTACGCGGGCCGATCGATCAGCTATGCCCAAGTGCTGCGCGAAACGCTGGCGACGGCGCAGGCGTTGGCAGATCGCGGTGTCGGCCGCGGCGACCGCGTTGGCGTGATCTCGGTCAATCACCCCTCGACGGTTTACATCTTCATCGCGCTGGCACGCCTAGGGGCCATCATGGTGCCGGTCAATGCCGACTATGGCGTGGCCGAAGTGCGTTATGTGTTCACGCACGCTGGTGTGTGCGGCGTGGTCGCGGCACCTGAAGCGCTGGCGGTCGCGCAAGAGGCGTGCAAGGACATCACACCTGCGCCGTGGTTTGCGCTCAACCAGATTGCGGCTACCGGGGTCGCAGCGAACGATGTGCCGCTGTTGCGAGATGCGGCGGTAGGCGTATCGACGACAGAATCAACTAGCGCCCCGGCCGGGCTACGCGGCGACACCTGCATACTGATCTACACCTCGGGCACCACCGGATTTCCCAAGGGCGTGATGCACGGGCAGCAGAACGTGGTGATGGCGGGCGAAGGCTTTGTGCAGCGCATGTTCATCCAGCCCGATGAGCGCATCCTGTGCGTGCTGCCGATGTTCCACATCAACGCGATTTTCTATTCGCTCACCGGCTCGCTCGTTGCCGGCGCCACGCTGATACTGGAGCCGCGCTTCTCTGCATCGAAATTCTGGGAGGTCGCGCACGCCACGCGCGCGACCGAAGTCAACACCATTGCCGCGGCCGCCGGCATCCTGATGCGCCGTCCGCGCGACGAATACCGCCCAGGGCATTGCCTGCGCAAGATGTTCGGTGCGCCGTTTGATGACGAAACCTATCGCGTGTTTCGCGACGAATTCAACATGCCGCATGTGATCGAGGGCTTCGGCATGTCGGAGATTCCCGGCGCGCTCAACAACCCCTTCGATGGTGAGCGTCGCATGCGCTCGATGGGCAAGCCGAGCCGCCATCCCGACCCGGCGATCAAACTGACCGAAGTGCGGATTACCGATGACGCTGGCAACGTCGTGCCGGTGGGCGTGACCGGCGAACTTAACGTCAAAACGCCGATCCTGATGCAGGGTTACTACAAGGACGAAGTGCAGACCCGCGCCGCTTTCCGCGACGGCTGGTTCCTCACCGGCGATCTGGCCTGGCATGACGCCGACGGCTACTACTGGTTCGTCGCGCGCAAGAAAGACATCATCCGCAAACGCGGCGAAAACATTTCCGGCGCCGAACTCGACCGCGTGATCGGCAATCACCCTTCAGTGCTTGAGGCTGCCTCACTGCCGGTGCCGTCTGATCTGGGCGAAGACGACATCCTGATTGCCGTGCTGTTGCGTGAAGGCAAGCAAGCCAGCGCACAAGACATTGCCAACTGGTGCCGCAAACACCTGACTCCTATTAAGGTGCCGCGCTACGTAGTGTTTGTCGACAACCTGCCGCACACGCCGACGCACCGGGTGGAGAAATTCAAGATGCGCAAGGATGCCAGCTTGCTGGCGCGGGCGGTTGATCTCGAGCGTTGATCAGTGACGTATCATCAAATCCCTCGTTTACCTCTGCAACGTCCCCATCATGATCCCCCGCACCCTGTTCACCCCCGACCACGAAACCTTCCGCGACTCCGTGCGCCGCTTCATGCAGGAAGAAGTGGTGCCGCATGAAGAACGCTGGATGGACCAGGGCTATGTTGATCGCGATGTCTGGCTCAAGGCCGGGGCCAATGGCTTTTTGTGCGTGAGCATGCCCGAGCAGTATGGCGGTGCGGCGGCGGACAAGCTCTACAGCGTGGTGTTGATGGAGGAGCAGGCCACGGCCAACAGTTCGTCGCTCGGCTTCGGCCTGCATTCCGAAATCGTCGCGCCCTATCTCAATCGTTACGGCAGCGAGGCACTGAAAGCCAAGTACTTGCCGAAGATGGCGCGCGGCGAAATGATCAGCGCCATCGCCATGAGTGAGCCGGGCGCCGGCTCCGACCTGCAGGCGATCAAGACCACGGCGGTGAAACAGGGCGACACATATATCGTCAATGGTTCGAAAACTTTCATCACCAATGGCTGGCATTGCGATCTGGTGATCGTGGTCGCCAAGACCGACCCCGCCAAAGGTGCCAAGGGCACGAGCCTGATTATCGTTGACACCTCAATGCCGGGCTTCACCAAGGGCAAGCGCTTGAAGAAGATGGGCCTCAAGGGCCAGGACACCTCGGAGATGTTCTTCGACAACGTCGAAGTCCCCGCCGAGAATCTGCTCGGGCAGGAGAACAACGGATTCATCTATTTGATGCAGGAGCTGCCCTGGGAGCGCATGCAGATTGCGATTGGCGCGATGGCCAAGACCGAGGCGGCGATCCAGTGGACGATTGACTACGTCAACAACCGCAAGGCTTTCGGCACGCCGGTATCGAGCTTTCAGAACACGCGCTTCAAGCTCGCTGAACTGGCGACGCAATGTTCAGTCGGTCGCGTGTTCGTGGATCGTTGCATGCAGCTATTGCTCGAAGACAAGCTCGACACCGCGACCGCGAGCATGGCCAAGCTGTATGCGAGCGACATCGAGAACCGCATCATCGACGAATGCCTGCAGCTGCATGGCGGCTACGGCTTCATGATGGAGTTCCCGATTGCGCGCGCTTATGTCGATGCGCGCGTGCAGCGGATTTACGGCGGCACCAACGAGATCATGAAAGAGGTGATCTCGCGCTCGCTTGGCTTGAACAAACAGTCATAGGTGCACCGCGCCACGAACTGCTCGCACCAAGGGTTTTGGCGCATACCGGTTGGTAAGCCGCCTGTACCAAGGCTTTCAGGCCAATCGCGTTGGAGGCGGCGGCGTTTCGGCACTGCCGCCGGGAATCAACCCGGCGTCATCCCCTTGGCCTTGATGATGGCACCCGCTTCCGGCGTCTTGAGGAAGTTGAGCAGCGCCTGCGCGGCATCCGGCGCCTTGGTCGCCGTTGACGTGCTGCCGAAATAGACCACGGCATCCTGCACTTCATCGGGAATCGGGCCGACAACATCAAGGCGCGTATCAGTGGCCAATACGTTGAGGGTAAAGATGGCGATCTGGGCATCACCCTTCGCCACCGCCTCGGTGATGCCGGGCACCGTGGTTTGCGCGCGCAGGTTGGTTTTCATCGGTTCAACGATGCCGAGCTTCTGGTAGATCTTGTCAAGCTTGGCGCCGGTGGCGCTGGCCGGCAGCGAGGACACGCCCTTGGCGCCGGTCAGCGCTTCCTTGAGCGCAGCAGTCGTGCGAATGTCGGGCTTGGCAGCGCCCTTGAGCACGGCGACGCCGATGTCGACCTTGGCAACTGCGGAAGGCGTGCCGGCGGCAAAGCGGCCGCGCGTCGCGTCAACGCCGATCACGCCTTCCGGCGTAATGATGACGTCAAATGACTCGGCCGACATGGTGACGAGTTGCGGTGCAGTGCCATAGCGCGCTGCGATCTTGTGGCCGGTCCTGGCCTCGAACACCGGCGCAAGTGCTTTCAGGGGCTCGGCGAACCCGCCACCGGCGATGACGGTGAGCTGCTCAGCGTGCGCGATGCCCGTCATCAATGTCATGACGGCGACCATGATGGCGGTGCTGACGGCGCCAGGCGTCCAAACCGAAATTGAAGATGTTTTCATGCGTCCTCCTCCATGTTCCTGATGGTCTGGACGTCGTCACCGTCCGGCTCGTATGTCGATCCTATCGCCGCATCGAAATTGCAGCGCAGCCAGGCCATTCTACGCGTGCCCGGATTCGGGGCCGGAACGGGTGGGACAGACGCAGCGCCGCAAGTATGGCGGCGCCATCAAAATCACGCGGGCGGTGATTTGGCATTCGCTCGCGATAGACCAGCAACAAGGAAAAGAGCGGCCCACGGGCCGCTCTTGCCAACAATTTCAGGCCAGCGCTGTTACCGGAGCCGGCCGGCGATCAGCTGTGGTGGCCGTCGCGGCGGTCATCGCGCCGGTCATCACGGCGGTCTTGGCGGCGCTCGTTGCGGTCCCAGTCGCGTCCGCGATTCTGTTCACGCGCATGTTCGTGCGCATAACGCGGGCGGTAGGTGTTGTGATACCAGTGGTCCTGAACGAAATACACCGGGCGGCCGCAGGCGTTGTAGGCGCCGCAATGGTGCGACCAGTGTTTGCGATGGCCTTCCGGCACGCGCACATACATCGGCTCCACCAGGACGTGCTGTTGCTGGATGATCACCGGCTGAGTGTTGACGACCACCGGCGGGGGATAGTTGCCAATATCAATACGGCCGTAGTAGCCGGAGTCGCCCATGCCGACGGTCACGCCGAAATCGGCTGCAAAGGCGGGCGCGGTGGAAGCAGCAAGGAGTGCTGCGGCTGCGAGAAGTTTTTTCATGACGGTCTCCTGTTGGGGTTGTGCAAGCATTTAACGCCACAGATGGCTCCGCTGTCTGCGACAAAACCCCTCGATTTGTTAACAGGTGTTGCGAGGAGCGGTAACAAAGTGTTGCTTCGCAATGGCCTTGACGAGCGGAGCGCTCCAGCGGCGTACACTTCTGCGAGTCGCGCGCCTGCAACCCGTCTGCCCGCCTGCCCGCCTGCCCGCCTGCCCGCCTGCCCGCCTGCAATGGGCGGTAGCAGCAAAGCAGAGGGTACGCGCCGCTTTCTTCCTATCGATCGGAGTGTCCCATCATGGCCAAACACGACAATTTCCTGATGAACTGCTGGTACGTCGCAGCCTGGGATCACGAGTTGATCGATGGCAAGCTGTTGGCGCGCACGATTCTCGAAGAGCCGGTGCTGCTCTACAAAGGCGACTCGGGCCGCGTGGTGGCGCTCGACAACCGCTGCTGTCATCGCGGCGCCAAGCTCTCCAATGGCCGGCTCGAAGGCGATTGCGTGCGCTGCATGTATCACGGCCTGAAATTCGATCACACCGGAAAATGCATCCAGATTCCCGGACAGGACAACGTGCCGGCCAAGATGGGCGTGCGCAGTTACCCCATTGTCGAGCGCGATCATTTGATCTGGATCTGGATGGGCGAGGCAGCGCTGGCCGATGCGTCGAAGATCATCGATGTGCCCTACCTGCGCGAAGCCGGATGGCGCGGCCAGGCCGGCTACATGCACTACGACGCCGACTACCGGCTGATCGTCGACAACCTCGCCGACTTTTCGCATCTCGCCTTTGTGCACACCCACACGCTGGGCGGCTCCGAGGAATACGCATTCAAGAGCAAGCCGGTGGCGGTGGAGCGATTGGAGAATGGCTTTCACGTCGAGCGCTGGAGCATGAATGCCGCACCACCGCCGTTTCACCGCAAGGTGACGCGCGAAGACGCACCGGTTGACCGCCGCAATCTGGCCGACATGCATGTGCCCGGCCAGTTCTTCATGGAGACGCTGTTTGCGCCAGCCGGCAGCGGTGCCGAACGCGGCCATCTCGATGGCGCGAAGCAATATCGCAACTGCCAGTTTTTCACGCCCGAGACGCGCGGCAGCACGCATTTTTTCTGGAACTACCTGCACGACTTCAACCTTGATGACCCTACCATCGCGCTGTCGTTGCACAACAGCATGGTCGAGGGTTTCCTCGAAGACAAGTTCATCATCGAAGGCCAGCAGGAGATGCTTGACGCCGATCCCGACTTCAAGATGACCGGCATCGTCTCCGATGCGCCGCTCGCACATTTTCGCCGCGTGCTGCAAAAGCGGATTGATGATGAGCGCGCGGCGCGGCCGAGGGTCATCGCCGTGGTGCCGGTTACCCCTGTCGCGATTGAGGAAGCGGCTTAGCGATTTTCTGCGCGACACCTGCCCAAGAGCCGCGCAGGGAGCCATTCTCCGAAAGGGGGCATTGAAGAAGTGGGCCGCGCATCGCGGCGCGGTCTCTGCTGTTACTGCATCCTGCGTCCGCGCTCGGTCACCACCTCCAGAAAGGCGCCGATCTCGCGATTCTGCGTTTCATTCTCCGGGGCGCTGATGCCCGCGCCCGACACATGGCCCATCGGGCGCTGGTTGTTGATCGCAACGTAACGCACGTCGGCAATATAGTGCGCCGCCTCTTGCGCGTCGGCCTCCGGATTGAGCAGGTCACCGCTGCCGGCGAGGATCAGCGTCTTGGCCTTGATCGATTTGAGCGCGCGGTGATAGTCACCATTGAAGCCTTTGGTGGTGCCGACATGATGCTGATCGTAAGCCCACGATTGGTAAATCCAGTCCACCGCATCCATGCGCCGCCAGCCGCCGTCCTGCACGCCCTTGAGATAACCAATCGCATCCTGCGCGTTCGGATACGCAAACTCCTGATACCCCGGCGTACGCACGATCACGCCAGACAGCCAGCCTGCCCACAAGCGCATGCCCTGCTCGGGCGGCTCATTGGCGGCATAGTTGCCGTCCTTGAAACGGGGATCCGCCATGATGCTCTGGCGCAGCATGTCGAGAATGCCGGTAGTCCACGCCGGCGTGCGCCCGAGCGGAATGATCGGCACGATGCTGTCCATCATGTCCGGATAACTCACCGCCCACTGTAGCGCCTGCATGCCGCCCATCGACGCGCCGATCACCGTCACCAGCTTCTTGATGCCGAACTTTTCAGCGACGAGACGCTGCTGCGAGTTGACCATGTCACGCATGTTGAACTTGGGAAATTGCATGCGCGCCTGCGTCTTGCTATTCGACGGCGAGGTGGTCAGCCCATTGCCGATCGCGTCGGTGGCGATGATGAAATATTTGGCAGGGTCAAGCGCCTTGCCGGGGCCGATCAGATAGTCGATGCGATGGTGGTTGCCGCCGATCGCCGTCACCATCAGGATGGCGTTGGTCTTGTTGGCGTTGAGCGTGCCGTGGGTGACGTAGGAGATCGAGAAATCGCGGATCGCCTCGCCACTCTCCAGGTTGAAATCACCCAGTGCGTGGCTTTGGTGCGGCGGGTCGTTGGGGCCGTGGGCGAAAACCGGGGCGGCAATCAGCAGCATTGACGCAATCGCAGTATGAAAACGCATGACTAGCCTCCTTGGCGTGGATTGGTTATTTTTATGCGGGGATGAGTCTACGCCCAAATTCGAAGCGGCCGCCCCTCGCGATAAGATGCCCGCCATGGAACCCCTCGCCGCTTCCCTGCTCCCGGCCGGCGTCCGCTCACGATTCATTGCCGGCATCAACGGGCTGACGATGCATGTACTCGAAGCGGGCTTTGAAACCCCCAACCGCCCTTGCTCGCTGTTGCTGCATGGCTTCCCCGAACTCGCCTACAGCTGGCGCGAGGTGATGCCCGCTCTGGCAGCGGCGGGTTATCACGTCATTGCTCCCGACCAGCGCGGCTATGGCCGTACCACGGGATGGAGCAGCGATTTTGACGGCGACCTCGCCTCGTTCCGCGTGCTCAACCTGGTGCGCGATGCGCTCGCGCTGGTGGCGGCGTTCGGATACAAACAAGTGGACGTTGTGGGGCACGACTTCGGCTCGCGCGTGGCGGCGTGGTGTGCGCTGACGCGGCCCGATGTATTTCGCTCTGTCGTGTTGATGAGTGCGCCGTTTGAAGGCGCGCCGGGGTTGCCCTTCGAGACCGTGGGCGGTGCAGCGCAGCCCGAACCGAAATCGGTCGCCATTGGCCGCACTCTAGACGCCTTGGCAAAGCTGCCGCGCCCGCGCAAGCATTACCAGTGGTACTACTCGACGCGCGAGGCCAACGCCAACATGCAGCACGCGCCACAAGGCGTGCATGCCTTCCTGCGTGCCTACTATCACCACAAGAGTGCGGACTGGAAACAGAACCAGCCGTACCCGCTCAAGGAGTGGAGCGCGACTGAACTCGCCAAGCTGCCGACCTACTACGTGATGGATCAGGCGCAGGGCATGGCGGAAACCGTCGCGGCCGAAATGCCGTCTGCCGCTGCGATTGCGGCATGCCAGTGGTTGCCTGATCACGAACTCGCGGTCTACAGCGGCGAGTACGGGCGAACCGGCTTTCAGGGCGGCCTGCAGTGGTACCGCTGCGGCACCGAGCCTGCGCAGTCGGCAGAACTGACGCTATTTGCCGGGCGCACGATTGATATACCGTCGATGTTCATCGCAGGCAAAAGCGATTGGGGCACGCACCAAAACCCCGGCGCGTTCGAGCGCATGCAGGGCACGTCCTGCACGCAGATGCACGAGTGCCATCTGATCGACGCTGCGGGGCATTGGGTGCAGCAGGAGCAGCCGGTCGAAACCACGCGCCTGCTGCTGGCGTTTTTGCGCAGCCACGGCGCGGCGGCTGGTGCAACCGGCAGTGTGCCTCGCGGTGTTTGACCGCGCGCACGGCAGTGCATAATGCGTATCGGATAACAGCCTAAGAGCCGCTCCCACCAACGCTTCTCAACGGGTTTTCAGAAATCACCGGAGCTTGCCAGTGTCACTTCACCGTCTTGTTTTTGTGCTCGCTGCGTATACGACCGCATTCTGCAGCGCCGCGTTTTCCTTGAGCGCGCAGGCGGCCTGGCCCGAGAAGACCATCCGCATCGTTGTGCCCTATCCGCCCGGCGGCACCACCGACATCCTCACGCGTCTGGTGGCGCAAAAGCTCGGCGAGTCGCTCAGGCAATCAGTGCTGGTGGACAACCGCGCGGGTGGCGCGGCGATGATCGGCAGCGACATCGTGGCCAAGGCCGCACCCGATGGTTACACCCTGCTGTCAACTGGTGCCGGCCCGCACGTCATCAATGTCAGCCTGTTTCCGAAAATTCCGTATGACCCCTTGAAGGACTTCGCCTCGATCACGCTGATGTCGATCAACCCGTTGCTGATGGTGGTGCCGGCCAACCTGCCCGTCGGCACGGCCCAGGAATTCATGACCTGGGTGCGAAACAACAAGGACAAGGCAAACTACTGTTCGATCGGTGCCGGCTCGCCATCGCATCTGGCGGCGGAGCTTTTCAAATCGATGGCGAATATCGAGATGACGCATATCCCCTATAGCGGCAGTGGCCCGGCCATCATCGCCACCATCGGCGCCAACTGCGCGGTGCTGTTTGACAGCGTGCTCTCCTCTGGCCCGCACGTAAAGTCCGGAAAACTGAAGGTGCTCGCCACCGGCAACAAGCAGCGCCTGCCGTCATGGCCGAATGTGCCCGCGCTCAATGAATCGGGCTTGCCCGGTTTTGAAGGATTCACTTGGGGCGCCTTGCTGGCACCCGCAGGCACACCGCAGGACGTTCTGGACAAGCTCAATGCCGAAATGGCAAAAATATTTGCAATGCCTGACGTGCGCCAGAAAGTGGAAGACCTCGGCGCCTTGCCGGGCGGTGGCAGTGCAGCCGAACTTGACGCATTCAGCCGCTCCGAAATGCGCAAGTGGGCCAAGGTCATCAAGGATGGCAATATCAAACCCGATTAAGCAAGGAGGACGCCCCATGACCATCACATTCAGGCCGCTGCACCCGACGTTCGTGGCCGAGGTCAGCCCGATAGACTTGCGTACCGTGACCGACGCCGCCACGCTTGAAGCGATTCGTGGCGGCATGGACAAGTACAACGTGCTGGTGTTTCGCAACCAGCCCTTCACCGACGACGAGCAACTCGATTTCGCGCAGCGCTTCGACGGTCGGCTGCACGCCAAGACCTCCACTTCGGTGCTGGTGAAAAACCGCTTTGGCAACGAAGCCCTCTCCGACATTTCCAATGTTGGCGCCGATGGCCAGCTGCTCTCCCCAGACGACCGCCGGCGCATGACCGGCCTTGCCAATCGCCTGTGGCACGCCGACGCCACGTTTGTCGACCCCGCCGGGCGCTACTCGATGCTGTCAGCGCGCGTCGTGCCGCCGGTCGCGGCCGACACCGAGTTTGCTGATATGTGCGGCGCCTACGATGCACTCGACGACGAAACCAAAACCACGATCGCCGGCCTCAAGGTGCATCACTCGATTGCCTATTCACGCGAAGTGCTCGGCTTTGAATTTGCGCCGGCCGAAAAGGAACAGCTCAAGGGCGCCGTGCATCCGCTGGTACGAGACTTCCCGCGCACCGGGCGCAAATCGCTCTACCTCGCCGCGCACGCCTCGTCGATCATCGACATGCGCGTACCGGAAGGCCGCCTGTTGCTGCGTGACCTGATGGAGCACGCCACGCGACCGCGCTTTGTCTATAGCCATCACTGGAAGGTCGGTGACTTCGTCATCTGGGACAACCGCACTACCATGCATCGCGCGCGCCCCTTCGACGACTCCAAATACCGCCGCGAATTGCGCCGCACCACCACGCTCGACCTGCCGCTGCAGCCGCTGGCCGCCTGAAACACTTTTCCCCGTCACGCTCACCCACTCAGGAGTATTCATGAAACGCCTCACCGTTACCCTGCTTGCCACCCTCGTTGCCGCACTGCCGCTCGCCGCCGGCGCTGCCGAATACATGGAGAAGACGCCGTTCCAGCTCGCGCGCGCGTTCTCGCCCGGCGTCATCACCGAAGGCGGCAAGATCGTCTGGGTGGCCGGCCAGACCGCCACGCGCGACAATGACGGCAAGGACATCTCCAACAATTTCGAGGCGCAGGTCAAGCAGACTTTCTCGCAGGTCGATCAGGTTCTGAAGCGCGCTGGCGGCAGCCTCGCCAACGTCGTGCAGATGACGGTGTTCATCAAGGAATCGCGCTATGGCGACCGCTTTGTCGAGATGCGCAAGGACATGTTCCAGAATGGCAACTATCCCGGCAGCGCCCTCATTACGGTGACCAACTTTGCGCGCCCCGGCATCGAGATCGAGATCCAGGCGGTTGGCGTGGTCGGTGACCGCTGCTCAACCGAGAACCCGTGCTCGGCCGAAGGCATGGCGAAGAAGAAGTAAGTCCTGCGCGGCGGGCAGGCTGCGGCCTGCCGCGCCGTGCAGCGCCGCGCTATTTGAGGTTGCGCGCCAGCCAGGGCACGACTACTTCGGCAAAGATGCGCGTGTCCGGCCAGCCTGGGCCGCGCCCGATGTGCCCGCCACCGGGATTGACCCACGCTTCCTTGACCGAGCCGCTGCGCATCATCACGTAGAGATCGTCGATCGGCACCTGCGAATCCTTCTCGCCATTGACCAGCAGCATCGGTGCCGAGGGCTTGTCGAGCAAACCGACTGCCTTCAAGGACATGCGCGGCCCATATGCGAGAAACTGCTCCAGGTCAGTCGCACCATACACACCGGCGCGCGCGGCGAAAAGATCGAACAGGTACTCGCGCGTCCCAAGGGCCTTGGTCTGCCATTCGCGGCTGAAATAGGCATCCACGGGCCCGGCCCAGTTCACCGATGCGCGCAGCCGGTCCTTCTCGACGATGCCGACGCGCGCGGCCCAGTGCCCGCCCCACGACACCCCCATCATGCCAATGCGCTTGGGGTCAACATCCTTGCGGCTGTTCAGATAGTCGAGCACGCCCGCAAAAATGCGCTCGGCACCAACGTCAATGCGGATCGGCGATTCTCCCGTGCCGGGCATGTCGAGCGCCATGTAGCCCAGACCCGCTGCAATATAGCCGGGCCCATACTGTTCGACCACATATTCCTTGTAGCTGTCGAGCCCGCCGACACTCATGACCACCGGCACTGGCCCGGCAGCCTTGGGCAACTGCAGGTAGCCGACGATCTCCTTGCCCTCGAACGGGATGCGCACCACCTCAATGGCCGGGCTCGCAAAGCGCGCAAAACCGCGAAAGGCTTCGGCACCGAGGCGATAGGCGTCGCGCTTGCCTGCAGAATTCTGCGTCGGCCACGCGCCAAAGCTGAAGTAACGCCACGCGTCCAGATAGGTCTCGCGCGCCTTGGCAGGATCGCTCTCGGCAGCGCGTGCCGCCGCCATGTGGCGATTGCCTTGCGTGATCCACGAGCGCGCCCATTCGTCGCGGTCGAGCGATGCGATGCGCGACAGCACTTCGCGCACCTCTTCCTTGTTGTAGCCGGTCAGCGGATAGGCATTGCGATTGACGCGGTCCTGCACCGCCTCCTTGAGTTCAGGCCAGGTGCGCGACGGGGCGATTTGTGCTTGCGCCGGCATCGCCAGCGCCAGCAGGAGCGGCGCGATGCAACGATTGAGCAGATTTAACTTCATGATGTCTCCTGTCAGGGGCCGGGCGCGCCAGTGCAGCGAGGTTGGCGGGTATCACGCAGCGCAAGCGTGATTCTAAGCCGCGCCGACACCTGCGCCACTGCGGCGCAATGCCATAATGCCGCTGCCCGATCGGGGGCGGCCGCTGCCGATACAGGTAGCGGTACAAGAAGGTCACTCGACCAAAGGAGACTGAACATGGCTACTCGCAGGGACTTCATCCGCGGCACAATTGCTTCGGGCATCACGTTTTGCACCTGTCCGCTGATTGAGGGCGCACATGCGCAAAGTTCGCACAAGCATCCCAAGCTCGGCACCAAGCACAAACCGGTCATGTTCAACGGCAAGCGCGTCAAGACCATTGACGTGCATGCGCACTGCTATTTTCAGGACGTGGTTGATCTGATGGGGGCCGACGCCAAGGCGGTGATGCCGCCGGTCAAAGGCGTGCCCGAGCATTTCATTCCTGCCAGTGACAAGGCTGCGGTCGAGGGCAGGCTCGCGGCGATGGATGCAATGGGGCTCGACATGCAGATTCTGTCGGTCAATCCCTTCTGGTATGGCAAGGATCGCGACACCGCTGCCGCCATTGTCAAACTCAACAACGAGCGTCTTGCCGAAGTGAGCGCGGCCTACCCCAAGCGGCTTGGCGCCTTCGCGTCACTCGCGCTGCAGTTCCCCGACCTCGCGGTGCAGCAGCTTGAAGAGGCAGTGAAGAAACAGGGCCTGCGCGGCGCGGCGATTGGCGGCAGTGTGCGCGGCGAAGATTTTTTCAACGAACGGTTTCATCCGGTATGGGCCAAGGCCGAAGAACTCGGCGCGGTGCTGTTCATCCACCCGCAGAGCACGCCGCAATTGGCGCCGCGCTTCAAGGGCAATGGCTGGCTCTCGAACACTATCGGCAATCCGCTCGACACCACCATCGCCTTGCAAAAGCTGATCTTCGAAGGCACCCTCGACAAATTCCCCGGCCTCAAGATCGTCGCGGCACATGGCGGCGGCTATCTCGGTTCCTACGCGCCGCGCTCGGATCACGCCTGCTTTGTCTCACCGCAAAATTGCAACCCGGCGATTGTGTTGAAGAAAAAGCCGACCGAGTATCTGAACCAGATTTTCTTCGACGCCCTCGTGTTCACGCCCGAGGCCCTGCGCCATCTGGTCGCGCAAGTGGGTGCGGGGCAAGTGGTGATCGGCACCGATCATCCGATCCCGTGGGAAGAAAATCCGGTCGACCACGTGATGGCAACGGTGACGCTGACCATGGAGCAGCGTGCCGGCATTCTTGGCGGCAACGCGGCGCGTCTGTTCAATATCAAGGAAATCTGAGGGCTCGCGGCGCTACTGCGCGCGCGGCAATCCGGACGCCGCTGCTCAGAAAAAACGCGTATTGGGCGTGAGTCCGAGGTAGTGCTGGCCCGCCGTCTGCAAGTGCATCGAGTGCGACTGCAATTGCTGGGTTACCGCGCGGATGTCACGCAGGCGCTGCTCGAACGGATTGGCTTCGAATATCGCCGTCGCACCGCAATCGTCATATGCATCATCGGCCACCTTGCGTGCTTCACTGACTGCGTAGGTGGACGCTAGCCGCAACGCCACACGCGTGTCGAACGAGTGCACACCCGTGCGCGACACTTCCTCCCACGAGGTGCGCAGAATCTGCAGCAGCCATGCGCGCATCGACGCCAGACGCGCTTCGGAAGTCGCGACGCGTGCCTGGATCACGCTGTTGTCGCGCAGCAGCGCACCGGCGCTGGCCGGGGTTTTCTTGCTCGCCAATGCGATGAAGTCATTGAGCATCGCGCGCGCAATGCCAAGCGCGACCGCAGAGAAACCAGCCTGATACGCGACCGAAGGCGAGACGCGGTACAGCGGCCCGCTTTCACGGCGTTCGGTCTCTTCTTCCGGCACCGCACCGGGCGGCAATTGCTGATCGCGCCCCATGCCGCGCGGCACGATGCAAAAGGCGGCGGGAACGAACATGTCCTTGACGGTGTAAGTGTCGCTGCCGGTGCCGCGCAAGCCGATCACGTTCCAGCCCGCATCGGTGATGGTGACGTTGCCGCGCGGAATCAGCGCCGTGCGCTCGACGGGCGAGCCGTCCGGCTTTTTGAGCGGCACGCCCTGCGCATCGCACACATTGCAATGCGCGCCGACCCAAGTCGCGTGTCGGCTGCCGCTGCCAAAACCCCAGGTGCCGGTCACGCGCCAGCCGCCCTCAACCGGACGCGCATGACAGGGCGCAGCGGGGAATCCCCAGGCAGTCACCGCACGCGCATCGCCGAACACGGCACGCGCCGCGTCCGGCTCCATGTAGGCGGCGGAGAACGCACACCCATTGCTCTGCGCCACGCTCCACGCTGCACTCGCGTCACCTTCGGCGATGGCGAGGATCACTTCGAAAAAGGTAGGCAGATCAAGTTCCGCACCACCCGCATCACCACCAATGGATTGCGGCAAAAACATGCGGAACATTTTGGCCTCGTGCAGCGCGTCGAGTACCTCGGGCGGCAATGCCTTGTTGGCGTCGATGCGCGGGCCGGCGGCGGCGAGCAGGGGCGTGAGCGCGCGCGCCCTCGTGATCCAGTCAGGGCTGTTGGACGTGATGTGTGCGGCGGCGGGGAGGTCTTTGGGATTCACGGGAAGGATGTCGAAGCGGTAGCACGCCAAGCGAGGGAGCAATGGTAAGACATTCTACAAGGCACGGCGCACCGCGATCCGCAGTGCGGGGATTCGCGGCTATGATGCGGCGCGGCGCTTTCAAACCGATGTGGATGAAACACCATCAAGTTCTTTTCGAGGACCCATTCATGAGTAATGCAACATCCGCCGTCACACTTCCGCCTGTGCGCCGCCTCGTCACCGAAGATGACGCCAACGGCCGCTCACGCATTATTGAAGACGCACCGGCCACGGCGATTCGCACCGTCGAAGGCCGGCCCAACTATCGCGCCGTCAACATCTGGCGCACCGAGGCCGCGCCCGCTCTCGTCAACGCGCCCGATTCGATCCACGACCACAAAGGCATCCTGCCGCCCGGCAACGGCGGCTCGATCCTGCGCATCATCGACTACCCGCCGGAGAGCCGCGACATCGCCGAGCGCAATCGTCAGATCGCCGCAACGTTCTCGAGCATCTTTGTCGATGCCGATCACGACAAGCGCGAAGGCGCGCACCCTGGCATGCATCGCACCGATACGGTGGACTACGCGATCCTTCTCGAAGGCGAAATCTGGGCGGTGATGGACGACAACGAAACCCTGATGCGCGCCGGTGATGTGCTGATCCAGCGCGGCACTAATCACGCGTGGGCGAACCGCTCGGACAAAACGGCGCGGATTTGTTTTGTGTTGGTGGATGGCAAGCGCTGACTCGATCGATCAGTTGCGACGCGCCAGCGCGAGCAGCGCCTCCTGCACCGCCAAGTCAATCTCGATTCCTTCGACCATGCGCCGCGCCCGCTCGCGAAATGCGCGTTCCGACGGCACGCGAATCTCCGCCACACCGGGCAGACGCGGCACCGCGCGCACCCGTGCGATCATCGCCGACAACTCTCGTTTGAATTCGGCGAGCGGCAACAATAAATCAGGGCGCATTACCACCAGCAGATAGCCGTAGTCACGCGCAGCACTCAAACCCGAACCAGCCAGCACGGCGAGGGCCTGCATCGCGAGTGCCAGCGCGAAGCCTTTGTGCGCAGCCGCCGGCCCGCCGAAGGGCAAGAGTGCGCCGCCGCGCGCCGCCTGCGCATCGGTGGTCGGCGCACCCGTGCCATCGAGCGCCACGCCTTCGGGCAGGGGCAGGCCGAGCAGCGCGTGAAGCCCAAGCTCGGTGCCGGGAAAGGCCGAGGTGCCGACATCGATCACCAGCGGTTCACCCTCGGTGGGAAAACCGAAGGCAATCGGATTGGTGCCCAATGCCGGACGCGTGCCGCCGGGCGGCGCGACCAGGCTCGCCGCGCCCACCGTGTGCAGCGCGATCAAATCGGCGCGCGCGATGCGCTCGGCGTAGTAGGCGCTGCGCCCGCTCATCCAGCTGTTATTGACGCCGACAAGTGCGAAGCCGTGCTCGCGCGCCTTGGCGATGGCGGCATCGGTCGCGTGATGCATGGTCAGCATGCCCTGGCGGTTGCCGCCGTCGAACAGGGTGGAGACCGGAGTCTCGTGCAACACGCGCATCGGCGTGACTGGTTGCTTCTGTTTCGGGCTGTTGATTACCTGCAGGATTTTCGGCAGGCCCGAGTATTCGTAGCCGCACAGTGCCGCATCGAGCATGTGGTCGGCGAGGACCGAGGCGTCGTCCGCGTCGTAGCCTGCACCGCGCAGGGCGGCAACTGACAGACTGCGCGCTTCGTCAACAGACAATTTCAGACGCTGCGCCGAGCGCAGATCGGGCGGTGGCACCTGCACGCTGCCGTCAAGCGGCCTGCGCCCCCGTTGTTCGAGTTGGCGCGCAATGGTGTCGTCCACGACGATGGGCAGCGTCAGGATCAGCGCGCCATACGACTTGCCGTGCGGGTCGAGCGAGAGTGAGCGCGTGACGCCGCCGCCGAGAGAATTTTCCAGCACAAAGTTGAGTGCATCGACGTTCGGCATTTCGTAGCGCGTGATTACGCCGCGCACCAGCTCGCCGAAATGCGCACGCACTCGTTCGACAGTCACCTGCCCGACCAGCAGCGAGTAATACTCGGGGCGATAGGCAATCACGCCGATGTTGCTGGCGTCACCTTTGTCGCCGGCGCGCGCGTGGGCGATTTCACGCAGGTAAAAGGTTTTCATATGCTTGTCGCCGGGATCCTAACCACCGGCCTCCTCAAACACGATGCGCGGCGTGACGGCGTCACGCGGAATCAGTACCGAGTAGATCGCCAGCACTTCGCGCACTGTGGTACGCGGCAGCGACGACATCGCCGGGCCTTTGCCGACCAGGGTTTCGACTTCACCGGCGAGTTTGGCGGCATCGCGTTTTTGTTTGGCGCGGCCGGCAAAGCGCAGGCGCACTTCGTAAGGCTCATGCGCCGCCGGCAGCGAGGCCGCGCCGTGCAGGGAGTTCACGCCGATGTAATCGACACGCAGTTCTTCAAGCTGCACGCCGCCGATGCGCAGACGTTCGCGCACCACTTGTTCAGCCAGACGCGCGCGGTTGATGCAACCAAGGCCCGCGTAGGTGATTTCGGCTTCGCCGATCCAGCCTTCCTTGATGCCCACTGATACCTTCAGTTGCGCGGGCCGCGCCCGCCCGCGTCCACCGCTGATGCGCACCTGATCAACACCCACTTCGTCGAGCCGTACACCGGTGAAATCGACCACCACATCGGGCGTGATGTAGGTGGCTGGATCGTGAATTTCGTAGAGCATCTGCTCGGTGCAAATGGCGCGGTTGATTACACCGCCGGTGCCGGCCACCTTGCCAACGATGCAACCGCCATCGGGCGACATGTCGAGAAACGGGTAGCCCAGATTGCCGAGGTCGGGTACATCCTTGTAACCGGGGTCAGCAAAAAAACCGCCCGACACATTTGCGCCGCACTCGACCATGTCGGCACACACCTGGCCCTGGCCGAGCAGATTCCAGTCGTCCTGTGCCCAGCCGAATTCATGGATCATCGGCGCGAGGAACAGCGAGCAATCGGCGACGCGCCCGGTGAGCACGATGTCTGCTCCCTGACGCAGTGCTTCGACGATGTTGTCGGCACCGAGATAGGCATTGGCACAGGTGATCTCGCCAGAGAGTGTGGCAAGTGGCAACCCGGTCTCCAGAATCGGCAGCGTAGCGGCGTGCGCGCGGCAGTAGTCGAGCACGTCGTCGCCGAGCACCGCCGCGATCTTCATCGGCCCGAGTTGGAGGTTGCGCACTAGCTCTGTGGTTTTGGCCAGTGCGCCCAGTGGATTGGCCGCGCCCATGCTGGTGACGATGCGCGTGCCGTGTCGCACGCAATGCGGCAGCACCGCGCGCAGACGCGCTTCAAGCAGTTCGTTGTAACCCTTGGACGGGTCGAGCAGACGTTGTGCATTCGCGAGTGCAATGGTGCGCTCGGCGAGGGTTTCGAAGACGAGGTAATCAAGCGCACCATGTTCGGCCAGCAGTGCGGCAGGTTCGATGCGGTCGCCGGCATAGCTTGCGCCCGCACCGATGCGCAGGCGCGTAGTGCAGCCTGCCACGCTTATTCGCCCTTGATGTTTCGAAGCTTGATCACGCGCGCCCATTTCTCGGCGTCCTGCTTTTGCAGCGCGGCGAGCGCGGACGGCGTGCCGGGTGCGGGTACCACGCCCGAGGCCATCATCCTTGACTTGACGCCCTCGCTCTCCAGTGTGCGGCGCATCGCGGCATTAACGCGCTCGACTTCGGCCGCTGGCGTGCCCTTCGATGCGTAGATCGCATACCAGTTGTTCGAATCCACGCCGGGGATGCCCATCTCATCGAGCGTGCGCACCTCGGGCAGCAGCGGATGACGCTTGGGTGCGGCGAGGCCGAGTGCCTTGAGCTTGCCGCCCTTGATGTTGGCGAGCGCCGGCGGCACGTCGATGAACAGGCCGTCGATGTGGCCCGCGATCGCATCGATGATCGCCGGGCCGACACCTTTGTAAGGCACGTGACGCAGTTGTGTCTTGCTCACATCGGCGAGCAACTCCATCGCCAGATGCGGCATGCTGCCGATGCCTGACGAGCCCATCGTCGCGCCGCCCGCCTTCAGCTTCGCGGCAGCGATGAACTCGGGCACTGTGTTGGCGGGGTTGTTGATGCTGGTCACCAGCACTTCGTCGGTATTGCACACCAATGTCACCGGCGTGAGGTCGCGCACCGGGTCATACGCGAGCTTCTCGTAGAGCGACGGGCTGATCGACACCGGGCCGGTGGTGGTGAGGAACAGCGTCTGCCCGTCCGGTGCGGCCTTGGCGACGAAGTCGGCGGCGATGCCGGCATTGGCGCCGGTCTTGTTCTCGACAATCACCTGCTGTCCCAACTCTCGGCCCAATTGATCGGCCATCAGGCGCGCCACAAAATCAATCGGGCCGCCAGGGGGAAAGCCGACGATCAGGCGCGTGGTCCTGGTGGTTTGCGCGCGCAACGCGCCGCTGGCGAGCGCGCAGGCGGCTCCCGCTCCCTGCAACAAGGTACGGCGATTCCGGTTGATGCGCATGATCCAGTCTCCTTGATCCGTGGCGGGTCCACGGGGGTGTGCGCCCGGCGCTCTGCCGACAGGGCAGTGGGCTTCAATTTCATTATATCGACAAGCTGACAACCGCACCCACCAAGGGTTGCATTCAAACATTCATCGGAGAGTGGCTCCCACCAACGGTTTTATCTTGGTTGCCACCATTGGTTCGTTGCAGGCGCGCCGCGCCGGCGCACGCTCTACTCGCTGCGCACGCCTTTCACGTCGAGGGCGTGGCCGATGGAAGAGGCGATGGCGGCTTGGCAGGCATCAAACAGTTCGCTCACCATGTACGGCCCGCTGCCAAGGCCAAACGATGCACAGGACAGCTTGCGAGGGTTGGCCTTGGCAAAAGCGGCTACGACGGCCATGGTCTTGAAGCGGCTGTTTGCAGGCACGACCATGGCGTAGGGGAGGGACACAATCTGCCAGACGACCGCAAAGTAATCGATCGGATCAAAGGGAAATTTTTTCTAGAGGTTTGGCGAAAAGGTGTGTACCGTCGCAGACATCGCCAGCAGCGTATAGCCGTCGGGCGCGGCTTGCGCTGGCAACGGTACGCCTCGCTATACTTCTTCCGTCAAGCATTCCATCCAGCCCGAGGCCCTCCATGTCCGTGACCCAACTGAAGTCTCTCCGCCCTGTCGCCGGCGCTGATGCGCCACGCCAAGCCAATATCCACCTTGCTGCGGCCTACCGCTTGGCAGTGTTCGATGACCTCGAAGAAGGCATCGACAACCACTTCACCATGACAGTGCCGGGTTGTGATGATCGCTACCTGATCCTGCCATTCGGCCTGCATTGGTCCGAAGCCCGTGCCAGCGACATGATCGTCTTCAACGAACAAGGCGAAACGCTTGAAGGCGAAGGCGTGGTGGAGCTGTCGGCGCAGTGCATCCACGCGCCGATCCACCGCATCACCGGCGCGAGGGTCGTGCTGCACACCCACCAGACCTGGGCTGTGGCGCTCAACATGCTCAAAGACAACCGCCTCTTGCCAGCGAGCCAGACCGCTGCGTTTTTCCACGGCCATGTCGCCTACGACGATACCTACCAAGGCACGGCAGACTTCGTTGAAGAGGGTGAGCGCCTCGCACACCTGATCGGCAAGAAGCAGGTGCTGTTCATGAAGAACCATGGCGTGCTGGTGGTGGGCGACACCGTGGCGCAGGCCTACCGGCGGCTCTACAAGCTCGAACGCGTCTGCCGCGCCCAGGTGCTGGCGATGAGCACCGGCCAGCCGCTGCAAATTCTCTCTGACGACATCGTGGCGCAGGTGCAATCGCCACCGCCGGATGACCGGCATGTCCGCAGCGAGCGCGAGCGCCTCTACTTCGAAGCCATGATGCGCGTGCTCGACCGGGAGCTACCGGGCTATGCCGACTGATTTGCGCACTTTGCGCTTAACGCACCAACCTGCAGGAGACAGCAATGAGTGAACCACGCTTGGTCGATCCCGGTGAAGTCGTCATGACCGGGGAAAATTCCTTCATCCGCCTCTCGGACGATGGCGGCAAAACACTGGTTGACCGGGTCAGCCATTGGCGCGTGCTGTGGTCACCGGCGGGGCCGGGGCATGCGCTCTTCATCGACAGCCCGCTCACCGGCGACGGGCCGGTGGTCTATGCCGACAACATCGGCATGGCGCGCTTTCTGCAGCGCCGCATCGAGTCATTCCTGCACGCCCCTTTCGGTGATGAATCGCTACCGGTCATCGATGCCGAGTTTGCGCGCACCGGCAATGCACTCGCCACCGTCGAAGAGCGCATTTCGTCCGATGATGGCGAGATCGTGCTGGCCTGGTGGGATCTCTTGCCGGCGTTCGTGATCACCGTGCCTCCCGGGCAAATGAACCGGCCGCTTGGCGTCTACAGCACCTTTTTTCCGGCACGCGGCGCGCAGTTGTCAGTGAACGGCGAAGCCGCCACGGCCAAGCCGTTCGCGCAGGATCGCTCTGGCAAGGCGTCCTCAAGCTGTGTGCTGGCGTGGTCGGAGACCTGGGTGGGGCCGGGCTGAGCAGCGCAGCCTGAGCGGCACGGCCTGAGTTCGCGCAGCAGCACCAGCCGCAAACCCTTGTCTACCAAGGGTTTGCGGCGTTTGGTCAGCCCGGCGTTCGGTAAGCCTAATCGAGCGGTTTCAAGCCTTCCAGCAAGGTCGGGATCAACTCCGAAACCGTCGGGTGGATGTGCATGGCGCGCCCGATTGCTTCGTACGACAGACCCGCAGTCATGACATCGATGATCGAGTGAATCGCTTCATCGCCCTCGATGCCGAGCAGGGCCGCGCCGAGTATTTTTTTCGACTCCGCATCGACCAGCACCTTCATGAATCCTTGCGTCTCGCCGCGTTCGCGCGCACGGCCGACACGTGCCATCGGCATCTTGGCGCGTAGGGCCTGGCGCCCGCTCTTCTCACAGGCGGCGCGCACTTCGCGCTCGCTCATGCCGACCCGCCCAAGCGGCGGGTCGACGAATAACGCATAGGCGGGGATGCGCTCGCTCACGCGCCGCGCGCCGCCATCGAGCAGATTGGCGGCCACGATTTCGTAGTCGTTCCACGAGGTATGGGTGAACGCGCCGCGGCCGTTCGCGTCACCCAGAGCCCAGATGCCGGGCACGTTGGTGCGCAACTCGTCGTCGACGGTGATGAAGCCGCGTGCGTCGACGGCGACGCCGGCCGCCTCCAGCCCGAGATCGGCGGTGTTGGGCACGCGCCCCACGGCCACCAGCAAATGGCTGCCCACTAGTTGCTCGTCGGCGTTGCCGCAATTGACGCCTACCGCAACGCCTTCGCCATGTTTTGATACATTCAAGCAAGTGGCATTGAGCCGGAACTCGATGCCCTCGCGCTCGAGGATGGCGCGGATCGCATCGGAGACATCATCATCTTCGCGCCCGATCAGGCGTGGGCCTTTTTCGATCACCGTCACCTGCGCACCGAAGCGCCGCATCATCTGCGCAAACTCCAGCCCGATGTAGCTGCCGCCGATGATCAAGAGGTGTTGCGGCACGATGTCGAGCTCCATCACGCGTGAGCTGTCAAGCCAGGCCACCTCGTCCAGACCGGGAATGTCGGGCACGCTCGAGCGCCCGCCAACGTTGATGAAAATCTCCGGCGCTTCGAGCAGCGCGTCGCTCACCCGCACGGACTGCGGCCCTTCGAGGCGCGCATGACCTTGCAACACCGTGAGGCCGCGCGTCGAGCGCAGCCACTGCTCCACGCCCTTGGTCGACTGGCTCACTACGTCGTTTTTGCGCGCCATGACGCGCGCCATGTCGATGCGGAAGCCGGCGTCGATCATCACGCCGAAATGGTCGCCGGTACGCGCCACGTGCGCCGCGCGCGCACTCGCTACCAGCGTCTTGGTCGGCACGCAGCCGACGTTCACGCAGGTGCCGCCGAAACGCTTGCGCTCGATGATGGCGGTGTTGCGCCCCGCTTTGGCGAGGCGCGCGGCAAGTGCGGGACCGGCCTGGCCGGTGCCGATGACGATGGCGTCGTATGGGGTGGGCATGGCGGTTTCTTGGTTAATGTCGGTTAAAGGACGGCCAGGCAAATGCTGTTCATTGTCTGCTTGCGCCACAATACGCCAATTCGGATGGGCACTGACAGAATGAGCCTCGCAATCGATCGCGTTCAAAGGAAGTTCAATCAACCGATTGAGTTGGCGCAACATGCGTCGAGCCCAAAGGTGCGTTGCCCATTCGAGGTAGCCTCGCTTCCACAGCTATACAGCGGGGTGGCGTGATGGCCCGCAATCTGCTGCATCCAACGCAACATTTTCTTGGTTGCGTGACGCGGTGGCGTCCGCCTTGACGCTGCGCAGTTGGCCCGCCTTGCGCGGCGGCCTGTTTGCGCTGGGTGCGGCTCTGTTGTTCGGCGCAAGCACGCCCCTGGTGCAGCGCTTCGGCCTCAACGTCAGCAGCTTCTGGACTGCGGCGCTGCTGTACGCGGGCGCAGCGCTGGTCGGCGCACTGTCATTGCGTCCCCAGTCGCAAGAGGCGCGTTTGCGCACGGCTGATCTGCCGCGCCTCGCGGCAATGGCGGCATGCGGCGCTGCGTTGGGGCCGGTGTTGCTGGTCTGGGGCCTGGCGCATACCAGCGGCACCAGCGCATCCTTGATGCTGACGCTTGAAGCCGTGTTCACCGTGGTTCTCGCGCGCTGGCTGTACGCCGAGCAGATGGACCGCCGGGTCAAGGCCGCGCTGGGTCTGCTCACTGCGGGGGGTGTGCTGTTGGTACTGGACCAGGCGCAGGCTGCAGGCGACACACAATGGCTCGGCTTGCTGGCCGTGCTCGGCGCGACGGCAGCGTGGGGGCTGGACAATACCTTGTCGCGCAGCCTTGCGGAGCGCGACCCCGGCCAGGTGGTGCTGGGCAAATCGCTGTTGGGTGCATTGGCGACCGCCGGTATGGGTTTCGCGTTCGGCGCGCCGCTTCCACCGCGCGATGCGGCGCTGGCGCTGCTGCTAATTGGCGCAACCGGCTATGGCCTAAGCCTGCGCCTGTATCTGCTGGCGCAGCGCGAATTCGGCGCCGCGCGCACCGGGTCGGTATTTGCATTTGCCCCTTTTCTCGGCGCAGTGCTGGCGTATGCGCTGGGCGAGCGTGGCGCGTCAGTCTGGCTTATCGCGGGTGCGCTGCTGATGTTGGCCGGTGTGCTGTTGCACCTGATGGAGCGGCACGCGCACGAGCATGCCCACGAAGCGCTGGAGCACGAGCATGCGCACACCCACGATGACGGGCACCATACCCATCTGCATATGTCACCCTCCGCGGCGGCGCATAGCCATCAGCACAGGCATGAACCCCTGGTTCACGTTCATCCGCACACACCGGACGCGCACCACGTCCACCGCCATTGATTCCCGCAAAAGGCGGCTCCAGGAGGCGCTCGTACCAACGCTTTCCATGATGTTGTCATGAAGAGTGGCTCGCACCAAGGCGTTTTGCCCGGCTCCATGCTGGCTTGCCGTCTCTCGCAGGAACGCACCGGCTCTTGATCTGCCTCAACCAGCCCCGATCTTCAGGGTGCATCATCCAATCCATAATGGCCTTTGGGCTGCACCGCATTGTTGAAATGCATATTCTTGGAGAACACAGCATGCGCAAACTATTGATGGCATTCATCGCCGGGTTGTCCTTGACCCTCAGCGGTTGCGGCTACAACGATTTCCAGCGCGGTGACGAAGCCGTCAAGGCGAGCTGGTCCGAGGTGGTGAACCAGTACCAGCGCCGCGCTGACCTGGTGCCCAACCTGGTCAACATCGTCAAGGCAGAGGCCAACTTTGAACAAACCACGCTCACCAAAGTGATTGAGGCGCGCTCCAGGGCCACCTCGATCCAGGCGACGCCGGAGCTGATCAACGATCCGGCTGCTTTCCAGAAATTCCAGGCGGCGCAGGGGGAATTGTCAGGCGCGCTGTCGCGTTTGCTGGTGGTCACGGAGAATTACCCGAACCTCAAGGCCAACCAGGGATTTCGCGACTTGCAGGCGCAGCTGGAAGGCACGGAAAACCGCATCACCGTGGCGCGCAACCGCTACATCAAGTCGGTGCAGGAATACAACGTGACGGTGCGCTCGTTCCCGTCGAACCTGACGGCGATGGTGTTCGGCTACAAAGACAAGCCCAACTTCACGGTGGAAAACGAGAAGGCGATTTCGGTTGCGCCCAAGGTTGACTTTGACGCTCCCAAGGCTGCGCCTGCCGCCCCCGTCGCACCCGCCGCACCAGCGGCTCCTGCTGGAGTAGCAGCGCCCAAGTGACAACACTTTTCAGGCGCACGCAGGCGCGCCGGCCGCCGCTTGCATGGGCGGCCGCCTTCATGGTGGCACTCGCGCTGTTCTGTTCGTGGAGCGCCATTGCCCAGACAGCAGTACCTGCGCTTTCAGGGCGCGTGGTCGACCAAACCGGCACCCTCAACCGCGACCAGAAGGCAGCGCTCGAACAAACCTTGCAGGCGTTTGAAGCGCGCAAGGGTAGCCAGGTGGCGGTGTTGCTGGTGCCGACCACCGAGCCGGAGACCATTGAACAGTTTTCCCTGCGCGTCGCCGAGCAATGGAAGCTGGGCCGAAAAAAAGTGGATGACGGTGCCCTGCTGATCGTTGCAAAGAATGACCGCACCCTGCGCATTGAAGTCGGTTACGGCCTCGAAGGCGCACTCGGTGATCTGGTGGCCAAACGCATCGTAAGCGACGTGATCGTGCCACGCTTCAAGCAGCAGGATTTTGCCGGCGGCATCGCGGCCGGGGTCGACCAGATGATTCGCGTCATCGACGGCGAGGCCCTACCGCCCCCGCGCGCTGCCTCCCGCAGCAGCAGCCTGGGCGACCTTGAGCAGTATGCGCCGATCCTGTTCGTGCTGGCCATGGTGGCAGGCGGGATTCTGCGCTCGATGCTGGGTCGATTTCCCGGTGCACTGGTCACCGGCGGCGTGGTCGCGGTGTTGGCGTGGTTCCTGGTGGGTGCGATCTCCATCGCCCTGATCGCCGGCGTGATTGCTCTGGTGGTCACGCTTACCGGCGGCGGGCGCGGCATCGGCGGCTTTGGCGGTGGCAGCATCGGCGGCCGGGGCGGCAGTTCCGGTGGCTTCGGTGGCGGCGGCGGCAGTTTTGGCGGCGGTGGCGCCTCGGGCCGATGGTAAACGGGTAGGCGGACAACCATGATGAACATCAAACGCATTGCCCGGCATCTGGCCATGACGCATTGGCAGGTCAATCGCACCTTCCGGCTTCATGCGCTGCGTGCAATTGAAAACGCCATCAAGGCGAGCGAAGCCGCGCATACCGGTGAAATCCGCTTTGTGATCGAAGGCGCGCTTGATGGTGCCGCGCTGTGGCACGGACAGTCGGCCCGTGCGCGTGCGATTGACGTGTTCTCGCAACTGCGCGTGTGGGACACCGAGCACAACAATGGCCTGCTGATCTACGTGTTGCTGGCCGATCGCGATGTCGAGATCGTGGCCGACCGCGGCGTTCATGCCAAAGTGGGCACGCCGCAATGGGAAACCATTTGCCGCGCGATCGAAGGCGCCTTCAAGGCAGGGAAGTATGAGGCCGGGGTGGTCGCGGGCATCCATGCCGCAACGGGGCATCTGGTGAAGCATTTCCCGGCTGCCGGCGCAAACCCGAACGAGCTGCCGGACAAGCCGGTTATTCTTTAACGCGACGCTGCTCCGCTGCAAGGCAATGCCACAAGAACCGCTCCCATACGGTTTGAGGCGAATTCTCCTCTGCAGCCTAAGGCCTGTCCTGCAGCACCCGCAGCACGCGCACAGCGGTTAGAGCGCGGCGCGATGCCGCTTCAACAACGGCAATCAGTCAAGCAGCGCGGACTTTATTCTCAATTCAAGAAATAAGAATATTGACAAAAATATGTTTATAAACATATAATTAAAAATAAAATTCTCAATTCAAGAATAGAGAATATGCCGAAATCGACGAATCGCCAGGCGAGCCTCAAACCGCAGGATTTATACGTTCTGCTGGCCATGCTTGCGCGCGACCCGGCGGCGTCAGGGGCGGTGAGCAATACTGGTCTGGCAGCGCAAACCGGTTTGGCCGCGTCGGCAGTGCATGCCTCGTTGAAGCGCGCAGTGGCAGCACGCCTGGCGGTGTTTCAGGAGCGCCGCCCGGTATTGCTCAAAACGCAACTGCGCGAGTTTTTGCTGCACGGTGCCAAATATGCATTTGCGCCGGTGGCAAGTTCGCTCACGCGTGGTGTGCCTACCGGCTACGCAGCGCCACCACTCAACACCATCATCGCGCCATCAAGCGACCCGCCGCCGGTGTGGCCGCACGCCACCGGCACGGTGCGTGGCATTGGCATTGCGCCACTCTACCCCTCTGTGCCGGCCGCCGCCCTGCGCGATGCGCGTCTCCACGCAGTGCTCGCGCTGTTCGACGCCCTGCGCGCAGGCCAGGCGCGCGAGCGCGACGCCGCCATGCGTCTGCTCGATGGCTATTTCCAATGAAAGCGCAAGACCCGAACTGAGAGATGAAGTAGCCGGTGCGCCTGCTGAACTGCGCGCCTATGCAGCGGGCCGCTGTGCAGCGCTGCTCAACGCGCCGGCCTTCCTCGATGCCTTGCCGGGCCTGATCTTTCCCGATGAATCGCAAGCCGCACGCTTGACGATTTTGACGCAGCGGCTGGAGCAATTGGCGGCGCTGGCATAGCGCTGCGCGTGGTCAAGAATGACCGCACCATGCAGATTGAAGAGGGCTACGGCACCGGAGGCGCGCTTGATGGAAGGCGCGCTTGACAGAAGGCGCTATGGGCGAGGGCAATTTCGGCATCAAGGTTGATGCGCGTGCGCAGTATTTGCGGCTGACGCCCGATATCCTCACGCGTCCCGCAGAGATCACGGATGCGGCGGCGGCAGTTGCACGCGCATGCCGCGCCCTCGGGTAATGCACCAAGAGCTCCTCCCACCAACGGTTTTCGGCGAATTCCCCTCTGCGGATTAACGCGTATCCGGCCGCGCCAGCAGCGCACGCACGGCCGGCAATGTGCGCCGCGCCGCCGCTTCACCAGCGGCAATCAGCATTTCACGATCCTTGAATCCGTATTGGGTGGTGGTGACCGGAATATCCGGCGCGATCACCAGATCAGCGGCGCTGATTTCAGTTTCCTTCAACCGCCAGGTCTGCACCAGAAAGGTCTGGAACATCACGTCAATGGGCGAGCGCAGCGTGCCGCTGTCGGCCGGCGGATAGATGACGTCGACGGCGATCACGACACGCGCGCCGAGCCCGCGCGCGATGCGTGCCCGCAACGGGCTCGATAGCCCCCCGTCTGCATACAACTTGCCCTGGATTTCCACCGGATCGAACACGCCGGGAACCGCGCTGGACGCGTGCACAGCATGGCCAGCGTCGCCACGCGTGAACGCGACGGCATTGCCGCTGCCCATATCAGTTGCCACCGCGGCAAACGGGATCGGCATTTTCTCGATCGGGCGGTGGCCGACATGCTCGCCAACGAACCCATGCAGGGCGTTGCCGGCCAGCAGGCCCAGGCTTTTCAGGCGCAGCAGGCGCGACCAGTCGGCGTCCGAAGTGAAGACACCGTCGGCCTGATGAGTCAGAGCTTCGAGCGCGGCGGCTTTCATGCCGGAGGCGTACAGGGCCCCGACGATGCTGCCGCCGCTGGTGCCGACGATCAGATCTGGGCGGATGCCGGCTTCTCCCAAAACCTTGAGGACCCCGTTGTGGGCGAAGGCGCGCGCCGCGCCGCCCGACAAGACCAGTGCCATCGCTTGTCCGCCAAGTGGTTTGGCGCGCGGTGCGGCGTGCGGCGGATCGACCACCTCGGGCATGCGGGGGGTGAGGAAGGCGCAGCTTGTCAACAAGGCGGCGGCGCATGCGCAGACCAGCGCCGATTCAAATCGTCGATGCATGACCGCTCTCGATGGCAGGTGCCGCAGACTTGTATTGTCGCCGCCGCCGCATCAGCTTGATCGCCGCCGGGATCACGAACATCGATAGCAACGGCGCGGTCAGCATGCCGCCTACCATTGGCGCAGCGATGCGCTGCATGATTTCGGAGCCGGTACCGGTCGAGAGCATCACCGGGATCAGACCGGCAACGATCACCGCGATGGTCATGGTCTTGGGGCGCACGCGCTGCACTGCGCCTTCCTCGATGGCGGCATCGAGGGCGTGCGCATCGAGCGGTTGCGCGCCGTGCGCAGACGAAGCGGACGATCCGGCATGACGTTCGATCGCCTGCTTGAGAAACAGCAGCATCACCACGCCGAACTCGGCCGCCACCCCGCCCAGCGCGATAAAGCCGATGGCGCTGGCCACCGAGAAGTTGTAGCCGAGCAGCCACATCAGCCAGAACCCGCCCGACACTGCGAACGGCAGCGTCGCCATGATCAGCAGCGCTTCGCCTGCGCGATTGAAGATCAGGTACAGCAAAACAAAAATGATCAAGAGCGTGAACGGCACCACCACCGTGAGGCGCTGCTTGGCGCGCTCCAGATATTCGAACTGGCCGGACCAGCTCACCGAATAGCCGGGCGTGAGTTTGACTTCATCGGCCACCGCGCGGCGCGCATCGTTTACCACCGCGACCAGGTCGCGGCCGCGGATGTCGACATAGATCCAGCCCGACAGGCGCGCGTTTTCGCTCTTGATCATCGGCGGCCCGTCTTCGATCTTCACTTCGGCCACCTGCGAGAGCGTGATGAAGGCGCCGCGCTCGGTGACTATCGGCAGGTTGCGCAGCTTCTCGACCGAATCGCGCAGCTCGCGCGGGTAGCGCACGCTGACCGGAAAGCGCTGCCGGCCTTCGATGGTTTCGGTCACATTCTCGCCGCCGATTGCGGCCGCGACGATGGACTGCACGTCGCCGATGTTCATGCCGAAGCGCGCCGCCTGCTTGCGGTCGATCTTGATGTCAATGTAGCGCCCGCCGGTGAGGCGCTCGGCCAGCGCCGAGCTGACCCCCGGCACTTTGCGCACGGCGCGCTCGATGTCGGCGGCGATGCGGTCGATCTCCACAAGGTCGGCACCCGCCACCTTGATGCCGAGTGGCGACTTGATGCCGGTGGCAAGCATGTCGATGCGGTTGCGGATCGGCGGAATCCAGATATTGGCCAGGCCCGGCAGTTTGACGGCGGCATCGAGTTCTTCGACCAGCTTGTCCATCGTCATGCCGGTGCGCCATTCGGATTTGGGCTTGAACTGGATCGTGGTCTCGACCATCTCCAGCGGCGCCGGGTCGGTGGCGGTTTCGGCGCGGCCGATCTTGCCGTGCACGCTCTTGACTTCGGGCACGGTGCGGATCAGGCGGTCGGTCTGTTGCAGCAGTTCCGCCGCCTTGGCCGGCGAGATGCCGGGTAGCGCCGAGGGCATGAACAACAAATCGCCCTCGTCGAGCGGCGGCAGGAATTCACCGCCGACGTTGAGTGCGGGATACACAGTCGCAGCGGCGAACAGCACCGCCCCCAGCAGGGTTGCCTTGGGCCATGCCAATACCGCGCGCAGCAGCGGGCGGTAGAGATGGATGAAAAAGCGGTTGAGAAAAATGGCGTTCTCTTTAGGGATACGGCCGCGAATCCAGTAGCCCATCAGCACCGGCACCAGGGTCACCGACAAGCCGGCGGCTGCCGCCATCGCATAGGTCTTGGTGAACGCGAGCGGGCCGAACAGCCGGCCTTCCTGGGCTTCAAGCGCGAACACCGGAATGAAGGAGAGCGTGATGATCAGCAGCGAGAAAAACAGCGACGGCCCGACCTCGGCGGCTGCTTCGGCGATCACGTTCCAGCGCGCTTCGCCGGCGAGCGCCTCGCCCGCGTGCTGGTGTTCCCATTCCTCAATGTGCTTGTGCGCGTTCTCGATCATCACGATCGCGGCGTCGACCATCGCGCCGATGGCGATGGCAATGCCGCCCAGCGACATGATGTTGGCGTTGACGCCCTGATAGCGCATCACGATGAAGGCGAGCAGGATGCCCAGCGGCAAGGTGATCACGGCGACCAGTGCCGAGCGCAGATGGAACAGGAACAGGGCGCACACCACCGCCACCACGATGAATTCCTCGACCAGCTTGTCACGCAAGTGTGCCACCGCGCGCTCGATCAGGCCGGTGCGGTCGTAGGTTTCGACGATTTCCACACCCGGCGGCAAACCCGGCTTGAGGGACTCGATCTTGGCCTTCACGGCGTTGAGGGTTTCGAGCGCGTTCTTGCCCGAGCGCATCACGACGATGCCGCCGGCGACTTCACCCTCGCCATCAAGCTCGGAAATGCCGCGCCGCATCTCCGGCCCGACCTGGATGCGCGCCACATCCTTGAGCAGCACCGGCGTGCCGGTATCGGACACGCTCAAGGGAATGTCGCGGAAATCCTCCAGCGTTTTGAGGTAACCGCGCGAACGCACCATGTATTCGGCTTCGCCCAATTCGAGCACGGCGCCGCCGGTTTCCTGGTTGGCATTGCGGATCGCGGCCACCACCTTAGTGTGCGGCAGGTTGTAGGCGCGCAGGCGCTCGGGGTCGAGCACGATCTGGTATTGCTTGACCATGCCGCCAACGCTCGCCACCTCGGCCACATTGGCCACGGCTTTCAATTCGTACTTGAGGAACCAGTCCTGCAAGGCGCGCAGTTGCGCGAGGTCGTTGCGCCCGCTGCGGTCGATCAGCGCGTATTGATAGATCCAGCCGACGCCTGTGGCATCGGGCCCGAGCGCCGGCTTGGCCTGTGGCGGCAGGCGCGCCTGCACCGTGTTCAGGTATTCGAGCACGCGCGAACGCGCCCAGTAGGGGTCGGTGCCGTCGTCGAACAGGATGTAAACGAAGGAATCGCCGAAGAACGAATAGCCGCGCACCGTCTTCGCACCCGGCACCGACAGCATGGTGGTCGTCAGCGGATAGGTGACCTGATCCTCGACGATCTGCGGCGCCTGGCCGGGGAAGGTGGTGCGGATGATCACCTGCGTGTCCGACAGGTCGGGGATCGCATCGAGCGGCGTGTGCCGCACCGACCATGCTCCCCAGGCCGCGAGCATGACGGTGGCAAGCAGCACCAGAAAGCGGTTCCTGATCGACCAGTGGATCAACGCGGCGATCATTTCTTCATCTCCATAGCGGGCTTGGTGTCCTGAGAGCCGCTACCAGAGCCATTCTTCATGGCATCACTGATTCCTGCGCCTTTTAAACTCGCTTCAGAGTCAAACAGGAACTGACCCGACACCACCACTTTCTCACCGGCCTCAACACCACGCTTGATCTCGGTCACGTCGACGCCGTCGATGCGCGCCTCCATGCCGGTCTCGACGTCGCGCTGGGCGAAGCGCCCGCCTGCAGCGGCAATCATCACCAGTTTGCGTGCACCGGTGGCGATCACCGCTTCGGACGGCACCACCACCGCCTCGCGCTTGTCGTCGCCGCCCAAACGTACGGCGGCGAACATGCCGGGCAACAGCCGCCCGCCCGGATTGTCGACGCGGATGCGCGCGCGCACCGTGCGCGTCGCCGTGTTCACTTCGGGCAGCAGCACGGCGACCGCACCCTTGAAAATCTGGCCGGCGAAAGCCTGCACGCGCACCTCGACCGCGTTGCCTGCGCGCAGCGTGCCGCTCTGCGCCTCGGGCACATCGGCCAACACCCAAACACTGGTCAGGCTGGCGATGCGAAACAGCGTCATGCCCGGCGTGACCTGCATGCCTTCTTTGGCAAACTGCGGGGCAAACTGGGCAGCACCCGCGCTCATGTCGGCGGACAGCGGCAGCAGCACGCCGCCACGCGGCGCCGTCAGCGTGACGCGCGGATTGGCGCGGCCCTCGCGTTCCAGCGCGGCGATCTGCGTTTCGGGAATCCCAAGATGGGCCAGGCGCGCGCGCGATGCGTCGATCAAGTCCGCGCTGCCCGAGCGTTTCACCGCAAGATACTCCTCCTGCGCACCGAGCCAGTCGGGCGCGTAGACCGAGGCCAGCGGCGCACCGGCTGCGACCGGATCGTTGGGCGTACGCACATGCAGCTTTTCGATCCAGCCGGAAACCCGTGCCTGCACCACCTCGACCGCGCTCTCGTCGAACGCCACCGTGCCAACCGCCTCGATCGAGCGCGACAGCATCGCCCGCTTCGCGTCGGCGGTGCGTGCGCCGAGGCTTTGCGCTGCCGATGGGTTCACCTTGACTCCCGGTGCGCCACCGTCGTCGTCCGCATACACCGGCACCAGCTGCATCTCCATGAAGGGCGATTTGCCCGGTTTGTCGAATTTTTGCTGCGGAACCATCGGGTCGTGGTAATACAAAATCTTCTTGCCTGGCGGCGTCGGCGCGCTGGCCTGCCGGTCGTACTCGGCCATTTCGGCGCGCATGTTCGCGTACCAGAAACCGCCACCGGCGCCAGCCACCACAAACAGCAGCGCGGCGAACGCGGAAAGAAAAAGGGCGCGCGTTTTCATTTCGTTCCCTTGTCACGCGCGCCATGCGCACCGTGATCGAAATACTGCAACTGCGCCCAGGCGCGCGCCGCGTCCTGTTCCAGTTGCAATTGCGCCAGGCGCGTCTCGACCCAGTTGCGCCGCGCCTCGAGCACGTCGACCAGCTTGCCCGCGCCGCTCTTGTATTCGGCCAGGGTCTGGTCGATGCGGTCCCTGACCAGCGGCAGCAGGGCATCGTCGAAATTCGCGCGCCGCGCGTTGGCCGCGTCCCAGTCGGCCAGGACCAGCTTGACTTCAAGTTCGTACTGGCGCCGCGCGTCTTCGCGATTGCGTTCCGCCGCTTCCCTCTGCGCCTGCCGCGCACGCACCTCGGGGGCGATGCGCGCCTGGCCGAAAGAAGGCAGATCGATCACGATGCCGAACGACACCATGTCGGTGAACTGGCGGCCGCGCGCCTGATAGGCGACTTCCCAGCCCCAGTCGCCTTTCTCCTGCGCCCTGGCCTGCGCAATCTCGTTGCCGGCCTGGGCCTCCATCAACGTGAACGCGGCCAGATGCGGATGGCCTTCGGCAAGCGGTGTACTGCGGTCGACTTTCAGGCTTGCCAGGTTCCAGGCTGCGAGCGGCCGCGCTGCCAGCGGTCCAAGCCAGCGTTCCATCTGCACGCGCGCCCGCGCCGCAAGGCGTGCAAACTCGGCGCGGCGGTCGTCGAGCGAGCGCACCTGCGACTGCGCCGCCACTGCTTCGATCGGCGTCGCGCGTCCGGCGCGCACCTGGCCGATCAGCACGTCGTACTGGATGCGCGTCTCGCGTTGCAGTTCGTCGATCAGCGCAGTGGCGGTTTCGGCGTAGTGGCGCTCGACCCACGCCAGCGCCACGTCGCGCCGCACCATCAGGCGCGCGTCTTCGCGCTGCGCTGCTTCGCGGTGCGCTTCGAGGCGGAAGCGCTGTGATTTCAGTTCGCGTTTCTCCTCGCGCGGCATGTCGCGCGCGATGCCGACGCGGCGCATGGTCATGAAATCGCGGCCGACCGTATATCCTTCGCGGCCTTCGATGGGCAGGTTGTCGACGCCAAGTTTGAGCTTGGGGTCGGGCAGAGCGAGTGCCGACTCGGCCAGCGCGCTGGACATTGCCTCGGCCGATTGGCGCGCATCAAGGCCGGGTGCGTTGCGCTCGGCCAGTTGCATGGCGTCGAACACCGAGAGCGACGCTTCGGCTGCTGCCGCAAGCGTTGTGTTGCCGGCGAGCTGTGCGTGTGCAACCGGACTGGTCAGCGCAACGGCCAGCGCGAGGACGGCACCGCAACGTCCTCGCGGCGCGCGGACGGAAGAAGAGAACTTCATGAAAACCTCCACAAACACGTTCACGCCGTGCGCGGATGCGCAGCGGCGGCGAAGCGTCAGCGGGAGGTCAAATGCGCAGGCGTTGCGTCAGCGCGAATCGCGGCGGGCCGAGGATGCGTGCGACGTGGTGCGCGTTCTCCGGTGTGGCCGGCGCAACGACGCCGGTGAATGGCCGGAGCGATGGCGGCGCAGGAGCGTCGAGAAAATGCAGGGGAGAAAGATCGCCCGGAACTGCCTCGGCGGACTGCGCGCAGTGCTTGAGCGTGATTGAGGCGGGCGCGCCGCCCATCATGTCGCAAGGCTCGCCCGACGGCATTACCGCGACATTGCCTTGCGTGCTGTCGGCGCGCAACGTGGCGCAGCCCATCGCCGCGACAGCGGCCTGGGCGAACGCGAGCGATGCCAGAGCGGCAAGTGCGATGCGGCGGAAATGGCGGGCGGTGAACATGCGTCCATTCTACGCTTCGAAGCTGTCGGTGGATGCCAAATCGAGGGAAGAATTTCGCTGGCGCATGCCCGGAAACCGTTGGGAGACAATGCCCGCAGCCGACAGGCTGCGGAGAATCACTTGTACCAACGGTGTTCGAGGCATGGCCCGGCGAAATTTCACTTCTCCCAGAGCGCTTCTCCGGCCACTCAATCAATCCTCGTCCAGATCCCATAGCAGGTGCGCATCAAGCAGCAATCGATAGCGCGCTTCCGCCGCTTCCAACTGCACCACGGCGGCGGCGAGCCGCGCCTCGATCGCCAGGCGCTGCGCGGCCAGCAATTCCGCCAGCGAAGACTCGCCAAGCTGGTAGGCGCGCGCGGACAACGCCGCGTTGCGTTCCATGGCGTCGGCCGCCACGCGCGCCTGGTGCCAGCTGTCGAACGAGCGCATTGCACCGGAGAACGTGGCCGCAGCCTCCGCCGTCAGGCGCCGCTGCACGCTGGCCCGGCGCTGCACGGCGATATCGGTCTGCGCCAGAGCCGCTTCCGCACCGGCTTGCCGCAGCGCACCTGAAAACGGAATGCTCAGCACCAGCCCGACCACCCGTTCGGCGCCGGCGCGCTCAGATCCGTAGCGCACACCAATGGTCGGGTCGGGCGTGCGGTCGGCGCGGGCACGCTGCGCCAGCGTTTCGCGCCGCTTGACTTCACTGCGCGCGATGGCGAGTTCATGGTTCTGTTCGGCGATGCGTGCCTGCCAGAAATCAAGCCCCTGCACGATCGGCACCGGCTGCACCAATGGCGGGTTGGACGGCAGTTTAATTTGCGGAAACGTACTCGTGAGTTCGCTCGCCGCGACTTCCTTGCGCATGCCCGCCTGCAACAGCGCGTATTCCGCCTGCGCCACTGCGGCGGCGGCCGATGACTGTTCCTGGCGCGGCGCATCGCCCAATTCGGCGCGGCGGGCGACCAGCCCGGCCTGCCGTGCGAGCAGGGCTTTCTGTTCCTGCCAGTGGCTGGCCTGCGTTGCGGCACGCAACCAGGCGAACCACATGCGCAACAGGCCGCGCCCGGCTTCGTGGCGCGCGTCGCCCACGGCCAATTTGGCCTGATCCACGCCTTGCTCTCCCAGTTGCGTGTCGAGTGCGCCCTTGCCGCCTAGGCGCAACGGGCGTTCAACCAATACATCCCACTCCTGCATGCTGCGATTGGCGATGGCATCGTGGCGTGACTGCGTGCCGAAGCGCAGCATCGTTTCGTGCGGCCCGGCGTTGAACCGCTTGCGGTTTGCCTCCTCCAGGTTGATCCCGGCGCGTGCGCCCGCCACCGCGGGATGGGAATTGATCGCTTCGGCCACATGGGGCAGTGGCGGCAGGTCGGGCGTGGCGAAAGTTTCGGCCGCCCCGGCCGCACTCGGCGCGAGTGTCTGCGCCATCGTCAGGACCAGAGCCGGCACGCTCCATCGAATGCGGTTCATGACATTCTCCCAAAGGCGGTCAATGGCACCATCCAGAACACGACATCCGGATTGGCGAGTGCCGACCGAAAATGCGCCACCATCGCATCGGCCTGGCTGCGTGCCAACGCGATCTGCACCTGAAAGAGCCGCGAGCGCCCGCGCACGCGCTCGGCAGCGTCGCGCGGCGGCATCGTCGCACCGTGGCCGTCGACCAGCACGCAAGTGAAGCCTCGCGCGCCTTCGGGGTGTTCGAGCAGGTGGTCGATCACCGCTTCTTCGGCGTCGGCGGGAAACAGCAGGGTCAGCAGCGTGTCGCGCCGCAGGGGGTCGGTGGCCGCGTTCATGCTGTGGCTCCTTTCAGATTTTCGGAAGTGGGTTCAACGCCGAAGCGCAGATAGAGAGTCGGCAACAGCAACAATGTGAGCAGCGTCGACGAAATCAACCCGCCGATGACGACGATGGCGAGCGGCCGCTGGATTTCGGAGCCGGGCCCGCTGGCGAACAACAGCGGCACCAGGCCAAACGCGGTGATGCCGGCCGTCATCAGCACCGGGCGCAGGCGCCGTTTCGCGCCTTCGGTGACGGCCTCGCGCAGCGCCATGCCGCGCGCCAGCAGTTGGTTGAAATAACTCACCATCACCACGCCGTTGAGCACCGCGATGCCGAGCAGCGCGATGAAGCCGACCGATGCCGGCACCGACAGGTATTCGCGCGCCACGGCCAGCGCAAACACCCCGCCGATCAGGGCGAACGGAATGTTCGCCAGCACCAGCACCGCTTGGCGCACAGAACCGAAGGTGACGAACAGCAGCAGGAAGATCAGCGCCAGCGCCACCGGCACCACCAGCGCGAGGCGCGCTGCGGCGCGCTGCTGGTTTTCGAACTCGCCGCCCCAGGTCATGCTGTAACCGGCCGGCAGCTTGAGTTGCGCGGCCACTGCGCGTTGCGCTTCTTCGACAAAGCCGACCAGGTCACGGTCGCGCACGTTGGCCTGCACCACCACCAGGCGCGCGGCGTTTTCATGTTCCACCTTGACCGGCCCCTCGATGCGCTCGAGTTTCGCCACCTGCGCCACCGGTACGCTCTGCCCGCCCGGCAGCACGATGGCGAGGCCGGCGAACAAGGCGGGTGACGTGCGGATCGCTTCCGGCCCGCGCACCAGCAGCGGCGTGCGCCGGCCTTCCTCAAGCACGATGCCGACCTGCTGGCCTTCGATCTGCGCACGCATCGCCGCACTGATGTCGTCGACGCTCAAACCGAGGCGGCCTGCGGCGAGGCGGTCCACCGTCACGCGGAAATACTGCACACCGTCGTTCTTGATGGTCAGCACGTCTTCCGCGCCCGGCACCTTTTTCAACAGTTCGACCAGTTGCGCCGCCTGCGCATTGAGGGTGGCGAGGTTCGGGCCGAACAGCTTGACCGCGACGTCGCCGCGCACCCCGACCAGCATTTCCGAAACACGCATTTCAATCGGTTGGGTGAAACTGAATGCCACGCCGGGAAACTGCGTCAGCACGATGCGTAGCTGGTCGGCGAGCCACGCCTTGTCCGGTTTGCGCCATTCGGATTTGGGTTTGAGCACCAGGAAAGTGTCGGTCTGGTTCGGCCCCATCGGGTCGAGCCCGATTTCATCGGCGCCGGCGCGCGCCACGATGCTCCTGACTTCGGGCACCGCCGCGAGGATCGCGCGCTGGACCCGCAGGTCGGTCTCGGCGCTTTGCTCCAGGCTGATCGACGGCAGCTTTTCGAGACTGACGAGAATGTCGCCTTCATCCATCGATGGCATGAAGGTCTTGCCGATGAACGGGTAGACCGCCAGTGTCAGGCCCAGCGCAATGCCGCCGCCAATCATGAAGCGTGTGCCGTGCCGCAAGGCGTACTCCAGCAGTGGCGCATACAGGCGCTGCGCGTGGCGCACCAGCCAGGGCGCGCCATGGGCGCCCGGCCGGATCAGATACGAGGCCAGCACCGGCACGATGGTGAGCGACAGCAACAGCGACATCGACAGCGCGAACACGATGGTCAGCGCCACCGGCGCAAACAGCTTGCCCTCCAGCCCTTCGAGCGAGAGCAGCGGCAGGAACACGATCACGATGATCAGCACGCCGGCCGTCACCGGGGCGGTGACTTCGCGCACCGCGCGGTACACCAGATGCAGGGGCGGGCGCCGTGCCGCCCCTGCATCGGCCATGTGCGTCACGACGTTTTCGACCACCACCACGGCGGCATCGACCAGCATGCCGATGGCGATGGCAAGGCCGCCCAGGCTCATCAGGTTGGCCGACATGCCGGCGGCGCGCATCAGCAAAAACGTACCGAGTGCCGCCAGCGGCAGGGTCAGCGCCACTACCAGCGCCGCGCGCAGGTTGCCGAGGAACAGCACCAGCAATATCACCACCAGCACGATCGCTTCGAGCAGCGCGCGTGACACCGTGCCGACGGCGCGCTCGACCAGGCTGCCGCGGTCGTAGAACACGCGCGTCGTCACGCCCTGGGGCAGGGTGGGGGCAATCTCGGCAAGTTTCCGGCGCACCCCGTCGACCACCTGTCTGGCGTTGGCGCCGCGCAGGCCCAGCACCAGACCCTGCACCGCTTCCTCCTGCCCGTCACGCGTCACCGCGCCGTAGCGCGTGAGGGCGCCGATGCGCACCTCGGCCAGATCACCCACGCGCACGGGGGTGCCGTCACGCGCGGCAATCGCGATGGCGCGCACGTCGTCTAGGTTACGGATGCTGCCTTCGGCGCGCACCAGCAGGGTCTCTTCGCCTTCGCGGATGCGCCCGGCGCCGTCGTTGCGGTTGTTCGCCTCGAGCGCCTGCAGCAGCATCGCGTGGCTCACGCCGCGCGCCTGCATGGCGGTCGGGCTGGGCACCACCTCAAAGCTGCGCACGTAGCCGCCCAGCGAATTGACATCGGCCACGCCGGGCAGGGTGCGCAGGGCGGGGCGCAGGGTCCAATCAAGCAGGGTGCGGCGCTCGGTGAGCGACAGGCCGCCGCCTTCGATGGTGAACATGAACATCTCGCCGAGCGGCGTGGTGATGGGTGCAAGCCCGCCGGATGCCGCGCCCGGCAGATCACGCGCGATGTTGCCGAGGCGCTCGGCCACCTGCTGGCGCGCCCAGTAGATGTCGGTGCCTTCCGCAAAATCGAGCGTGATGTCGGCAATCGCATATTTCGACACCGAGCGCACCATGCGCTTGTTCGGGATGCCGAGCATCTCAAGTTCGATCGGCGTGGTGACGCGCGCCTCAACTTCCTCGGGCGTCATGCCTGGCGCCTTCATGATGATCTTGACCTGGGTGGACGACACGTCCGGGTAGGCATCGACCGGCAGGCTTTGAAACGCCAGCACGCCGGCGCCGGCGAACAGCACCGTGGCGGCGAGCACCAGCACGCGCTGGATCAGCGCGAATTCGGCAAGTTTGGTCAGCATCACTGTGCCCCGCTGACGCCCGTTTGCAGCGCCTTGAGCGCCGCCACTCCCTTGACCGCAATCCGTTCGTTGCCCTTGAATGGCGCACTCACGAGCGTGGTGTCGGCACCTGATTCAAGCACTGTCACGGTCTGCGGCACGAAGCCTTCCGGCGTCTGGCGGTACACCATGGCGTGGCCGGCGATGCGGGCGATGGCCGAGGCCGGCACGCCCCACACACCGGCACCGCCCTGGCTCACCAGCACGACTTCCACCAGTTGTCCGGGACGCAGGCGCGCCGCGCCGTTGCGGATTTCCACCCGCACCGCGACCGTCTGCGTGCCGCTGGCGACTGCGCGGCCCACCGAGATCACCCGTCCCTTGACATCGGCCGCCGGCACGCCCGCCTCGGTGCCGGAGACGACGCCGGCCAGGCGGTCGACCGGCACCTGCACTTCGATCCATAGCGGGTCTAGCCGTGCGATCTTCATCACCGGCGCTGCCGCTTCGAGCCGCTGGCCGGCCACCGCCAGTTGCTCGATCACCACGCCGTCAAACGGCGCCGTGAGCACGATTGCCGACGCAACGCCGCGCCCGCTGCGCAATTGCGCGATGCCGGCGTCGGACATGCCTGCCGCGCGCAACGCTTGAGTACGCTCCGCGACATCGGCCAGCACCTCCTGGTGGCGGCTGCGTGTGGCTTCCAGCCGGCTCCTGGCGATCAGGTCTTCGGCGAACAGCTTTTCATCTCGGTCAAGCGCCGACTGCGCCAGCTGGCGCTGCGCAGAGGCCTGCAGGTAGGTGTGCTGCACGTCGGCCAGCCCCGGGCTTTGCAAGCGCGCCACGACTTGCCCTTTGCGCACGGATTGCTGGGTTGCGACCAGCACGGTTTCCACCAGGCCGGCCAGCGGCGCGCTCACCATGCGCAACTGCTCGTTGGGGATCACCACCTGGCCGGGTAGTCCGGGCAGTCCAGTCCGGCCGGCGGCCTGACGCGCCTGCAGCGGCGCGGTGGTGATGCCGGCGGCGCTTTGCTGTGCCGTCGTGATTTTGAGGACTTCGCTCGTCGGCGCCGTGTGGCCCGCAGCGGAAGTGAATGCCAGCGCACAGGCGATGGCGCGTACCGGAATGGAAACGTTCATGAGGATTACCCTGCCAGTCAATACAATGTGACCCGGTCGCGCGCATTGCGCGGGCCGACTGATCAATCAAGGGAGTTCGTCGCGGCGCTGCCTCTGCCTGTTGGCAGACGTAGCTGCGGACGAAACGCGCGGCTTAGACCGTGACGGCGGGCGGCCCCTGGGGCGGGGGAGCGAGAAAGAAGGAAAGCTGGGGCAGATGCGCTGCTAGGTCGGCCGGACGCGGCGGCAGCGTGCGTGGTGCAGTCGGCACACACAGCACATGCACGACGCAGGCGGAGGCGCTTGCGTCCCACGGCAGATCACGGCGGATTTCCTGGCCGAGGCCGATGGCAGCCGAGTCTGTCAGTGCCGGGTCGGATGCCGTCAAGTGGTCCACCTGACCGGCAGAGGCGTGCAGGTCCAGGTGCAAATGAACCGTATGCGGCGATGCGCGATCCGCCCCGAGATGGGCGTGCAGGAGCGGCGCCGCTGCCTGGAGCAGGGCGATGGCACCGATCAAGAGGTATTGAATCACCCTCACGCGACACACTCCCGCATTGTGTAAACGCCGTCTATCTGCAAATGTGACCAAGCCCCTATCTTACAACGCCGATTTTTTGCGCATTGAACCCTGTTCGCGGTGCCGCTGCGCTCGGAAGGGAACTACCGGATTTACGGCGCACGGCGCCAGGAGCGGCTATTGTTCATCCGGCACTGCCGCCCGCTTGACATGAATCTGGAGGAAATCCGCGCGCCGCTGCGCTTTCGCGATGCGCCGGAACAAAACTGCGCGGGCATTGCCGCAATGCCGAAGCCGCCGTGCCATGCCGGAGCGACTGCTTCGCCCATCCATCCGGCCGCAGGATTCTGTCGGCGTGTCTGGCTGAGCACCGCTCCCACCAACGGTTTCATGGGGCACTCCTTCAGAATCGGCTCCCACCAACGGTTTTGGGGCATCGCATGCGGAAAAAGTCAATGTGCGTGCCCGCCACGGCCGTCGCGCCGCCCATCACCTGACCCGGCCCCGGTGTAGCCGCGCAATTGGTCATAGCGCGCGATTTGCTCTGCGCTAAGCAGGCGCGCGGTCTCGAGATGGGTGGTGAGATGTGAGGCGCGATAGCGTGCTTGCGCCGCGCCGATTTCCGCCACTTTCATTTCGACCAGCGCACGCGCCGGGTTGCCGGCGGCGAACATCGCGTCAAGTTCTTTTTCCAGCCGCACCACCGCGGCGCCCAACCCACGCGCGTCGGTCTTGTGGCGCGCCATCAACTGCGACAGCGTCTCGCGTTGAACCGGCGTCAAATCAAGCGGTGCAGCGAGTTCAAGCGCGTGCATCGGGCCGGGATGGCGGTTCAGTTCCGCCGCCCTGGCAAAGCCGGTGCCGGCGCCTTCGACGTAGGCGCGCACCTCCTCGGTCGACAGGGCCTTGATGGCGCGCGTCTCCTGGCCGGCATAGGGATTGGCCAGCGCAGAGCTGGCGGCGAGAATCACTGCGAGGGCGGCGAACAATTTCATGCGGACACTCCTGGTGTGTTGGTCAATCAAATCCTTCGGTACGGAACATTGGTGCGCGATGATGTGACAGGTCGTACAACTCCCACGCCATCGAAGCAGTGACGAAAATCACCGCGCCGGTGGCGAACGCGATGCCCATGCACGCCGCCGCGCCCCATGCCGGACATACCGACGTGCACTCACAACTGAGCCAGCAGGTCAGGCTGAGCGCGAGCGGGGTGGCGGCAGCGAGCGCAATGGCGGTGCGCACGGCGCTTACTTCTTCTCAATGCTGGTGACGACGTACTGCCCGCGAATCTTCTCGGCGGTGAATTGCACTTTATCGCCTTCCTTCACCTTGTCGAGCATGGTCGGCTCCTTGACCTGAAACACCATGGTCATCGCGCCCATGTCGAGGTTTTTGATCTCGCCGTGCTTGAGGGTGATCTTGCCGGCGTCCTTGTTGATGGTGCGCACTTCGGCGTCGGTCAGGTCTTTTTGGGCCAATTGCGCGATAGCGGCGGGGGCGTTTGCCGGTGTATTTGCGCCGTGACCGGCGTGACTCTGGTGATCCTCTTTTTTATCGTCTGCGGCGAGCGCCATGCCTGAGATGAGCATGAAGGTCAGGGCGGAGAGGGTGAGGGTATGTTTCATGGTGTGGCTCCATTTCGTGAGGAGAGGGGAAACTGACTGGAAAACCGGGCGTAGATCTTGAGCGCAAGAAGGAGGGGATCTCTGGTTAAAACACTACCCGGATACCACCTTGATCGCACCCTTCATGCCAGCCTCAAAGTGGCCGGGAATCAGGCAGCCGTACATATACGTGCCGGGCTTGGTGAAGGTCCAGGTGATCTCTTCCTTGCCGCCAGGTTTGACGTGCGCCATGTAAGGCTCGTCGTGTTCCATGGTCGGGTGCTTTTTCATTTGCTCGGCGTGCTTCTTGAGATCCTCCTCGGTGCCGATCACCATTTCGTGCATCACCTTGCCGCCGTTTCTGACGACGAATTTCACCGTCTCGCCCTGCTTGACGGATATCTCGCCCGGCGTGAAACGCATGGTGTCGGCCATGTTCACGGTGATGGTGCGTTTGGCTTTTTTCGGGTCATCTTCCTTGCCGAAGGCGTGCTCGTCGGTGGAAATCTTGCGTGCAGGTTTCTTGTCGTGGCCGGCGTCGCCGTGCGCCCAGACGAGCGGTGCGGTGACGGTGAAGGTGGCGGCGAGGACTGCGGAGAGAAAGGCAGGGTTGAGTTTCATGGGGGTTCCCCTTGGATGGCTGATTCGTTGAATCAACAATTTGGTTCAATGCCCGGCATGGCCGGACGGTTTGCGGACGGTGACTTCGATTTCCTTCGCGGCGTTTCCGGCCGCTTTGCCCGCTGCTTTACCAGTGGCGGGGTTGATGTCGGTCATGCGCGAAGTCGGCGCGCGCGTGGGGTTGAGCGATTCACCTTCCCACTTGTAGGCCACGGTGTTTTTCGGAAACTTGTAGTCGCCCGGGTCTTTGTAATCGCCACGCGCCTGCCCCTCACGCACCTTGACGGTGGTGAACATGCCGCCCATTTCGATCGCGCCAAACTGGCCCTGGCCGGTCATCATCGGCAGCGTGTTGTCCGGTATTTGCATTTCCATCTCGCCCATGTCGGCCATGCCGCGCTCGCCCATCACCATGTAATCGGGTACCAGCTTGTTGATCTTGGCCGCGATGCCGCGGTGATCAACGCCGATCATGGTCGGCACGGCGTGGCCCATCGGGTTCATGGTGTGATGGCTCTTGTGGCAATGGAACGCCCAGTCACCCGGCTCGGTGGCCTCGAACTCGATGGCGCGCATCTGACCGACGGCGATGTCGGTGGTCACTTCGGGCCAGCGCGCGGACGGCGGCACCCATCCGCCGTCAGTGCAAGTGACGACAAACTCGTGGCCGTGAATATGGATCGGGTGGTTGGTCATGGTGAGGTTGCCGATGCGGATGCGCACGCGGTCACCCATGCGGCACGCCAGGGCATCGATGCCGGGGAAAGCGCGCGAGTTCCAAGTCCACAAATTGAAGTCCATCATGGTGTTGACTTGCGGCGTTGCGCTGCCGGGGTCGATGTCGTAGGCGTTGAGCAGAAAGCAGAAGTCGCGATCCACCGGCATGAAGGCCGGGTTCTTTGGGTGCGTGACCCACATGCCCATCATGCCCATCGCCATTTGCGTCATCTCGTCGGCGTGCGGGTGATACATGAAAGTGCCGGGGCGGCGCGCGACGAATTCGTAGACGTAGGTCTCACCCGGTTTGATTTGCGGCTGGTTCAGGCCGCCGACACCATCCATGCCGTTCGGCAGGCGCTGACCATGCCAGTGGATGGTGGTGTGCTCGGGCAACTTGTTGGTGACGAACATGCGTACCTTGTCGCCCTCGACCACTTCGATTGTCGGTCCGGGCGACTGGCCGTTGTAGCCCCACAGGTTGGCCTTCATGCCCGGTGCAATTTCGCGTTGCACCGGCTCGGCGATGAGGTGGAACTCCTTGTAACCGTCTTTCATCCGGTACGGCAAGGTCCAGCCGTTAAGGGTGACCACCGGGTTGTACGGCCGTCCTGTGGACGGTGCCTTGCTGATGATGGTCGCCGCGCTGCCTTGCATTGGTGCTTCGGGCACCGCAGCCTGCGCCGCGCGTGAAATGGCCGCCGCGCCCAGCAAGGCAGCGCCCACCCCCGTGCTGCGGGCGAAGAATTGCCGGCGGTTGGTCGTTTTATGATTCATGTCGAGTGCTTTCATGGGGTTCAATGTCCGCCACTGGCGGGTTTGGCAGCCATGGGCGCCATTTCAGCGGCCAGGCCCAGGCTTGATGGTTTGCCGATCAGGGCCATCTGCAGCTCCGCCTCGGCGAGCCAGAAATCGCGCTGTGCTTCGATGGCGCCGTTGACCGCCATCACCTGCTCGCGCGAATCGGCGAGCAGCTCAAACACGCTCTTGAGGCCGCCGTTGTAGCGCAGCAGCATTTCGTCGGAGATTTTCTTGCGCAGCGGTACGATCTGGTCGCGGTAATGACGCGCCAGGTCGTGGCGGGTGCGGTAGGCCGAGTAGGCTTCGCGCACTTCGCTTTGCGCGTTGACGGCGGTCTCGCGGATGCGTTCGGCGGCGCGCATGTAACGCGCTTCGGCGCCGGCGATGCGCGCGCCGCCGAAATCGAAGATGGGAATCTCGAACGCCACTTCCCAGCCTTTCTTGCGCGGATCGTGCCCTTCGTCGATGCGTACACGGCCGATCTCGAGCACGTTGGTAAAGCGTGTGATCCGGGTCAGACCGAGCGAGGCCGCCAGCGATTCGGCTTCGAGGCGGGCCGCCGTCACGTCAAGGCGCTCCTGCATCGCCTCTCTGGCGACCGTTTCCTCGCCGCGCGCCGCACCGGGCAGGTCGGGCAGGCGCTCCGGCAGCTTGAAGGCAGCCGGGTCGGCAAGCCCCATCAGGCGCGTGAGTTGTTCGCGTGCGGCGGTGGCGGCATGCTGCGCACGCGCCTGTTGTGCGGTGGCATCGGCATAGAACGCGTGTTCGCGCATCTGCGTGAGCTTGGCGAAATTACCGGCGCGCATCATGCGCCGCGCCAATTCCGCCCCGGCTTCGGCCGAGTCTCGCACCTGCTGCGTGTATTCCACGGTTTGCGCGGCAGCGACCGCCTGGGTCCAGGCCTTGCGGGTGTCGCTGGCGGTGCGCAGCATTTCGGAGGTGACACCGCGCCGCGTGGCTTCGAAGCGGCGGCCGGCTGCTTCCATGCGCAGCGGCAGGGTGATCAGCGACATCACGCCAAACGACAGGATGCTTTCGATCTTGGCTTCACTTCTGAAATCGAGTGCGCGCAAAAACGAAAATCGTGGATTCTCGATGCGGCCCGCCGAGACCAGATCGCTCTCGGAAATCCCCAGTTCGGCGTAGGTTGCCTGCAAACCGGGGTTGTTGTAGAGCGCGATCTGCACAGCGTCGTCGGCGCTCAGGGGTTTGGCGAGCAAAGCGTCCACCTTGGTTTTGACGCTGTCGGCGTCGGCCGGGGTCTTGACCCACGCCGCGTCCTTGCCGAGCCGGTCTTTTGCGGTTTGCTGGGCCAGACCAAAGCCGCGGTCTTCCGAAAAGGTTGCGCAGCCGCCGAGCAGTGCCGTGGCGAGCGCCAATGCGAGCGTGCGTTTTGCAGGTTGCTTGAGGCAAGCGTTCATTTCGTTCCCCCCATGTTTTTCATGTCGTGCGGTGCTTTTGGGGTAGCAGGCGCGGCGGCGGGCGGGGCGTTGCGGTCGAACGCGGCGATGCGGTACACATCGCCGTCTTTTTCGAGCTGGAACGCAATGCGCTCGCCGGGTTTCACCTGCTCCGCCAGAGCCGGCGACTTCAGTGACCAGTAAGCGATGCCGGCCGGCCAGCCAAGCGGCTTGACGGCGTCACCGTCAATGCGCACGCGGCCATTGGCGCGGTCAATCTCGAGCACTGTGCCGGCGCCGGTGACGGTTTTTTCAATCTCGCGCAAATGCGCGTTGTGGCCGCCGAGCACGCCGGCGGTGTCGTTGACGTCGCGCCAGTTGGCGCGTTTCTCGTCGGCATAGGGCTGATAGCCCGTGAAAGCGGATTCGTATTTCGGCGGCGTGGCCGGCGGGGTCGATTGGTTCGATTGATTCGACTGGTTCGACTGGGCCGACGCCGCGCCGGCGGTGGCGAGCGCCACCGTGGCGATGAGACTTCTTGAAAACATGATGACTCCTTGACGATGAATGAAAACCGCCGCGTCCCCATTGGAGGACACGGACCTTCACTTGGCGTCAGGGAATCAAATGCGCAGGCGCGCAGTGCTCGAATACAGCGGCGGGGCGCCGCCGTGATGGGTGGCGTTGGCCCGGAGAGCCTTTCCCACCAAAGGTTTCCTCGTGATGGCCAGATCCGCCAGGGGAATCAGCAGCACCGCCGCATCGGCCAGCGCATCCATGCTGGCATCGGGGTGATCGAGGGTCTGGATTTCGCTCAGGCAATGGAATTTGCACAGGAGCAGCGCGGGGTCGGGCTGCTGTTCCAGATGTTCCTGGCAGTGTTTTTCCAGAGCGGATTCGACCAACACCACCTCGTGCGCCGCTGCCCGCACGGTTTGCGGCGCCTTGGCGTAGACGTGCATCGACACCATCGCATAGGCAGCGATGAAGGCGCCCAGCAAAATCCGGGAAGCGCTTTGCAATGTCCTGGAACGAATCATCGGAAAACTATAGGGCTTTTGAAAGACGTTTGCAATTACATCTTGGTAATGTGGGTGGGAATTCGCGTCAAACCTTGTGACAGGGCTTGCTGTTGTTTGGTTCCGCAGCCAGATCATCGAGGATGGGACAGTCCGGCCGGTCGTCGCCATGACATTGATGCGCCAACTGCTGCAGGGCCTGCTTCATGGCCTGCATTTCGGCGATTTTGACTTGCAGCTCATTGATGTGCTTTTGCGTCAGCGTTTTCACCTTGGCGCTGGAGCGGTGCCGGTCACCCCACAACGCGAGCAGGGCCTCGATCTCCTTGATCGAAAATCCGAGCATGCGAGCGCGCTTGACGAAGCGCAGCCGGTGCAGGTCGCTTGCGGCATAGGTGCGATAGCCCGATTCGGTGCGCCCGGCCGAGGGGATCAGGCCGATCGATTCGTAGTGGCGAATCATCTTTGCAGAGACGCCGGTGGCCGTGGCCGCGGCACCGATGTTGACAGCTCCACCGCTGGTACTGCTGCTTGCACTCTCCCTGATGGCCGCTGCGTTGCCGGTGTGCATGTGGATAGTCTTCATGACGCGCCCCTGACCTGCCGCATCATTCCGGCTTCCAGTGCCGCAGCAACAGCGCATTGCTCACCACACTGACGCTGGAGAACGCCATCGCGGCGCCGGCAATCACCGGGTTGAGCAAACCGAATGCGGCGAGCGGCACGCCGACCAGGTTGTAGATGAAGGCCCAAAACAAATTTTGGCGGATCTTCGAATAAGTGCGGCGTGAGATCGCGATGGCATCGGCCACTAACGCTGGGTCGCCACGCATCAGGGTGATGCCAGCCGCATGCATCGCGGCGTCGGTGCCGGTACCCATCGCAATGCCGACATCGGCGGCGGCAAGGGCGGGGGCGTCGTTGATGCCGTCGCCGACCATCGCGACTTTGCGCGGTGCGCCAGCGCGGGGTTGCTTGAGCGCAGCAATCACCTCGGCCTTGTCGCCCGGCAATACCTCGGCGCGCACCTCTTCGATGCCGAGATGGCGCGCGACGGACTGCGCGGCACCCTGGTTGTCGCCCGACAGCAGTACGGTGTGGATGCCCTGCGCGTGCAGGCGCGCCACCGCGCGCGCGGCGGTGGGCTTGAGGGTGTCGCCAAATGCGAACAGGCCGAGGATGCGGGCTGGTTGCAACTCGATCAGCCACGAGACGCTGTTGCCTTGCGACTGCCATTGTTGCGCACGCGCACTAAGCTGCGTGAAGTCTGTGGTGCTGCCCGCTGTATCCGTGCTGCCGAGGCCGGCTTCCTCGACCAGACGCATGCTGCCCAGTTGCAGCACACGGCCTTCTACCTGCGCCTCGACGCCGCGTCCTGGCAGCGCGCTGAAATTGGCTGCTGCCGAAGGCGCAACCCCGCGCTGCTGCGCGGCATCGCCCACGGCACGCGCCAAGGGATGTTCGCTGCCCGCTTGCAGGCTCGCTGCAAGGCGCAACAAGGCGGCTTCGTTGCCATCGACAGCATGGAGTCCGGTGACGGCGGGCCGTCCTTCGGTGAGGGTGCCGGTTTTGTCAAACGCCACCACGTTGATCGCGTGCGCGACTTCGAGAGCTTCGGCGTCCTTGATCAATATGCCGTAACGCGCTGCGGTGCCGGTGCCGGCCATGATGGCAGTGGGCGTGGCGAGGCCGAGTGCGCAGGGGCAGGCAATCACCAGCACCGACACTGCGTTGATGACGGCGAGTTCCCAGTTGCCGGTCCAGCCGCCCCACGCCAGCAGCGTGACCAACGCAATGCCCATCACCACTGGCACGAACACGGCGCTGACCTGATCGACCAGCCGTTGGATCGGTGCTTTTTTCGCCTGCGCCGATTCGACGAGGCGAATGATGCGTGCCAGTGCGGTCTCGGCACCGATAGCGCTGGTGCGCACGTGAATCAGGCCTTCGCCATTGAGCGCACCACCGGTGACGCGCGCGCCGGTTTGCTTGGCCACCGGCAGGCTCTCGCCGGTAATCAGCGATTCATCCGCGTGCGTCGCGCCAAGGATGATGTCGCCATCGACTGCTATGCGCTCGCCGGGGCGCACCACCACCACGTCGCCCACCGTCACCTTGTCGAGTGCCAATTCGATTTCGACGCCGTCACGCAGCACGTTTGCGCTGGGTGCCTGCAGGGCCTGCAAGGCGCGAATCGCGCTGGTGGTTTGGCGGCGCGCGCGTACTTCGAGGTATTTGCCGAGCAGCACCAGCGTAATGACGACCGCCGAGCCTTCAAAGTACAAATGCGGCATCGCTTCCGGCGCCGAGCGCCACAGATAGACCGACAGGCCATAGGCTGCCGAGGTGCCGAGCGCCACCAGCAAATCCATGTTGCCGGTGCCGGCACGCAGTGCGCCCCAGCCCGCGCGATAGAATCGTGCGCCCAGCCAAAACTGCACTGGCGTTGCCAATGCGAACTGCCACCATGCGGGGAGCATCCAGTGTTTGCCAAACAGATCGCCCACCATCGGCAGCGCCAGCGGCAGCGAGAGCAACACACCGGCGATGACCGGCAGCCGGTCATGCCATTCATCTGCACGCGCGTGCGTGTCCCAGCGGCTGCCGCCTTGAGCGTTTTCGAAATACTCGGTAGCGTGATAGCCCGCGCGCACCACGGCGGCGATCAGGGCACTGGCCGCCGCGCCTGTGGCATTCGCCGCATGCACGGTCGCGCGTTCGGTGGCAAGATTGACCTCAGCCGATTCCACGCCCGGCACTGTCTTCAATGCCTTCTCGACCCGCGCCACACACGAGGCGCAGGTCATGCCTTCAATCGACAATGTCAGGGTGGTGTCCATGTTGGCGCTACGGGGCAATGCTTGCTGAGGGAGTGGCGCAAAGCTTGAAGCTTCCCATCATGGGAAGGTCAAGCGGAATGCAAGGCGGAATGTAAAACGGAATGTAAGGCGGAATTTGAAGCAGAACGTCAAGCAGTGTGGCGGAATGAATGTCAGCCCGTTTTGATATGGGTCAAACACTTGACTCTGCCATTGTGGGAAGGTGCAGTATCCACCTGTTTTTCTACCGATTGCATCTACTGCTGGTGCAATTTGACAACGCTTTCCAGATGAGCACGCCATGATCCAGTTTCAAGTCAACGACATGACCTGCGGCCATTGTGCCGCCACCATCACCAAGGCGGTCAAAGCCGTCGATAGCGCTGCCGAGGTCAATATTGACCTTGCCACCCATCGCGTGCAGGTGGCGTCGCGCGCCGCGGCCGGCGTGGTGCAAGCCGCGATTCGCGAGGCAGGCTACAGCCCGCAGCCGGTGGATTGACACCGGTTTGCCGTGGCGCCTGGAAGCCGGCACCTCGCTCTACCGCTAGTGCCGGTGGGCAGCGCGCTTTCCGGCGCCATTGAACATCGCGTAGTGATCACGCAGCAGGTCGCGGCCAAACGATGCAGGCGGCACTGACTGGATAGTGCTGCTGGTTCTACCCGTGCCCGCCAGGTGCGCGCCAAAATCCTGCTCAAAATCGCGCCACACCGAGTGCAGGTGATTGCCGCCATCCTGTGACGCATCGAACTCGATCAAAAACTGCGCGCCCTGAATCCGGTAGTAGAAGCGCCCGCCGCGCTGAGTGGCTCCAGCCCAGGCGAAGTACAGCGTGTCCGCCGCGCCGGCTAGGGCACGCGCCAGCCGCGCGTCGCGCAATTCGGCGCTGAAAGTGCCGGCGAAGACGCCGATCAGTTGTTGCAGCAGCGCGCGTTGCGCCGGGGTCATGCGGTCTGCACGCAGGCCCTCCGGCTTCAGCGGATCGAGTCTGGCCGGTGTGCCGCTCACGATGTCGCCGTAAAGGCGTGAATCGATCACCGCCTGGCCACGCTGGGGGGCATCGAGTGCGTTCAGCAGGTCCCACGCGCGGTCTTCTTCCTCCTTGAGCACGCGCAGGCCACGCTTCGGACCGCTGGCGACGATGGCCGGTGTGGCACCGAGAAAGCTGGGCGCATCGAGCGCCACGCTGTCACCTGCCAGCGTGAAATTGAGCGACAGATGATGGCCTTCAAAGCGCCAGCTCCAGAGCGCCGCGCCGGGCGTGCCAAACAGCGCCACAGTGTAGCGATCCGGGTCGCGAAAGTCACCCTGCAGTTCGCGCAACACCAGTTCGAGTTCGATGATGTTGGTCACCTTCTCGCGTCCTGCCGCGGACAATGCCGCCGTGAGCAAGTCCTGCACTGCCGCGCGCTCGGCTGTGTTCATCTCGCCCAGTCTGAGGCCGGCGCGGTTGCCCGGCGTGTAGCGCCAGCGGGTGCGCTCGGGCGCATCGATGGCGAGCAGCGCACGCCGCGCGTTTGCGGCAGTCAAGGCGCGCACGAACACACCGGCTGCCAGTGCCATGCGGGTGGCGCTGGCGCGCGTGGAGCCGGGCGTGGCAGCGCTCTGCGCGCCGGCCAAAGCCGGCAGTGCGTAAATGCTCAACAAAGCGTCGTGGAGAAAGTGGCGGCGGTGCATGCTCTATCGTGGCGCGATGGTGCGGGGCGGCTTGTTGCAGCGTGTTGCAGCGTATCGCAGTGGCGGAATCGAATCGCGGCGTATTCCGGCAGCCAAGCCCACCGGCCTACTCGGCTTTGATGTTCGCTTCCTTGATGATCTTGGCGTAGCGCGCGATCTCGTCGCGGATGTAGAGCGCAAAGGCCTCCGTACCGTCCCCTGACGCTTCGAACCCCTGCTCGCCGAGACGCTCCGCTGCCTGAGGCGAACGTACCGCCTTCGCCGCTTCGGCGGTGAGGCGTGCGATGATGTCGCGTGGCAGGCCTTGCGGTGCCCACAAGCCATACCACGACACCATCTCGAAACCCGGCAGGCCCGACTCGGCCACCGTCGGCACGGCCGGCATGAAGGGCACGCGCTTGCCGCTGGTGACAGCCAGCGCCTTCAACTTGCCGCCCTTGACCAGCGGATAGGAAGAGGGCAGCGGATCGATCATCGCGCTCACCTGCCCGCCCATCAGGTCGGTGAGCGCCGGCCCCGCGCCCTTGTAGGGGACGATCAGCATGTCAGCGACGCCGGCCTGACGCTTGATCGTCTCTTCCGACAGATGGCCCGCTGACCCCAAACCTGAGGTGGCGAACGAGTATTTTTTTCGATCTGCCTTGACCAGTGCAAGGAACTCGCGCAGGTTGGCGGCCGGCACACCCGGATGCGCGCTCACCAGCAGCGGCACCGAGCCAAGGTTGGATACGGGCGTGAAATCCTTCTGCACGTCATACGGCACGTTGGGCAGGAATAGCGGATTGGCCGCGAAGATCGAGGCTTGCACCAGCAGCGTGTAGCCGTCCGGTGCGGCCTTGGCGACCAGGTCGCTGCCGAGCACACCGTTGGCACCAGCGCGATTCTCGACCACGAACTGCTGGCCCATTTGTTCTGACAGGCGCTGCGCCACAAAGCGTGCGATCACATCGACACTGCCGCCAGGCGGATAGGGCACGATGATGCGCACCGGGCGCGCCGGGTATTGCGCATTGGCGGCGAACGTCAACGTCAGCGCAACGAGCACGAAAAAAACTTTGGTGAGTTGCTTCATCATTTCTCCGGAATCAAAAAAGGCTGCCCGGAATGGAGCAGCCTTTGCATGGCGTCGACTGCGAGGCTTCGATGGGATTGCCGCAATGGCCTTGAATCGATACGGTCCAGCGCCGCACCGTCAGCGCAACGCGCTTCTTAAGCCGCGCGCGCGAGTTTTGGCTCGACGGTGTAGCCGTACTTCTTGTCAAGGCCCAGTTCACGCACGATGCGAATCCCTTTTGCCAGTGCCTCGCCTTCGTAATTCTTGAGCGGCTTGCGCAACGCGCCGACTGGCAGGCCGACCGCGCGCATCAGGCTCTTGATCGCCACCGGGTTGATCGCCGAGTAGTTGTAGTGCAGCACCGGCAGCATGCGCAGGTAGGTTTCCTTGAACGCATCGGCCTGCGCGTAGCTTTTCCACGGCGTCGAGATCACCGCCATCTCGGCGGGGATGATGTTGCCACCCATGTTCGCGGTGCCGTGGCCGCCGAGCGACATGGTCGGCACCACCAGCCCTAAGTTGGGCGAGTCGCAACACATCACGGTGACATCGGGCTTGGCCGCGAGTATTTGCGCCACTTGGCCCACACGCGTGGTCGACTCCTTGTGGATCACGATGTTCGGGTGCTTGAACAGGCGCAGCAAATGATCCCAATGCAGATCAGTTTTGATGCGCGGCGGGTTGTTGTAGATGCCCAGCGGCAGGTCGGTGGCGTCGGCCACTTCAACGTAGAACGCCTCGATGTCGTCTTCCGCGCCGCAGATGTAGGGCGGTGCCGCGATCACCGCGCCATCCCCGCCGCTGGCTTTCACCCACTGAATGTTGTCGATCACCATGTCGGCGGTGTTGCCGGTGCAGCCGTAGAAAAAATGCATGCCGGCCGGCTTCATCTTCGCGGTCTCGACCACGAGGCGTTTCTTTTCTTCCGGCGTCAACAGCGATGGCTCGCCAGTGGAACCCATGAAGAGCATGGCCGAGGTGCCATGCTTGTGCTGAAAATCGATCAGGGTGCGGAACGCGCCAAAGTCGATTTCGCCATTCTGGTTGAACGGTGTGACGCTTGCTACGAACGAGCCTTCAATGCGCAGTTTGGACATGGTGTGCTCCCGCAGAAAATGGGTTGGGCGTAATGGAATTGTATCCCTGTGCGCCGCGCGGCGCTCTGGAGGGGTGGGAAATGCCACAAGTCAATCTCGCAAGAGGCGCTCCCACCAACGCTTTCAGCGGAACAGTACTTCTACTTTTCAAGCTGCCGCACTGCCCGCTCAAAGCGCTTGTCCGGCACCAGCCACATGAGTGCAACGGTGATATAGAGTGCTCCGGCGATCCAGGTACTGACGAACGCGCAGGGGATCGCGATCAAATAGGCGGTCAGAGAGGCGTGGCCTTTGATGTCGGCTCCGAGTGCCTTGGCCAGTGGCGAGTTTTCACCTTGCGCAGCGATGATGGCCAACTGCAGAATCAGGAACCCGACCCCCGCCATCAACAGCACAAAACCGTACAGCGCAACCGGCAGTGCGGCAAAGTGGTTCTCCCCCATCCAGCCGGTGACGAACGGCACCAGCGAGAGCCAGAACAGCAAATGCAGATTGGCCCACAAAATGCCGCCGCTGACCTTGTGCACCAGATGCAGCATGTGGTGATGGTTGTTCCAGTAAATGGCGACGTAGACGAAGCTGAGCACGTAGCTCAGAAACACTGGAGCCAGTTTGACCAGGCCATCGAACGACGGGTCGTGCGGCACCTTGAGTTCGAGCACCATGATCGTGATGATGATGGCGATCACACCATCGCTGAAGGCTTCGAGTCTGCTTTTGCCCATGATGATTTGCCGGAAGAAAAAAGAGAGAAGCGCTGATGTAAAAAGAAGGGGACAGAGCGCTGCGCGGTCTGTCCCCTGACAATATGGCCATGCAGCGAAACGAGAAGTGGATTTGCGTTCGCGCCGGCCAGGCTAGACCGGTGTCTTGGCCGCTTCTACTTGGCGCTTATGCCATGCGCATTTCGTTCATTTTGGCTTGTCGCGCAACTCGCGCCGCAGGATCTTGCCGACCGGCTTTTTTGGCAACTCGGTGCGGAACTCGACCACACGCGGCACCTTGTAGCCGGTGAGATTGGCTTTGCAGTACTCGATCACCTGCTCCTTGGTCAGATTCGGGTCTTTTTTCACCACGACGATCTTCACCGCTTCGCCCGACTTGTCGTCTGGCACACCGACCGACGCGCATTCAAGCACGCCGGGGCAGGAGGCGACCACGCCTTCGATTTCGTTCGGGTAAACATTGAAGCCAGATACCAGAATCATGTCTTTCTTGCGGTCAGTAATGAAGACGAAACCTTTTGCGTCCATGTGGCCAACGTCACCAGTGAGCAGCCAGCCGTCTTTGATCACTTTCGCGGTCTCGGCCGGCTGTTGCCAGTACCCCTTCATCACTTGCGGGCCCTTGATGCAAATCTCGCCGGTGGAGGCTTCGATGTTGCCTTGCCCAGTCCACATCGGCAACTCGACAAAATCGTCGTTGCGGATAGAGAAGTCGGTCGACGGCAATGGCAAGCCGATGGAACCGTTCCATGGATGGCCCACCGGGTTGATCGATGCGCCTGGCGAGGTTTCGGTCAGGCCATAGGCTTCGGTGAGTGATTTGCCAGTGACCTGTTGCCATTTTTCGGCCACCGCTTTTTGCACGGCTGCGCCACCGCCAAGCACGACTTTTACCGTGGAAAAGTTGAGCGACTCAAAGCCGGGTGTATTGAGCAGGCCATTGAACAAGGTGTTGACGCCAGTGAGAATGGTCCACGGCCACTTCTTCAATTCTTCAATGAAGGCGGGGAGGTCGCGCGGATTGGTGATCAGCACGTTGACCGCGCCCCACTTCATGAACGACAGCGTCGCCGTGAGGCAGAAGATGTGATACATCGGCAACGGCGAGATCACCACCTCTTTGCCCTCGACAAAGTCGCTTGATGTCCATGCGCCTGACTGATGCAGATTGGCGACGATGTTGCGGTGGGTCAGCATGGCGCCCTTGGACAACCCCGTGGTGCCGCCGGTGTATTGCAAAAACGCGAGATCGTCGAGCGTCATATCGACAGATTTGTAAGGGGCCGAAGCGCCACGCGCGAGTGCCGAGCGGAAGGTCATCGCACCGTCGATGCGCCAATCGGGCACCATCTTCTTCACCTTCTTGATCACGAAATTGACAAGCCAGCGCTTCGGCACCGGCAGCATGTCGCCGATTTGCGTGGTGATGACGTGCTCGACCGGCGTCGCCTTGATGACCTGCTGCAAGGTGGTGGCAAAGTTCTCGACGATGACGATGGCTTTGGCGCCCGAGTCCTTGAGCTGATGTTCGAGTTCGCGCGGCGTGTAGAGCGGGTTGACGTTGACCACGATCATGCCCGCGCGCAGCACACCGAAAATCGCAATCGGATACTGCAACAGGTTCGGCATCATGATCGCTACGCGGTCGCCCTTGGCGAGGCCCGGCAACGATTGCAAAAAGGCAGCAAACTCGCGCGTGCGCGCGTCGAGGTCCGCATACGACATCGTGCAGCCCAGGTTGGAGTAGGCAGGCAAGTCCTTGAACTTGGCGCAGCAGCTCTCGAACAAATCCTTGATCGACGTGTAGGCGCTGTAGTCAATCTCGGCGGGAACGCCCTTCGGGTAATGCTCAAGCCAAACTTTGGCGGTCATGTTGTGTCTCCGTAATTGTTGGTTTTGGGGCAGAGCAGCGGGTGCATTTTCCGCAGGAAAACTTCCCGATGCGCTGTCCCCAACACTAGCTGCTCTGTGGCAATGCTGGGTTGGTGGTGGCGCCCCCTCGCGCTGAGACAAAGCTTATCCGGTTTCCGTAAGCCCCGCAAATGGCGCAGCAGTACCGGCAAACAGGCGTTCCATGGCGCGGGTTTCGCGGCTGACGATGGTGCCGAGGAATTCGTCCACGCCGTGCATGTTTTTGCAATGCATGAAGCCCTGCTCCAGAAACTGCTGCAGGCCGTCCAGGCCGGCCATGCGCGCCGGGCCGCGCATCAACTTGAGTGTGGTGTAGAGCATCGGCACGCGCGTGAGTTTGTCGAGGGCGTGGCCGATGTGATCGAGCAGAAAAATCTGCCGCGTGCGCTCTTCCGCCGTTGATGCCGCGCGGTAGGCGGCGGCATAGCTCGCCTCATCCACCGCGCCCGCACCGTGCGCAGCCGCGACACGGGTGTCGAGCTGTTCGGACAACTCGTCGAGTTCGACGGCCCCGGCAATGGTGTCGAGCGCGGCTTCCGGCAGAAGCCGTGTCAGCTTTGGCAGGATGTGCTCGATTTCCGTATCACGCTGCGAGAAGTCGCGCGCACCGTACAACTCTTCGAGAAAAAACTGGGTGGCACCGCGATAGCGCTCGCTCGCGTGCAGGTCTGCATAGGTGCGCGCAAGGCGCGCCGCCTGCCACGCTTTGAGCGCGAGAACCGGTGCACGCAATGCGGCGTCGCCGCCATAGGCCGCGCGCAGGCGCATCACGCCTGTCAGATGCAGTCGAATGCGTTGAGCTGCCGGTGCGCTGGCCAGCAGCGCTACAGAATCGGGGGGCGCGGCTTGCTGCAAGCGAAATGCGCGTGAAGTGATCAGGTCTGATCGCCGCCGTTACTGCACGCTGCCGCCGCCGTCCGCGTTCGGACTCCACTCTTCGTGGTCGTAGGATTCACCGCCCGATATCGCGCGCCCCGCCTTGTCGAATGACACGACAAGGCGGATGCGCCGCGGCAGCCCCTCGGACATTGCTGCGTAGTCCCACAGTTCGCCACCATCGCTGGCAGGAAACACTGTGCCAGCGCGGCCCAGCAGCTTGCGTACGTCGTCACGCGTGGCCTGGCCCCAGGCGATCTTCGCCGTTTGCGCCACTGTCAGCACTTGGTCGATGGCGGTCACTTTGCCGCCAGTATCGAATCGCACCATGTAAGTTTGGCGCCCAAATGGCCCGCGTGGATACTCCCACGATTCGATCGCCTGCGCGCCGGTGCCGTTGTGAACAGCCGCTGGCTGGCCCATCAACTGGCGCACGTCGGCTTGTGTTGCCGTACCCGGCACCAGCGAGCCTCCGCTGTAAGACGCACAGCCGGACAGCAGCATCAAGCCCGTCACTGTCGAGACCAAAGAAATCCAAACTTTCATGACATGCCCTCCTTGAGACATCCGCATTGCGCGATCAACTCGGGCGCACCTTGCGTTCGTCGTATTGAAATGAACAAGCTCAGCCAGTGTTGTATTCCCGTTCTCCACTGTGCTCGTTGCTTCATTTTCATGACGACCCTGACATTGCGCCGCCTCATCATTGCCCTGCGCTTATGATACGCCGATGCTCGCCGCCGCCATCACCGTCATCGCGCTGGTTGTCGTCTGGTTCGCCGGTGCCGGCGCGTTGCTGCTGCTGATCGCCGTGCTGATCGGCGCGACGTTTGCCGTGGCTGCGGCTGAGGCCAGACAGCGACCGCCAGACACCACCTTTGGGTGGCCCAGCCGCGCGATGCTGTGGGCTGGCGAGATCGCAGCAGCGTGGTCCATTTTTCTCTTTTGGATGCCGTTCGAACGATGGCTGATGGCGCGTGACCGGCAGGCAGCGCGCCTGCCCAGCAGCTTCGCCTCTGCTGACAAGGCACCTGTAGACGCTACCCCCGCAGGCGTCGCACCTCAAGCAAGAGTCGCCCATGAAGCGCCGCCAGTGTTAGTACAGCCAGTATTGCTGATCCACGGCTACGTGAACAACGCCGGGGCACTATGGAATCTCTGGAGAGCATTGTGCCGCAAGGGTTTTAGCGTGCACACCCTCAATCTCGAACCGGTGTACGTAGACATTGACCGCTACGCGCCGTTGATCGCGGCGCGCATTGCCGCGATTTGCGCCAGCACCGGCGCATCAGAGGTCACGCTGGTCTGCCACAGCATGGGCGGGCTGGCCGCGCGCGCGTATCTGCGCGACTGTACCTTGCAGCAACGCGCGCCACGGGTGACCAAGCTCATCACGCTGGGCAGCCCGCACCACGGCACGCAGTTGGCACGCATCGAGCACAGCCCCAACGGGCGCCAAATGCGCCCGCATAGTGAGTGGCTCACCGCGCTTGCGGCGCACGAGCAAGGCGCGTGGGTCTGCCCGCTGGCATCGATCTATTCGCTTGACGACAACATTGTCGTGCCGGCGCTGAGTGCGCGTTTGGAGGGCGCTCGCAATCTTGAGCTGACCGGCATCGGCCATATCAGCCTGCCACTATCGAGCCGGGTGATTGAGCTGGTTATTGCAGAGTTGGAGACGGATCGCACTTGAGCCAGGCGGCCACTGCCGTTTAGCCCGAACACCACAACAAAAAGGGGGTAACGCCCCCTTTTTGTTTTTCACCGCGCTGCGTTGCGTGGCGGCAACCTCACTGATCAGGCACGCAGATCCTGCGCCTTGATTGGCAGATCACGGATACGCTTGCCGGTGGCGTTGAAAATCGCATTCAACACCGCGGGCGCAGCGACGGCAATGGTCGGCTCGCCAACCCCACCCCAGAAATCGCCCGACGGCATGACGATGGATTCGACTTTCGGCATTTCGCTGATCTTGAGCGACGGGAAGTTGTGGAAGTTGGTCTGTTCAATGGCGCCATCTTTCACCGTGCACTCCTGATACAGCATGGCACCAAGGCCGTAAACGAAGGAGCCTTCGATCTGCATCGCGATTTGCTTGGGGTTGACCGCGTTGCCGCAGTCGGTCGCGGCGACGATGCGCTTGACCAGCAGCTTGCCATCGGCCGCCACCGTGACTTCGGCACAGGCCGCGATGTAGGAGCCGAAGCAGTAATACGCTGCGAGGCCACGCCCGCTGCCCTTCGGCAATGGCTTGCCCCAGCCGCCCTGATCGGCTGCGGCCTTGAGCACCGCCCAGCCCTTCGGGTTTTTCGCCATCAGCTTCTGCCGCAGCGCCAGTGCATCCTGGCCGCTGGCGTGGGCGATCTCGTCGACAAACGACTCCATGTAGATCGCGTTCTGGTTCGCATTCACGCCGCGCCAGAATCCCGGTGGCACATGGGTGTTGCGCATTGCGTGGTCGATCATCAGGTTGTCGAACGCATAGCTGATCGCGTGATCCGGGAAGCGGTCGTGACCCACCGGCAGCAGACCCTGAAACTGCAGCAGGTCGGCGCCATTCACCATCAGCGTCGGCAGCACCGAGGCGAGGATTGACTGGCCCGAGATACGCATGTTCAAGCCCGTAATATTGCCCTGCGCATCCACGCCCGCCGTCATCTTGCACTGCGTGACCGGGTGATAGGCGCCGTGCAGCATGTCTTCCTCGCGCGACCACAACAGCTTGACCGGCGTGCCGGGCATTTGCTTGGCGATGCTGACCGCCTGCCGCACGTAATCGTGAAACGCGCCGCGCCGGCCAAAGCCGCCACCAAGGTTGATCTTGTACACGTCGCATTTGTTTTGCGGCAGGCCCGCCGCAGCGGCGCAGGCGGCGAGGGCGGCGTCGCCATTCTGCGTCGGGCACCAGACTTCGCATTTGTCCGCCGTCCACAGCGCGGTGGCGTTCATTGGCTCCATCGTCGCGTGGTTGAGGAAGGGATAGCTGTAGGTCGCCTCAATTTTTTTGGTGGCCGAGGCAATCGCCGCCGCCGCATCACCCACCTTGTTGCCGACAAACGCGTCGGTGGCATCGAGACCGGCCTTGTTGTTGGCCGCGATGGTCGCGCTGCTGACCTTGGCATTGGGGCCGTTGTCCCACACAATCGGCAGGGCATCGAGCGCGGTCTTGGCGTGCCACCAGGTGTCTGCCACTACCGCGACAGCGTCTTCGCTGATCTTGTACACACCTTTGACACCGGCCATGCCTTTGACCTTGGCTTCGTCGTAGCTGGCGATCTTGCCGCCGAACACCGGGCAGGCCTTGACCGCGGCATTGACCATGCCGGGCAGCTTGAGGTCGGCGCCGTAGACGCGCGAGCCGTTGACTTTCTCTTTGGTGTCGAGACGCGCAACGCCTTTGCCGATCAGCTTCCAGTCTTTGCGGTCTTTGAGCTTGACGTCTTTTGGCGCTTCCATCTTGGCAGCCATTGCGGCCATTTTGCCGTAGGTGGTTTTGCGGCCCGAGGGCGTGTGGGTGATGATGCTGTTGGCAGCGCGGCAGTCCGATGCGGACACATTCCATTCCTTGGCTGCTGCCGCGATCAGCATTTCACGCGCGGTCGCGCCGCCCATGCGCACATAGTCGTGCGACTGGCGAATGCCGCGCGAGCCGCCGGTCGACATGTCGCGCCAGACGCGATTGCGCGCGAGGTTCTGGCCGGGCGTGGGCTGCTCGGTGGTGACTTTTTTCCAGTCGCATTCGAGTTCTTCAGCCACCATCTGCGCGAGGCCGGTGAGCGTGCCCTGGCCCATTTCGGAGCGGGCGATGCGGATCACCACGGTGTCGTCAGGCTTGATCACGACCCACGCATTGATCTCGGGTTGCGACAGGTCAGCGCCCTTTTCGACCTGCGCCCAGGCGTCGCCTGCGGGCAGGGTCATGCCGATCGACAGGCCACCCGCAGCAGCGGCGCTGGTGATCATGAATTTGCGGCGTGAGGTGCTGGCAGGGGCGGCGTTCGCGGAGTTGGCGGTGGCGTGGTGTTTCGCGCCGGGACCTTTTGCGCCGAGGCCGAGTGCGGCGAGTTCAGCGGCAACCGCGGGTTCGTCTTGACGGCCGGCGGCGAGGGCTTCAATCAGTTGGTTCATGTTCGTATCTCCTCTGCGCTCAGGCTTTGGTGGCAGCTTTGGCTGCGGGGGTTGCCTGCGGCGCGGCGGACGCATTGGCGGCGGCAGCGTGGATTGCATTGCGCACCTGCTGATAGGTGCCGCAGCGGCAGATGTTGGTCATCGCGTCGTCGATGTCTTTGTCGGTCGGCTTTGGTTTCTTGGCGAGCAGCGCCGAGGCCGCCATGATCATGCCCGACTGGCAGTAGCCGCACTGCGGCACATCCATTGCGACCCAGGCTTTCTGGATCGGATGCGAAGACGTTTTTGACAAGCCCTCAATCGTCACCACTTTTTGCGATGGTTTCACCGCACTGACCGGCAGCACACAAGTGCGCGTCGCCACGCCGTCGATATGCACGGTGCAGGCACCGCACTGCGCCAGGCCGCAGCCATATTTGGTGCCGGTCAGGCCGATCTGCTCGCGTAGTACCCACAGCAGGGGCGTTTCCGGCTCGACGGCAACATCGACCGCCTTTCCATTCACATTCAGTTTTGCCATTCTCGTGTCTCCTTTGGTGAATCCGAGTGAAACCTGGTCATAACAATGGGTGATGCGGCGTTGATGTGCGTGCCGCCGTTCAGATTAATGATCGACTGCTCAATTAGCGCAGCACGCTTTTTTAGCACAAAGCGCGCTGCGTTTAGCCTTTTGCGTGGCCAGCGGCGCGGGCGAGGGTATGGTCGCCAGTGTGGCCGCCGGTGCGGTCGAAGCGCCCATGCCGCCCCGCCCCGGCTGCATAGCGGCTTGCGCCGGCGACGGTTTCGCCGCTCTTGATGGTCGCCAGTCCGCGCGCGAATTCGTTGGCGAGCGCGGCATCCAATGCTGCCGGCGCGCCGCCGCCCCACTGCTCGTAAGCGCTCATGCGGTCCGAGCGCAGACAGGCTTGGGGGAATGCAGCAATGCTGCGCGCGAGTTCCTCGGCAGCGGCGCGCGCCGTGCCGTGCGGCACCACGCGGTTGGCGAGGCCGATCTCCAGCGCTTCTTTGGCCCCCACGGGCCGTCCGGTGAGAATCAAATCGAGCGCACGGCTCATGCCGATCAGGCGCGGCAGGCGCACCGTCCCGCCGTCGATCAGTGGCACGCCCCAGCGCCGGCAAAAGATGCCGAAGGTGGCGGTCTCGTCCATGACGCGCAGGTCGCACCACAGCGCGAGCTCCGTGCCGCCCGCGACGGCGTAGCCGCTCACCGCGGCAATGACGGGCTTCGAGAGCAGGAGGCGCGTGCAGCCCATCGGTGCGGTGGCGCCCATGTCTTCGTTCAGCGGATTGGCGCGGGTGGTGCCGTCCGCTGTTGCGTCGAATCCGTCTGACACTGCTTTCAGGTCGGCGCCCGCACAGAACGTGTCGTTCGCGCCGCACAGCACCGCGACATCGGCATCGGGGTCTACATCGAAGGCCCGAAACACCGCAAACAGCGCTTCGGCGGTGGGGCCATCGACGGCATTTTTGACCGCAGGCCGGTCGAGAATCACCGTGGTGATGCGATCCTTGGTTTCAACGCGCACGCCGTGCGCGGGAGACGCAGCCATCAAACCCGCTCAACGATGGTCGCGATCCCCATGCCGCCGCCGACACACAGTGTGGCGAGGCCATAGCGCAATTTGCGCGCATGCAATTCGTCGATCAGGTTGCCGAGGATCATCGCGCCCGTCGCGCCGAGCGGATGCCCGAGCGCAATCGAGCCGCCGTTGACGTTGACTTTTTCTTCCGGCACTTTCATCTCGTTCATGAAGCGCATCACCACCGAGGCAAACGCCTCGTTGACTTCGAAGAGATCGATCTGGTCGATGGTGAGTCCTGCCTTGGCCAACACCTTGCGCGCGGCCGGCGCCGGGCCGGTGAGCATGATGGTGGGGTCGGAGCCGGTGAGCGCGGCGGCAACAATCCGTGCGCGCGGCGTGAGATTCAATTGACGGCCCTTGGCTTCATTGCCGATCAACACCGCAGCCGCGCCATCGACGATGCCCGATGAATTGCCAGCGGTATGCACATGGCGAATGCGCTCGACCTGCGGATACTTCTGCAGCGCCACCGAGTCATACCCCATCGCGCCCATCTGCTCAAAACTCGCCTTGAGCGAGCCCAAACCTTCCATCGTGGTGCGCGGCTTGATGAACTCGTCGCGCTCCAGCACCGTGAGGCCAATGCGATCCTTCACTGCCACCACGCTGCGATCGAACCGTCCGGCCGCTTGCGCAGCAGCAGCTTTCTGCTGCGAGCGTAGGGCGTAGCCGTCCACATCCTCGCGCTGGTAACCATCGAGCGACGCGATCAAATCCGCCCCGATGCCCTGCGGCAAAAAGGCGGTATCGAAATTGGTTTCCGGGTCGAGCGCCCACGCACCGCCGTCCGACCCCATCGGCACCCGGCTCATCGACTCGATGCCGCCCGCGACAACGAGGTCTTCCCAACCCGAGCGCACCTTCTGCGCACCAAGGTTCACGGCTTCGAGTCCGGACGCACAAAAGCGGTTCAACTGCACGCCTGCCACACGCCAATCCCACCCGGCTGCCAATGCCGCCGTCTTGGCGATGCACGCCCCCTGATCGCCAATCGGCGTCACGCAGCCCATCACCACGTCTTCGACCTCGGCGGTATCGAAGTCATGGCGCGCCTGCAATTCGCGCAGCAAACCCGACAGCAGCGTGACGGGTTTGACTTCATGCAGCGAGCCGTCCTTCTTGCCCTTGCCGCGCGGCGTGCGGATCGCTTCGTATACGAATGCTTCGGTCATGCTGGTCTCCGAAAGAGTGCTGAATGCAAGCCGGGAATAATACGCCGGTCGTTACGGTCCGGCTGAAAGAGATTAAAGGGGTGCGGCTCGACTTATTTCCAGAACGTCCGTATCACCAATGATAATTCTCTGGGACATTGATTGGAAATCGTTGGTGGGTGCGCGCATTGGAGGATGTGCCAAATTAATCCGACGCTGCGCTCGATGCTGCGCATGGGACGAAGGCAATCACGTCACTGGCGTCAGGTGCGCGCCCAGCGCAAGTTTTTGCGCCACCATCGCATTGAGCGACACGCCTGCTTTTGCCGCTTCGACAGCCAACGTGCGATGCAAATTTTTGTCGATGCGCACATTGAATTGCCCACTGTATCGCTTGCGTGACGGCGCAACCGGGACTGGCTCCCCCCGCTTTTCGTAACTTTGCCGCACGCCGCTCCATGCATGCGCCAGTTCGTCCAGAGCATCCTCCGGTGTCAATGCAAACGCTGACATCTCGGGCAGTTCAACAAAATGCGCGAGCCAGTCGCCGTCGTCATCCAGATAGACGTTGATGGTGTAGCCATCAAACCGGTCTTTCTTGCGTTTCGCCATGATCTACTCCACGTGTTTCAAAAATTGTTCGACCTGATAGCTCTTTGCTTTGCCATCCCGGCTTTGCTGAAACGAGAGTCAGCCAATCACCTCGATGTGCACTTCGCGCTCGCGCCCAGTTGCAAGCAACTCTTTCAGTCCCGAATCGAACGTGACCAGTCTGCACTTGTTCTTGATCGCAAGTGCAAGCAGGTATGCGTCGGTCACCTGCCGATGCCCGATCAGGCCTCCGGTGCAATATGAAATCACTTCTGCTATTTGCATATCCTGTGCAAGAAAGCTGTGATGACGATGGGCAAGACTGGGTGTGAGCAGTTCGGCAGCCTCTCGCGGGCCGATGGCCTGGGTGCCCGTGCCTGCAGAGAAGGCAGGTTGAGACACGATACGTACAAATGCGGCCTGGGTGAATGCCGTGGTCGCCCAACCTTGCTGCGCACGCGCCTTGAACCATGCCTGAACGCGCGCATGGTGCTGATGCGCCGGCCACGCCAACGCGATCAATACGTTGGCGTCAAGCAGGTAGCCGCTCAAGGCGACTCATTCAACAGTTGCTTGACCTTCTCGGCGCTGATGGTGGGTGTGCCGGCGGGCAGGTCAAACACCCACACGCCATTCATTTGCCGCATCGGCACTTTGCCGGCGCTGCCGCGCCGGATCAATTCCGAGATGGCCTGGCCCAGCTTGATGGCGCGCGCGCGCGCGTAGGCTTGGGCTGCGGCAAAGGCGTCATCTTCGAGGGTGAGAGTAGTGCGCATGATTTGACGCCTGTTTCTGAAAAAGATGCGCCACTATAACAAATTGCATCAAAAATAGAAATTGATGCTGTGAAAAGATGCTGCGAAAAACCGGGCGCAAAGTTGTGAGGCGAGATCAGGAAGCCAGAAAGCGGCAGGTCGGCTGCGCCAAGACTGGCTCCTGCCAAGGGCCTCAGGGCAATAGTCCTTAAAAACTGGCTCCCACCAACGATTTCGGCGTAGTTATCATTCCCGGTTGAGCGGCCTGTGAGAGCGCTTTGCTATAATCCGCGCCTTCGTTTCATAAGGTTTTCCCCGTGCGGTTCTTCCGATTTTTGCGTCTTGCGGCCCTTGCTGCTGCGAGCTGTGTGTGTGCTGTTGCGTTCGCGCAAAACCCGCCCGCCCCCGTCATCAACGCCAAGGCCTGGCTGCTGTTGGATGTGTCGAGCGGGCAGGTGTTGGCGAGCCAGAATCCGGCCGAGCGCGTCGAGCCGGCTTCGCTTACCAAGCTGATGACGGCCTATCTCGCGTTTTCTGCCTTGAAGGCGAAGACGCTGACGCTGGAGCAAACCGTGCCGGTATCGCCCAAGGCGTGGAAGATGGGCGGCTCACGCATGTTCATCGAGCCGCTCAAACCGGTGGCGGTGGCCGAGTTGTTGCGCGGCATGATCGTGCAATCGGGCAACGATGCCTGCGTCGCGCTCGCCGAACTCATCTCCGGCTCCGAAGAAGCGTTCGCTGCGGCGATGACGCGCGAGGGCAAGCGCCTCGGCATGAAGAACACCAATTTCAAAAACTCGACCGGCTGGCCCGACCCCGAGCACTACACCACAGCCGCTGATCTGGCGGTGCTGGCGGGCGCGATCATTCGCGACTTTCCCGAGTTTTATTCGCTCTACTCGATCAAGGAATACACCTACAACAACATCACGCAGGTGAACCGCAACAAGCTGCTGTGGGTAGACCCGCATGTCGATGGCATGAAGACCGGCTTCACCGACGCTGCCGGTTACTGCCTGGTGACGTCGGCCAAGCGCGGGCCGCGCCGCCTGCTCACTGTAGTGCTTGGCACCACGAGTGAAAACGCGCGGGCGACCGAATCGCAGAAGCTGCTGAACTTCGGTTTTCTCAATTACGATGGCGTCAAGCTTTACGACAAGGGCCAGAGCATTTCGTCGCTTGAAGTGTGGAAGGGCAGCGCGCGCGAAGTGAAAGCGGGGTTTGATCGCGAGTTGTTTGTCACCTTGCCCAAGGGCCAGGCCGAGAAGGTCAAGGCCACGCTGCAATCGCAAAAGCCGCTGCTGGCGCCAATTGCAGTGGGGCAGAAGATCGGCAGCATGAAAGTGACGGTGGATGGGCGCGAGATTGCCGAGGTGCCGGTGGTGGCTCTTGAAGCAGTCGAGGGCGCGGGTGTATTTGGCCGCGCGTATGACACGGTGCGGTTGTGGTTTGCGAAATCCTGAACGGTACATCAGGAACTACATGAGGAACCAGCGATGATTTATCTGAACGGCGAGTGGATGCCGATTGAAGAAGCGCGCATCCCGGTGATGGACCGCGGCTTCATTTTTGGTGATGGCATTTATGAGTACATCCCGGTATACGGGCGCAAGCCGTTTCGCGCGGCCGGCCATTTCGCCCGGCTCAAACGCAGCCTCGATGCCATCGGCATTCCCAATCCGTTCAGCGACGCGCAATGGAATGCGCTGCTGGCCGAGATCATCGCCAAGCAAAGCTTTGCCGATCAGGGCGTGTATTTTCAGGTGACGCGCGGCGTTGCGCCACGTGACCACGCGTTTCCGCGTGACCCCAAACCGACTGTGTTCATGATGTCCAATCCGCTGCCGACGCCGTCGGCGGCGCAGTATGCGAATGGTGTGGCGTGCGTGACGGCAGTGGACAACCGCTGGCAGCGCTGCGACATCAAATCGATTTCGCTGCTGGGCAATGTGCTGATGCGCCAGTTCGCCGCCGAGAACGATGCGATTGAATCGGTGATGTTTCGCGATGGCTATTTGTCTGAGGCCTCGGCCTCCAACGTCTTTGTGGTCAAGGACGGTACCGTGCTCGCGCCGCTCAAAGACCACCTGATGCTGCACGGCATTACCCTCGATGCCGTCATCGATCTATCGCGCGACATCGAGGGTAATGCCGCTCAAAGACCACCTGATGCTGCACGGCA
>JANPAR010000222.1:0-6624 GCA_031430015.1 Burkholderiales bacterium
AAGTCGTTCAAACGCTTGCGTGGCTTCGACCAAATTCCTGCGCTCGTTCGCCAAATGCGGCCTGCATCAGTCCCGTTGAAAAAGGCCGCATAATCATTTCCACCACCGGCTCAACCTTCAACTGTGGACGGGACATCGCCAATTAACTCCACATGATACTGGAGCCCGGTAGGAAGCGAGTCAAGATTGTCGATCTGATCGTAAATGGTCAATTTTTCATTGGTCGCAAGTATGGTCAGCGTCAGATTGCCGTGCTCATGAACATGGAAATTACCGTCAAAATCGTAATAGGTATCGGTTTGAGTAATGCTGTCGATTGATACATCCGACGGTGTCAAGCCTCGCAGCAATACGCGATCAGTTCCCCATAGCGCATCGGCAGACGGGCTGGACGGCACATCATTGTCATACACGCTAACGTCGAAGCTGGGTACGTCCCCTTCAAAAATATGCGTGGTTCCACCGCCGATGCCAAAAACGTAGGTGTCGTTTCCGAAACCACCAGACAGCAATTTTCTACCTCCCCCAATGGCTTCGAGAGTATCGTCGCCTTCACCCCCAATCAGTTTGGTCTCGGCGGGGAAATACGGGTGTGCATTCAAAGGAGTGAAGCTGCGAATCAAGTTGTTGCCTGTATTTCCGGCGACGGAAATACTCCCCTGCCAGTAAAGCGCGTACACCGGTAAAGCTACGTCCACTTCTATGTTTTGAAAAGGCGCGCTGACCAAAGCTTCGTTGGAATCCCACTTCATCAGGCCGTATTGAGCGTCTATTTGCTGGATGAAGTACGAATTACCAGTACCCGGTGTCCGGAGGGTTGTGTGCATGGCTACACTGTCGTTACCCCCAGAGCCAGAATCCACAATCTGGTCCGCTTCGCCCGCTCCAGTGGTTGCCGCCTCATACCATCCCAGAAAATTTCCAAAATAGGAAGTAGTCATCTCATCAATCGGGTAAGCACCTACGTCGATCCGGTAGGTATCGTCACCCGCACCTCCAACCAGCACATCACCGAACGCACCATCCCACGCATCGAGCGCATCGTTTCCGGCACCTCCGTCCAAACGGTCCGAGCCGGCACCGCCAATTAACGTATCGCTGCCGTCACCCCCAAACAGCGTATCGGCCCCGGCACCGCCATAAAGCGTATCGCTGCCAGCGCCACCCGAAATCAAATCACGCCCATCTCCGCTGTTGGCGACGTTGTTGCCGGCGCCAAGAAACAGCCAATCATCGCTTGCACCGGTCGAGACCGGGTTCGACACGCCATCTGCTGATGCGACCGATTTGATTCCATCCAATGTCCCGGCCAGCCAGGTGCGCGCGGCATCGAGACCGTTGCCGGTCGCGGTGTCGATGTTGTCGAATTTCTGCTGCCACTGAGAATTCAGCGGGGCGGTCAGCTCTGCCGCCTGCGCCGAACTGACGCCCGCCAGTGACAGTAGACCGTTGATGGCAGTGGTCGCCAGCCCTTCGACGAAGTTGAGAAACTGTGTGTTCAGGCTTGGGGCGTTAGGCGCTAGCTCGGTCAACTGGGCGTAGGCGTCTATCGAGGCTTTGCAACTGCCGATTTCCAACTCGACCGTCTGCTGGTAGTTGGTGATGGCGGTTTGGAGGGCGATGACCGATGTCGGAATACCTGGGTCGTAGGCTGCACGGGCTGCGTCCAGAGTCGCAATGTCATTTGACTCCCGGAAAATAGCATTGGTGCTGTCGCGGACGATTGTCGTAGTTGTCCCACCTGAATCCACAACGACTTCAATGGACGACTCGTCATCAAATATTTTCTTGGTGCCTGACAAGATGAACGTACCAACGCCATCGGTCGTTGTCGTCGTGAATGTCCCATCGGAGTTATGAATCAATCGTGCCTGGGTCACCAATTGACCATTTGCATCATAAATTTTACTGATACCGATCAGCAGTTGGCCAAATTCATCCAACGCCACCGAAACTTCCTGACCGGCGCTTGTCCTGACTACCAACGTGTTGCCATCGTCATCCCGTTGAAAAAGGGAATTCGCAACCACCAAACCGCCCGGCGCATACTCTGCCTGCACAACACCGATGCCGATACCAACTGATTTTTGCCCACTACCATCAGAAAAAATCACTAGGTTATCGCCATTGGGTGCATAGATCGAAACATTTTTCCCATCCTGCCGAATCGACACTTCCTGTCCCGTGCGTTCAGTCAAGAACCCTTCGATCATCCCTTGAATCTGATTCGCTGTTACCGTGCCGCTCCCTGTGCCCGCAGCAACCAAAGCCCATTGAACTGAGATATCGCCGGCCAATTGAACAGCGTCATTGACATCGGATGCGTCACCAATGATGCGGAAAATCGGACTTTGGGCGCGCAACCTTTCTGTTGCGATGATGTGATCAAGCAAGTGCGCACTCAAGCCCACCGCAGTGGTCGCGCCCCCGATTAACGGCCCTGCGAGCCAGGAGCCGATGGCGATTTTGGCGGACATCGAATACGAGACTGACGTGTCGTTGTCATGCACCATCAGTCGACCTACCGCTGTGTAGACCCTGACTTGGAAGTCGCCAAGCGAGTAGCTATTCTGCAAATCCACAAGTCCAAGTGCTCGCTGCTCGTTACGCAGTGTAGTGTTGAACATTGGACTCAACAAAAACTGGGCCATCCCCGGCCCATCCATACTGGTACCCGACAGGCCATAGAACTTGGCCGCAAGTTCACTCTGGAAGCCTCCTTGCGAGTGGCCGGTGGTCGTAAGAGCGGATTGAGCCGCGTCAAACGTCATCCCTCGGCGTTCCATTAAAAATCGTAGCGCACCACCTGCGAAGCGAATCGTGTCGGTCATTTCCTGTTGCCACACGCCCACTATTGCCGGGTTGTTCGCCCAGTCAGCAACTGTCGGAATCGTTCCTCGATAGACCACCTTGAACTGTCCAGCTTTCTCGTACATTTGGGCGGCAAACGACCGGTCGGTCGTTTGAATATTGAAGAACTCAATCGGCAGGGAAATTGGTTGCCATCCTTCGATAACCGGCGTGGTGCTTTGATTGAACGTGCTGTACGCCGCTTTGGATAGTTTTGCGTCGAGAACGAGATCGGCCATGATGAAAAACTCCTTGCGTGCGAGATGAATTTATCGTGCAGGTTGAGTAGAAGAATCGGTACCGGCATTCGGGCGCAGTGATTCTGCTAGACCGCGCACAGCTTTGTCGAAGGCATCACCGCCTTCACGGTCGACCGTATTGATCACTTGCCAAATGCGGCGTGGCAGTTCAATGACGTGATAAAAATCATCGGGGTAGGCAAGCTTGCCATGTTCATACACTTCACGGCGAACTCCGATGGAATAGCCTTGCTTTGCCTCTTGAAATTGCGAACCAGAAATGTTCCCTGCAGACCACCCTTCAATCGCTATCAGATCGATTCCTTCAAACCAGTTTTTTCGATAGTAGCGTTCAACCAATGAGGCAGCGCGCTCCTGATAGATTCTTGCGCCGTCGCGGGCAAGATAGCCAAACACTATCCGTTTGCCGTCTGCGATTTTCCCGACCCCTCCGAACGGTCGACTATTTCCCAAAGGATCTTTGAACAAGCCCTTCTCTCTTGCTACGTTATTGCGTGAGTTTTGAACGGAACTAATCAGGCTGCCACTGGTTGGATAGTTCGCCACGTAGTACTCAACTCGCGGATCATATTTGGGAATATTCGCGCTCGATTTGACGTAAATCTCAATCCAGTGACTGCGAACACGAGGGTCACAGACTTCCTGCCCATTCCGCATCTGGCATATTTCTTCGTCGCCCGGTTTATGCCGGTAGGTAATTGCCTCAGCACCCTTGAGATCCTCGACGATATATTCTTCCGGCATGCAAAAACGCTTGGCGAATTCGCGCGTCACCGCCCAGACGTAATGGTCTTTGTGGTAGCGCGCTTGACCCGGCGCTGCCCGCCCTTGATAGCGTCCGTCCGGGCATGGTGGTTCAGCAGCCCACGCAGTCCCACTTGAAGCGACAGCAAGAACCCCAATCGCAAGATACTTTCGTAGATTCCGTTTCATTGCTTCCCCCCGTTCAGTCAAAACTCTTTCGCTCATTTCCTGTTTGGTCTCGACATTTTGGATCTCAAAATACGATCAACCCCGGGGTGAGCAGGAATAGTACAAGTATCACCGGCGCGAGGCAAAACAAGCAACCCAGCATCTACCGAAAAATGCCAATCCATAAACGAGAACCAAGCGGCAGCGAACTAAACGCTTACGCTTACGCACGCACGTCGACAGTTACGAAATAAAGGGGATTTACAGGTACGGCCTATTCCATCTTAGTCGGGTGCGGTGGCCCCGTCATCATCAAAATGTATGAGAAAAACATTGCTAAAGCCGATGGAACGGAAAGAGCAGGCAATTGAGCGTCCTTTCTGGTGCCAAGCCCCGGCAGCCGTCGCTGCTGCCTACCGCTTCGGCAACGCCGCCAGCCAACGCCCAAGCACTTCCACGCTGGGCCGCGCTTCAGCCGCACCGGCGAGCCGAATCCGGTAAACCTCGGCGCTGGTCGAGGAGTGCGCGGCGCAGGATATGACGAGTTTTTCCGCATCAACGTAATCGTTGAGGCGCCCGCCGCACTTGTGGCGCAGAAATTCGGCGGCGTCGGCGGCGGTGTATTCGCGTCCGTTGCGAATGAAAACGGTGCCTTCACGTGCAGCCACTTGCGCGATCAAACTCTTCACGCGCGTCTCCTCATTGGGTGGCATGGCGTTGGCTGGTGGCGTAAAAATTGAACATGCCGATGCCGTGAAAGCCGCTCCCACCAACGATTTCCAACTGAATATGCCGATTTATCCGCTCCCACCAAGGGTTTCCGGTCTATCGTGTTTTCCATTTTTGTGCAAAAGCCTCATTGCGGCCTCATCATTTCGTCGTGCTTGAGCAGAGCGATGGCAATCAATAACAGTTTGGCACCGGGCCGCCGCATGGACATCATTGGAAATTCGCGTGCTGTCAGCATACGTGGAATTATTGCCGAATCTCCCGCCGAATCCCAAACCACATTCCGCGTCGTGTGCTTGTGTAGTTCCAGCCGGCGGCTCAGCCGGATTACACTCAACCCACGCCACCGCACCACCACGGCATCAAGTCCACAACATGCAGCCCCACGCCACGCCACCCGCCGCACCGCTGCTCGACACTCTTGATGGCGTGGCGCGTGAAGAACTGCTCGCCATCGCGCAGCCGGTGGCGTTCGTGCGTGGTGCGGTGCTGGTGCGCCAGGGCGCGCCAACGCGTGGCGCGTTCTTTTTACGCTTGGGAGAAGCCGAAGCCTCTGTGTATCTGCCGGGCGGCGATGCACTCATCATTGCTGAAGCCGGCGCAGGCGGCGTGATCGGCGAAATGGCCTTGCTGGAACACAGCCTCTGTAGCTCCACCATCACTGCGCGCTCGGCCATCGATGGCCTGTTTATCGGGCGCGACGACTTCCGTGTGCTGGTCGCACGCCGCAGCCCGGCAGCGCTGGCGATCCAGCGCGCGGTCACGCTCAACCTGTGCGCCAAGCTGTCTGCGCTCAACTCGCAGATCCTTTCCCACCCTGCGCCAGAAGATGCGCCGTGGAGCGCGGAACAACATGCGGGCGCCGCGCATCCGCGCGCGCATAGGGAACCATGCAGCTTCGACTACCGCCGCTTCCTGTCGGTCCTGCCGGTGTTCCACGGCTGGGAAGCGGACGAAATTGATGAGATTGCGGACTTCGCAGATGTGAACGAGTTGCCGCGCGGTACCAGCCTGTTTCAGGAAGGGAATGAGGCGGATGCGCTCTACATCACGGTGCGCGGCGCGGTTGAAATTTCCGCACCGGTAACGGCATTGCGCTCAACCGACACGGTGCCATCTGCGCAACCCACCCATCTGCGCCGCCTCGCAGTACTGGGGCCAGGCCACCTGATCGGCCATCGTAGCCTGGTGGATGGCAGCCGTCATGCCGCGCGTGCGCGCACCTGTGAAAACAGTGTGCTGCTGATGCTGACGCGCGCGCAGTTTCTTGCGCTGTACGAAGGCGCAACGCCGGCCGCGCTGCGCCTGCAAGCGGCCGTGCATGGGGCTCTGCTGCGTGCAATGGCGCATACCAACGTCACGCTTACGCGGCTGGTCAATCTGGCGCGCCTGGCTGCCGCCAATACGGCGGCGCTCGAAGCTGCACTCGCGGAGCAGGTGTTGTACGCGAGTTGATCGTGCCCGAGAATTGGCACGCAGGCCGCTCCGGCCCGCTCAGCCCAACAAATGCGTCTGCAAATCCGGCCGGCCGCTCGACGTATCGGCGACGATCATGCCGTACTCAGGCACTTCCACCCAGCTTGAGGTGTCGCTCGTCAAGGGTTCGGACGCGATGATGACGGAGTCAGCCGAAGAGCCGCCGCGCATGCGCCACTCGCCGCCGCGCAGGCCGTATTCGTGTAAGCGTCCGGCGAACCCACCTTGCCAGAGTAGCGTGGGAAGGCGAAAGTGACCACCATGAAGAAAGTGGACACCATCGAGATGGAGCGAGCACAGAGCAGTGCAGGCAGAGGGCGCAGGAAGCGCCGCCATAGCGACGAATTCAAAGCCCAAGTGGTAGCCGCGTGCGAAGCGCACGGCGCATCGGTGGCCG
>JANPAR010000223.1:0-5199 GCA_031430015.1 Burkholderiales bacterium
GGCGCATCAGGCCAGCCATGCAGGCGATGCCACATCGTATTGATATGCGCGAGATCCTCTGCCACCAAGGCTTTGCGCGGTGTGCCCCCGAGAAATGTTGGCAGCAAGGACTTCAATGCCATCAGATGCAACTGATCGAGCATCGTCCACGGCAGTTCGCCCTTGCGCACTTTGCTCATGTTGGGCTGATAAGCGCCGCGCCAGGCATCGACGAGGCCTTCCCAGTCAATGCTCCAGCCGCGCGTCTTGTTGAGGGCGCGGCCCTCGCTGATGATCGAGCCGCGCCAATCGACGCAGGTACCGAACACGTCAAATACCAACGCCTTGGGAGGATTTTTCATGGATGACTACGCGGCCTTTTTAAGTTGCGGTGCAAAAACGGATTCCATCTCGCGGCGGATTTTATAAGCGGGCAGGTTTTCATCCATCGCCACATCAGCCCAAGTCAGGCTTTGGCCTTTTTTGACGGGGCGGATCACCTTGACTTCGTGGGCGAGCCCGAGTGGCAAGCCACCCTCATTTTTGTTGAGGGCGCGTGATTTTTGCGCCTGGAACAACTTGCCCCAAACCGTGTAGCCGCCTTCGCCGTCGAGCATTTCGCCGGGTTTCAAATCGCGCTTGGCGGTCGCGACCACGTCGGCGTTCCAGCCGATGGCCGCGCCGGTCGATTCACCGCGCACCGCGACGCTCGCCACCGAGATGCCGACCTCAAGGCCAATCAAGTGCCAGCGCTTGTAGAGGCAGGCGTAGCGGCCCGATGGATCGGTGCGTACCATGTATTCCTTGAAGCAGTTGCGCACGTATTCGGTCTCGCCTTCGAATACCACGAAGACGCCGAAGCGAATGTCGTAGGGAATCACGCGGCCGTCTTTTTCGAGCGAGGAGATCACTTCGACCTGGCCCTTCTGATGCAACACACCGCCCTCAGAGATGGGCCGGCACACGAAAGGAATGTCATCGACCGACGCGGGCGGATAGAGCAGGCCGTCGGGGGGCGCGATCAGGCCGGTGGCGTTGCACACCGCCGTGCTTTCAATCGAGGGCTTGGAGCCGTCGAGGAAGGAATTGAACATTTTCGGATTGAGGCCACCGATGCGCGCGGTCTCGGGCGAGAGGCCATAGTGGCCCCACACCGTCTCGGGGGTAGATTCGGAAAAGTGCGGCAGCCACTTGTGGCCGCGTCCGGCGGCGACCACGGAGAATCCCGCTGCGCGTGCCCAGTCGACCAGATCGCAAATGAGCGCAGGCTGGTCGCCATAGGCGAGGCTGTAGACCACGCCGGCTTGCGCGGCTTTTTGCGCGAGCAACGGGCCGCAAAATGCATCGGCCTCGACGGTGACATTGACGACATGCTTGCCGTACTTGAATGCCGCGAGGATGTGATCCACCGCTGCCACCGGGTTGCCGGTGCACTCGACGATGATTTCGATCTCGGGGTGTTTGACCAGTGCTTCCCAGTTGTCGGTGACAAAGGTGTTGCCCTTGGCAATGGCATCTTCAAACGAGGTAGCGGCCGACTGCTCGTTCTTCCAGCCGACACGCGCCAGATTGGCCTGCGCGTTGGCCGGTGACAAATCGGCGATGCCGACCAGATGCACACCCGGGGTCCTGGGCACCTGCGCCAGATACATCGAGCCAAATTTACCGGCACCGATCAGGCCAATGCGCACCGGTTTGCCGTCGGCCTGGCGCTTCAATAATTTTGCATAGAGATTCATGTCAGGCTGCCTCTTTCATCGGGGCGTCGCTCATGCCGCGCAATTCATCGGCGGGCGTGCCGTTCTTCCACGGCGTCGCCACCGGATAGTCCTTCAACAGGCAATCGTCGGGCAGACACTGGATCGCGTCAAACTGCCGGTGCGCAATGTAGCCAGGACGTTTGAAGCGGCGGATGTGGTTCGACACCGCGCACAGCGACAGGTAGACGTTGACGCGGTTCCACGGCGAAAGATTCGAAGTCGAGGCATGGACCAGACAGCCGTGAAACAGGATCATCGACCCCGGCGGGCCTTTGGGTGCGACGATGCCGCCCTTGAGGCCACCGGCTTTTTCCACCATCTCCTTGATGTTCTGGTTGTTGATGGTCCACAGCGGATAGCTGGTGGTCGAGGTGTCGTGGCCGGCGTCGAGCACACCCGCCTTGTGGCTGCCGGGGATGAACATCAGCGGGCCGTTGAATTCGTTGGTGTCGTCGAGAAAAATCGCCACGTTCATCGCGCGCGCGCTCGGCATCTGGTCGTCGTTCATCCAAGTGCCGTAGTCCTGGTGCCACTGCCACACATCGCCGTCAAAGGCCATCTTGCCGTTGATCTTGAACTGGTGCATGTAGACGTCTTCGTCAAACAACTGCTTGATCGGATCGACCATGCGCGGGTGGCGCGCCAGGCGGGCGTACAAATCGTTGTACATATGTGCCGCGAAATTGGTGCGCACCACGCCGCCGGTTTTTTCGCGCACGTTCTCGGGCCGCTGCTGGGCATAGATGCCCGGCACTGCATCGGCAAGGCGTTTGATTTCATCGGGTTTGAACAGGCTGGGGAAGAACAGATAGCCTTCGCGGTCGAACTGTTCGAGTTGGGCGGCAGTGAGTTTCATGTGGTTCTCCTTTCGTGGATACATTCAATGTCGTGGCCTAGGCCGATTTGGCGAGTTTGGCCAATTTGTCGAGTCGCGCCGCGAGTTTGCCGCCAGCCTCTGCACCGTGCGCACGCGCCAGCCGTTCGGCGCGGACCGCCTGGCCGCGCTGCACCGCATCAAGGATCGCTTCATGCTCGTCCCAGACCGTGCTGCGGGCGCCGGTTTCCTGCAGCACTGCTCCCATGGCGCGGCGAATGTGCATCCAGTGGCTTTCCGCACTCTCGGCAATGAAATCGTTGCCGGAGGCATCATAGAGCGCATGATGAAAGGCCATGTCGGCGTCGATCATGCGGTGCAGGCTCTTGCCGGAAGCGGCTTTGCGTCCGTCATAGATCAAATTGCAGTCAATTTCGCAGGCGCGTCCCGCCGCGAGCCGTGCCGCCAATCCATCGAGTACGGACCGCACCTCGTAAATGCGCACAATCATCTCGCTGTCGAGCGGCGCCACCATCAGGCCGCGCCGTCCGCTATCGGTTACGAATCCGTCGCGCTTGAGCAGGTGCAACGCTTGCAGTACCGGCTGGCGCGACACATCAAACCACTCCGCCAATTCCTCCTGCCGCAGCCGCGTACCAGGGACCAGCGTGCCGTCGCACATGGCGTCAAGCAAGAGCGTTCGCACCTGCTCCACGAGATCGGGAGACAGATCAATTTGGGGCCGAATCAGACGCAGAGGGAGCATGAAATCGCAAGGGCAATGAGGGAAGCGCGCTGGGAAGCGTTCATTTACTGTATACAGAATACAAATAGTAAAGCTGCACGTCAACCATGCCAGAAGCCTTGACCCATGCGACTCTTCGCGGCATCACCCTGTAAACCATTGGTGCAAGCTGCTTCCAGCGTGGTGCCTGGTTCATATTTGAATGGTGCACCCAGATGCATCCGGGATGTGGACGCGATCTTGAGCGCCGCCGGAATAGCAGGACAAACTGCCCCCTATTCGATGCACCTGGCGCGGCGCACGCGGCCTAGCATGATTCCACGCTGCGCCATGCTCTGCGCGCAGCGGCCACCAGGAGTTCATGTCATGGTCACTGCCTATACCAAGATGCTGCTCGGCATGCTGCAAAACCGGATGGAAGCGCGGCGCGGCCAGATGATTGACGCGGATCGCGTCCTGCGCGACCCGGTCTACGCGAGCGCAGTGCTGTCACTCGCACGCGGTACGCTCAATCGCGAGATTCAATTACTGGCCGTGTTGCTATGGCCGTTGTTCGATACCGGCCTGGCCCACGCAGGTCTGGCACCGCTGCACGGTTGCCCTCCCACCACTGGCAAAGCGCCGCGCCGGGCACGGGTGAGTGCCTGTCCGCGTCCGGCCTTCGCCTAACGGGATCTAGCCGCGTGCCAGTTCGGCGCGCATGGCGGTGATGACCGCCCGATAGTCCGCCTGTCCGAAGATCGCCGAGCCGGCCACAAAGGTGTCGGCCCCCGCCTGCGCGATCGCGCGAATGTTGTCGGTCTTCACGCCGCCATCAACTTCGAGCCAGACCTCCTGCCCGCCCGCCGCGCGGTGTGCATCGATGCGCGCGCGCACCGCAGCGATTTTTTTCAGCGCTTCGGGGATGAATTTTTGCCCGCCAAAACCGGGATTGACCGACATGATGAGGATGAGATCAAGCTTGTCCATCACGTGATCAAGATAGTGCAGCGGCGTGCCGGGGTTAAACACCAGCCCGGCCTTGCAACCGGATTCGCGAATCAACCCGAGCGTGCGATCGACATGACCAGACGCTTCCGGGTGAAAGCTGATGATGTCGGCACCGGCCTTGGCAAAATCCGGCACGATGCGATCCACTGGTGACACCATCAGATGCACGTCAATCGGCGCGCGCGCGCCACTCGTGTTGCCGCCGGCCTCACCACCAACACGCGCATACGGCTTGACCGCCTCGCAAATCATCGGCCCAAAGGTAAGGTTGGGTACGTAATGGTTGTCCATCACATCGAAGTGAATCACGTCCGCGCCGGCCGCGAGCACGTTACGCACTTCTTCGCCGAGGCGCGCGAAGTCGGCAGAGAGGATCGAGGGGGCGATGCGGTGGGTCACGGGCGGTACCTTGAATTAACACTTGACCGAATTCTACCGCCCTCCGTTAGCGTGACCCGTTCGAAGCATTCCCCTGCTGTCCAAGGGATGGACAGGAACCGGTCTGAGCGTGGAATAATCCAAGTTCGCCATTTGGCGAGCGACGAACAGCATTAGCGCGAAAACAAAAACGTGAGCGACACCCCAGCCAATCTTATTGCCCAGCTTGAAGGACTCAACTCGCAGCAACTCAAGCGCCTGTTGGTTGAGCACCTCACCCGTCAGAAGCTTGGTTTGTACTGGGAAGCGAGCGCTATCGACCGCGATCAGGCGCTCAATGCCAATGTGGTGTTGCCACGGCTGGTCCCGGAATTGTCCTGTGGCGGGCTTGGCCCATATCGCAACCTGATTATTGAGGGCGACAACTTCGACTCGCTTCGCCTGCTCAAGGCAACGCACGCGCATCGCATCCGCGTCATTTACATAGACCCCCCTTACAACACCGGTAACAAGGACTGGGTCTACAACGACCG
>JANPAR010000224.1:0-17644 GCA_031430015.1 Burkholderiales bacterium
CTCGACGAACTCAAGGGCACCGAAGACCCGTTGCAGCAAGTGGCACTGGATATCGCCGGCAACTACCGCCTGATCTGCTTTGACGAATTCCACGTCAACGATATTGCCGACGCGATGCTCCTCGCGCGCTTGCTGCACCATCTGTTCGACAACCGCGTCATGTTGTGCATGACTTCCAACTATCACCCCGACCTGCTGTTCAAGGACGGCTTGCAGCGCGCGCAGTTCATCCCTGCGATTGAACTCATCAAAGAACGTCTCGATGTGATCAATGTCGATGCCGGCGTCGATTACCGCCGCCGTGCACTGGAAACCGCGAAGGTGTTTCACACGCCGGTTACGCCGGAGACCGACGGCGCGCTCGCCGCCGAGTTTGAACGCATCGCGGAGGTTGAGGACGAAACGCAGACGCTCGATGTCGAAGGCCGCGAGATTCCCTATATCCGCCGTGCTGGTGGCATTGTCTGGTTCGACTTCAAGCAGATCTGCGGCGGGCCGCGCTCGTACACCGATTACGTTGACCTCGCCAAACGCTTTCACACCATCATGGTTGCCAATATTCCGGCGATGGGGCCGCGCCAGGCCGCCGAGTCGCGCCGCTTCACCTGGCTGATTGATGTGATGTACGACGCGCGCGTGAAGATGATTCTGTCTGCTGACGTACCAGCGGACCAGCTCTACACCTCGGGTGTGCTGGTCAATGAATTCGCGCGCACCGTGAGCCGCATCGAGGAGATGCAAACCCTCGACTATCTCGCTCTGCCGCGTCTTGAACAACACGGGTTTCGTTGATGGAACACGGCAACGCCTTCATGGTGCAGGGGATCATCTTCCTCGGCGCTGCAGTGCTTGCCGTCGTGATCTCGCACCGCCTTGGCTTGGGCTCGGTGGCGGGTTATCTGCTGGCTGGCATTGCAATCGGCCCGATGGGCTTCAAACTCATCAGTCAGATTGAAGACGTGCGCGGCTTTGCCGAACTCGGCGTCGTGTTTCTGCTGTTTGTGATCGGGCTTGAACTCGAACCAAAGCGTCTGTGGAGCATGCGCGTGCGCCTGTTTAGTCTGGGCATGGCACAGGTGCTCGGCTCGATTGCGCTCATTACCCTGGCAGCATGGGTGATCGGAATTGATTACCGCACCGGCATTGTGGCCGGCATGGCGCTCGCGCTCTCGTCGACCGCGCTTGCATTGCAGCCCCTGACCGAACGCGGCGGCATGCACACCCAGGGCGGGCAATCGGCGTTTTCGATTCTGCTGTTTCAGGACCTGGCGGTGATCCCGATGCTGGCCCTGTTGCCGCTGCTCGGCACGGTTGCCGTGCAGTCCGGTGCGCAAGAGGGCTTGCAGGCGGTAGTGCAATCTGCTCCTGCGGCGCACGGCTTTGGCTTCGCTGTTGCCGTGATCGCCGCCACGCTTCTCGGCGGCCACTATTTGGTGCGCCCCGTGTTCCGCCACATCGCACGCACGCGCCAGCGCGAAATCTTCACCGCGTTCGCCCTCTTGCTGGTGATCGGCATCGCCTGGGGCTTCGAGCAGGCGGGCCTGTCGATGGCGCTTGGCACCTTCCTTGCCGGCGTGCTGCTGGCCGAGTCCGAGTACCGTCACGAAATTGAAGCGGCAATCGAACCCTTCAAGGGTCTATTGCTCGGCCTGTTCTTCATTTCGGTCGGCATGAGTGTCAATTTCTTGCTGCTCTGGTCGCAGCCCGCTGTGATCGCCGCGCTGATCCTCGCGTTGTTCGCCATCAAGGGTGGCGTGCTCTGGGTGATCGCCAAAGTAGCGCGCATCCCGGCAGGCGAGCGGCCACTGTTTATCGTCCTGCTTGCACAGGGCGGCGAGTTCGCCTTCGTTCTGCTCGGGCTGGGCGTGGCGCGCGGTGCCTTGCCCGAGGCCCACGCCCACGCCCTGACGCTGGCGGTCGCGCTGTCGATGCTGGCGACACCCTTCATTCTGCTCGCCTACGACCGTTGGTTGACACCGCATCTCGCGCCGGCGGATGCGCCCACGCAGCATGACACGCCGGAGCGCAGCAAGGTGATCGTGGCCGGGCTGGGACGGGTGGGACAGGTGGTGGCGCGTCTGCTGCATGCGAGCGGTTGCGAGCCTACGATTCTTGATGACGACCCCGATCATGTCGAGCAGTCGCGTCGCTTCGGTTTCCGGGTGTTCTACGGCGACGCCACCCGCCTCGATTTGCTCGAATCTGCCGGTGCGGCGTCTGCCAGCCTGATTGTGCTCGCGCTTGACGATGCGGATGCCACCACGTTGCTGGCGCGCACCGTGCGCAAGCACTTTCCCGGACTGCGCATCGTGGCGCGCGCGCGCGACATGCGCCACCTGTTCACCCTGCGCGATCTCGGCGTTGACTTCATTGAGCGTGAGACGTTTCAGTCAGCGCTTGCCTTGGGCGAAATGGCGTTAAGCGCCGCCACCGGCAGCGCGCAACAGGCGCGGCGCGCAGTGCGCAGCTTTGCTGAGCACGACCGCGAGGTGGTGGCGCGGCTCTACGAAGTGCACCGCAACGACCCCGACGCTCACGTGTTGGCGTCGAACGAATTGCGCGACCAGTTTGCGCGCACCTTGCGCGAAGACGAAGACCTATCGCGCACCGCAAGCCCAGCCGCGCTGCCGAATCCACCCCCATCCGGCCTGTCAGCCGCACCCACCAAGGCTCTTGCCGGACATCCCCGGTAAACCCGCTCCTGCCAAGGCTTTCCCATAATTCGGCTATCAAGTTTTTTCTCGCTGCTGTTGGCACCCGCCGGCGCGCTTGCGCAGAGATCGCTGCGGCTGGCGTCCAAGTAGTGTCCAGTTTGCTCCAGCCGCGCCAACTCGGCGCACCTGCCAATCCGGCCCGCCTCGCGGTGTCTGCCATCGCGCTCGGCCACAGCATGGGGGCGAGCGATTTCAGCGCTGCGGGCCGCGCACAGTTCAACCAGGTGATCGCGCGCGCTCTCGAACTTGGTGTCAATTTCTTCGACAGCTCCGACGCCTACTGGAACGGCCTGCACGAAGAGTGGCTAGGCGCGGCGCTGCGATCTGTACGCGGGCAGGTCATCATCACCTCAAAGTTTGGCAACCTCACGCTGCCCGACGGCAGCAAGGCGACCGATGCGCGCCCCGCGTATGTCATCGCCTGTTGCGAGGCCAGCCTCAAGCGGCTTGCCACGGACTGCATCGATTTGTACTACCTGCACCGGGTGGATCCCAAGGTGCCAGTGGAAGAGACCTTTGGTGCGATGTCACGCCTGGTCGAGCAAGGCAAGGTGCGTGCCCTCGGTATTTGCGAGGCTGGCGTTGCCACGCTGGAGCGCGCGCATCGCGTGCATCCGCTCACGGCTGTGCAAACCGAATACTCGCTGTGGGCGCGCGATGCCGAAGCGGCGGTGATTCCTGCCTGCCGGCGTTTGGGCATCGGCTTTGTCGCTTACTCACCGCTCGGCCGCGGCCTGTTGACCGGCAGCATCCGTCAGTTTGATGATCTCGCGCCTGAAGACAGGCGCCGCATTCACCCGCGCTTTCAGGGAGACAACCTGGCGCGCAATCTGGCGCTGGTAGCGCAAATGGAAGTGATCGCGAAACGCCTCGGCGTCACCAACGCACAACTGGCGCTGGCCTGGGTGCTGGCGCAGGGTGAGGACATCGTGCCGCTTACCGGCACCCAGCGCGTGGCCTATATTGAACAAAGTGCGGCCGCGGTGCAACTGCATCTCAAGGTGGAGGATTGCCGCGCGCTCGAAGCGATTTTTGCACCCGGCAGCGGCGCGGGAACACGCTATCCTGCGCAGATGCTGCCCGGTCTGGGCATTTGACGCGCACCATCACATCACCTGCCCTCCACCGTCACTGACCGCATCATGAGCCAAGACCAACGCATTGTTTCCGCGATCTCCCATTGGGGGCCGCGCTTTGTTTCCAACGGCGTCATCCTGACCGATTTCCACGACGTCACCAGCAGCATCGTGCACTGGGAAGAGTGGTGCGGGGCCTGGTGCAAACGCGCTGCTGTGCACGAAGCACTCGGGCATGAGGCGCTCGGCGGCGGCTACCAGTTAAGCGCGGCCGACCACCTGTCGCGCGCTGCGGTCTACTATCACTTCGCCAAGTTTCTCGCCGTGCATGATGTGGCCGAGATGCGCGCGGCGCACTTGAAGGCAGTGGCTTGCAAACAACTTGCATTGCCGCTGATGCGCCCGCCGGCGGTGCGCGTCGAAATTCCCTATCAGGGCGGCACATTGGCCGGTTTCCTGCGTTTGCCGGCAGCGGGTTCGCTGCCAATCGGTGGTGTTCAGAGCGGCGCGTCGCAGCCGGCTGCGATGCACACTGGCGCAGTGCCCGCCAGCGATGCCCGGCCACCCCTGCTCATCATGGTACCGGGCCTGGACTCGGCCAAAGAAGAACTCGATGCCTACGAAGGCCCCTTCCTCGCGCGCGGCATGGCCACGCTGATGGTGGATGGGCCAGGGCAGGGCGAAGCGGAATACGATTTTCCGATTCGCGGTGACTACGAAGTAGCGGTCAAGGCGATGGTCGATTGGGCCGTGCAGCGCACCGACGTGGACACCACGCGCATCGGCCTGTGGGGCGTGAGCCTGGGTGGCTACTACGCACCGCGCGCTGCGGCATTCGAGAAGCGCATCAAGGCCTGCATCGGCCTGGCCGGCCCCTATGACTTCAGTGATACATGGGACAAGCTGCCCGAATTGACGCGGGAGGCGTTTCGTGTGCGCAGCCATTTGAAGACCCAGGACGAAGCGCGCGAACACAGCCGCACGCTCACGCTCAAGGGTGGCATCGCGCAGCAGATCACCTGCCCGCTGTTTCTGGTCACCGGCAAGCTTGACCGCCTGATTCCCTGGCAGGATACCCAGCGCATGGGCGACGAAGCGAGCGGGCCCACTGAAGTGCTGATCGTCGAAGACGGCAATCACATCGCCAACAACCGGCCTTATCGCTACCGCCATCGCAGCGCGGACTGGATGGCGCAGCAGCTTGGGCTGCCGCGCCAATAGCGAACAACGCCAACCCCAACGCCATTTTCACGGAGCCCGCACATGTGCCGTCTATCTCGTACGTTCTGCATCGCCGCGCTGCTGAGCGCACCTGCGCTCGCAGTGGCGCAGACCTTTCCGATACCCGGCAAGACCGTGCGCCTGGTCTCAGGCGCGTCGGCCGGTAGCGCCTCCGACATCATCGGCCGTGCCGTCGCCGAAAAGCTGCAGGCCGAGTTTGGCGTGCCGGTGGTGATGGAAAACCGCGTCGGCGCGTCCGGCACGATTGCCGCGCAAAACATTCTGGCTGCCCCTGCCGATGGTCACAGCCTGTTCATCTACACGGCGGCGCACACCGTGACCCCGCTGATCAGCAAGCTGCCCTATGACGCGCTGCGCGACTTTGCTGGCGTCACGCCGCTGGCCGTCGTGCCCAATGTGTTGGTGACTGCGGTCGCAGGGAACTACAAAAGCGTGAAAGACGTGATCGATGCAGCGCGCGCCAGGCCGGGCCAGCTCAACTACGCGTCGGTCGGGATCGGCACCGCCACCTACATGAACGCCGAAAAATTCCGCATCGCCACCGGCATCAACGCCGTGCACGTACCCTACAAAGGCTCGCCCGAAGCCATCACCGAAACCGTCGCCGGGCGCGTCGACTATTTCTTCGCGCCGCTGGTGTCGGCGCTGCCGATGATCAAGGCCGGCAAGCTGGCCGCGCTCGCTGTAGGCACGACGCGTCGCTCTGCGCTATTGCCCGATGTGCCGACTTTGGCTGAAGCCGGCGTCGCCAAATCGGACTACCTGTTCTGGGTCGGCATGCTGGTCTCATCCAAAACGCCGCGTGACATCGTGACCAAAATCAACCAGGCCACGCTCAGGGCAATGCAGGCGCAGGATGTGCGCGAACGCTTTGCAACTCTCGGCGCTGAGGCCATGCCGCTGAGTGCTGAACAGTTCGATGCGCTGGTCCGCGATGAACTCGCTACCAACGCCGAGATCATCAAAGCAGCTGGCGTCAAACCTGAATAGCGGACGCCGCCCGCTTCAATACTCGACCATGAGCGGTGCAATCAGCAGCGCCGCACCCACCACGCTCAACCAGAGCAGGCTGTCGAAGAAGTAAGGGTAGATACAGAGCGCCACGCCCGAGAGCATGGCGGAGAGTTTGGCCTGTTTCTTCCCATAGCTGAAATAGGCCATGCCGAACACACCTGCGAAGATGCCGAACGCTAGACTTTCCAATTGAACTCTCTCATCACTTGGCAACGAGTTGAGTGTGCCATCCTTATTTCAAACCGATCGACATCCGCAAACCGTTGGTAGTCAAGGGTTTCCATCGTACACGCCGTGAAACGCTTGGTGCGAGCGCCTGTGGGCGGCTCAATCGACGATAAACAGCTTGGCACCCACCGCAGTGGAAGAGCGATGCGGCTCGGCGTTGTCGGCCACCTGATAGCTCATGCCGGGCTTGAGCACAAAGGTGCGACCGTCTTCGAGCTCGGTGTGTAACTCGCCCTCCATGCAGAGCAAGATGTGACCCTTCACGCACCAGTGATCGGCCAGATAGCCCGGCGTGTATTCGACCATGCGCACGCGGATCGTGTCGAATTGTTGCGTGCGCCAGATCGCCACGCCGCGCTCGCCTTTGTGTTCGGTGGGTACGATGGTGGACCAGTCCGTGGTGCCGAAGGGGATGGACGTGATTTGCATGGTGTTCTTGAAGACTGGTAATTTGGCGGCTTTTTGACGACCTGCCTGCGACTTTCTCAGCGCCGCTCCGCCAACATCATCGCCGCCGCTTTCTCCGCGATCATCATGGTCGGTGCCGCAGTGTTGCCCGAGGTGATCGTCGGCATGATGGAGGCATCGACCACGCGCAGGCCTTGCAATCCTCGTACGCGCAACTGCGCATCGACTACGGCGAATGCGTCATCGGCACGCCCCATCTTGCAGGTGCCGACCGGATGAAAGATCGTGGTGCCGATGTTGCCGGCGGCGACCGCGAGTTCTTCATCGGTTTGATACTGCGGGCCGGGCAGGAACTCATCGGGGGAGTAGGGCGCGAGCGCGGGCATGGCGGCGATGCGGCGCGAGAGCCTGAGCGAATCGGCTGCGACTTTGCGGTCTTCCGGTGTGGAGAGATAGGCGCAGTGGATTTCCGGCTTGTCCTCAAACCGCGCGCTCTGGATGCGCACGTGGCCGCGCGACGTAGGGCGCAGATTGGCGACGGACGCCGTGAAGGCGGGAAAGGAATGCAGCGGGTCGCCGAATTTGTCGAGCGAGAGCGGTTGCACGTGGTATTCGAGATTGGGCGTCGCGTGTTCGTTCGAGGAGTGCGTGAAGACGCCGAGCTGCGACGGTGCCATGGTGAGCGGTCCGGTGCGCTTAAAGGCGTACTCCAATCCCATCTTGGCCTTGCCCCACAGGCTGTTGGCCATGGTGTTGAGGGTTTGGATACCCTGCACCTTGTAGGCCATGCGCAGTTGCAGATGGTCTTGCAGGTTGGTGCCGACGCCTTCGAGCGCGTGCACCACCGGGATCTGGTGTTGTTGCAACAAAGCTGCGGGGCCGACGCCGGAGAGTTGCAACAGTTGCGGTGTGCCGATGGAACCCGTCGAGACAATGGTTTCACGGCGCGCGAGGGCTTGCCATTTCACCGTGTCTTTGTAATGCTGGCTGAGGATTTCCACGCCGGTGCAACGTTTGCCTTCAAACAGCAGGCGGGTGGCGCGCGAGTTGCGAACGATGCGCAGGTTGGGGCGCAGCGCTTCAATCGCGCCTTGCAAAAATGCTTTGCCGGCGTGCCAGCGCACACCGGTTTTTTGCGTGACCTGAAATTTGCCGGTGCCTTCGTTGTTGCCGCGATTGAAGTCATCGGTTTTGGGGATGCCGGCCTGATTGGCTGCTTCCGCAAAACGGTCGAGGATGTCCCAGGACAAGCGCTGCTCTTCGACGCGCAGTTCGCCGCCTGCACCGTGAAACTCACTGGCACCGCGATAGTGGTCTTCATGGGCGCGAAAGTGCGGCAGCACGCTGTCCCAGTTCCACGAGGAGTCACCGGTCAATTGCGCCCACTCGTTGTAGTCGCGCGCCTGGCCGCGCATGTAGACCATGGCGTTGATCAGGGAGCAGCCGCCCAGCCCGAGGCCGCGCGCATAGTGGATGTCGCGGCCGTTGAGGCCGGGGTCTTTGCTGGTGCGGTACATCCAGTCGGTGCGCGGATTGCCGATGCAGTAAAGGTAGCCGACCGGGATATGAATCCAGATCCAGTCATCCTTGCCGCCCGCTTCGACCAGTAAGACCTTGTGCGCGGGGTCTTTGGAGAGGCGGTTGGCAAGCACGCAGCCAGCGCTGCCGCCGCCGATGATGATGGTGTCGTAGGTTTCGGTGTGCATGGCCGAATTGTAGAGTGAGGCGCGAAACTCCTCAAAGCATCCGGAGAGAGGCACAGCGGAGAGACGCAGTGTGGCGCACAAAGCGAGTCCCAGCGCGAGGCGCGCCGGGATAGTGCGTGAAAAAGTGCGCAGGGTTACAACTTTTTACCACTTGAACAGGAGTGAAACCGTATGATGCGTCAACTCCTGTTTCGCCACGCCGTTAACTGGCCATCATGAAACGCTCCGTCTTGATTATTTGCCTGAGTTTGCTCGCTGCCACGCAAGCGGTGTGGGCGCAGCCGCGCCATGGCGGGCCAGGTGGCCATGCAGGCCAAGGGGGCCAAGGTGCACAAGGAGCGCAAGGCGGCCAGGGCAGTGGGCGCAACGTCGAAGAGCGACGCGCCGAGCGTCAGCAACAACGCCGCGAACAGATCGAGCGCAATCAGCAGCAGGGCGGCCAACAAGGTGGGCAGCAAGGCAACGCCCAAGGTGGTCAGCAGGGGCAGCGCATGACGCCTGACGAGCGGCGCGCACTGCGTGAGCAAATCCGTAACCATGGCCGCGATATTTATCGCGACCCATCCAAAGGATGATTTCGTCATGTTGCAACGCCTCGCATTTGCATTCGGCCTCGCCGGGCTGATTGCGGCGCTGCTCGCCAGTACTGCGCATGCCGCTGTACTGGGCCTGGACGACGCCCGTCATCTGCTTGCGCGCTCCGGCTTCACGCCGCCCGAAAGTGACGTCAGGCTGTTTGCCGGCCTGACGCGCGAAGACGCGGTCAACCGCATTTTGTCTTCGTCCACCGCCGCGCCGCTGCGCATTGCTGCGCCGGAGTGGGTCAATGACACGGTGGAGCGCCCGGCGCGCCTGCGCACCTTGAGCGAAGAAGAGCGCCGCGCGTTTCAGCAGCGCGAGGCATTGCGCAACTTCGAACTCAAAACGTGGTGGATGACGCAGATTCTGCAAACCCCTGCGCCACTGACCGAGCGCATGACGCTGTTTTGGCACAACCACTTTGTATCGAGCGTGCAAAAAGTGAAGTCGCCGCAACTGATGTACCGCCAGAATGTGCTGCTGCGCCAGCACGCGCTGGGCAATTTCGGCGACCTGCTGCACGCCGCCGCCAAAGACCCGGCGATGATTATTTATCTCGACTCGGCGACTAACCGCAAAGGCCAGCCCAACGAAAATTTCGCGCGTGAAGTGATGGAGCTGTTCACCCTCGGCGAGGGCCATTACAGCGAGCGTGACATCAAGGAGGCGGCGCGTGCCTTCACTGGCTGGGGCGTGGATATGGAAGACAACGCGGCTTTCAAATTCCGCCCCGGGCAGCATGATGCCGAGACCAAGACTGTGTTTGGCCGCAGCGGCAATTTTGATGGGGATGCGGTGCTCGATATTCTACTGGCGCAACCAGCGGCAGCAGAATTCGTGATCAAGAAAATGTGGCAAGAGCTCGTGTCGCCCGACGTGACCATGGCTGCAAACAAAGCCGAGATCACGCGCGTTGCCAACGCTTTTCGCGCCAGCCGGTACGACATCAAAACGGCTTTGCGCAGCATCTTCACTTCACCACGCTTTTATGCGCCCGAGCATCGCGCCGCGCTGGTGAAAAGCCCGGTGGAACTGGTGGCAGGTACGGTGCGGCAGTTTGGCATCAGCTATGCCGACCCGCTGCCGTTTGCGATGATCGCGGCAGGGCTGGGGCAGAATTTGTTCGCACCGCCCAATGTGCGCGGCTGGCCCGGTGGTGAGGCCTGGATCAACAGCACCACACTGCTGGCGCGCAAGCAGTTCGTCGAGCGCATGTTCCGTGTCGACGAGATGCGCGAGCTGGCCGGTGGTGTGCCGCAACAGCCGATGATGGCGGCGGCGCCCATGATGAAATCGGACCAGGAGCCGTCGATGCGCCGCCAGGACTTTGGTCAGGTCAAGAATGCCGGGCGCATGGGTCAGGAAGGGCGTGAGCGCTTCTCGCGTGCCGCAGCGAGTATTCAGTTTGACAGTGGCAAGTTCCTCGCGCAGTTTGCAGGGCAACCGTATGCGGCAATCAAGCGCGCGGTGTTGCCGGCCGAGCCGGCCACGCCGCTCGGCGCCGAGCTGACGCCGCATGCCTTGCTCAAGGCCTTGCTGCTGGATCCGGTGTATCAATTGAAGTGAAGAAGTGAAACAAGCAAGCGAAGCAAGCAAAAAGCGGAAGCGAGGCATGTCATGAACCGGCGTGAATGGATGCAACAAAGCTTGCGTGTGGGCGCGGCGCTACCTCTGCTCACTTGGGGTAATGCGCGCAGTCAGACCTTGGCTGCACCACCCGGCAATCTCCTGATCTTGATCGAACTCAAGGGCGCCAATGATGGCCTCAACACCGTCGTGCCGTTTGCCGATGCCACCTACGCCACGCTGCGCCCGCGCATCGGCATCAAGCGTGAGGAGGTGGTGCAGTTGAGCGAGCGCGCAGGGTTGCATCCCGCGCTTGGGCCGTTGTTGCCGCTCTGGCAAGGGCGTCAGATGGCAGTGGTGGAGGGCGTTGGTTACCCGAATGCCAATCTCTCGCACTTTCGCTCCATCGAAATTTGGGACACGGCTTCAAACGCCAATGAGTTTTTGCACGACGGCTGGCTCGCGCGCGCCTTCGCCGCCAGCCCGGTTCCGCGCAGCTATCTCGCCGATGGCGTGGTGCTGGGCAGCAACGAAATGGGGCCGATGGCCGGTGCGCCGCGCAGTGTCGCGCTGGCCAACCCGGATCAATTCGTGCGGCAATCGAAGCTCATTGACAGCGGCATGAATGGTGAAATGAAGAAGCCCGCGCGCAGTGCCGCGCTCGATCACGTGCTCAAGGTGGAAACCAACATAGTCGAGGCGGCGGCCAATCTCAACAGCCGGTACGCATTTCGCACGCAATTTCCGCAAGGACCGTTTGGCAACCAGATTCAAACCGCCGCGCAGATCGCCGCCAATCCGGCCGGCGTCGCCGCCGTGCGCGTGACCCTCGGCGGCTTTGACACGCATCAGAATCAGCCCGGCACGCATGCGAATTTGATGAAGCAATTGGCCGAAGGCGTGATCGCCCTCAAAAGCGCGCTTGAGGAAATCGGCCGCTGGAACAACACGCTGGTGATGAGCTATTCCGAATTCGGGCGCCGGCCCAAAGAGAATCAAAGCAACGGCACCGATCACGGCACCGCTGCGCCGCAGTTTGTGTTCGGCGGCCGCGTCAACGGTGGACTGTACGGCCAAGCCCCTGCGCTGGCGCGGCTCGATGGCAATGGCAATTTGCCACACGCGGTCGATTTTCGTGACCTGTATGCCACCGTGCTGGAGCGCTGGTGGCGCCTGCCGGCCCAAAGGGTGCTGGGCGGGCGCTTCGCGCCGCTGGAGTTGCTGCGCGCTTAAGCCCGCCGGGCGTAACCCGCTGCGGCGGGCTACAGGTCGAGCTTGATGCCGAGCGCCTTGATGCGCTTGGCGTTCATCTCCGAATCGCGCTTGAGGAAGTCGCCGAACTGTTGCGGCGTTTCGCCGATCGGATCGTAACCGTAGGGCTCGACGAATTTCTCCAGGAAGGCCTTGTCGGCAACCGCGCGGCGTATGTCGGCGGCAATCTTGGTGATGACGGCGGGTGGCGTGCCGGTGGGAGCGGCGAGGCCAAGGTAGAAGTTCGCCTGCACTTTGGGATAACCGGCTTCGGCAAATGTCGGCACATCGGGAAGGGCCTTGGCGCGTTTGGCGCCGGAGATGCCGAGCACCTTGACCCTGCCGGTCTTAAGGTGCGGGATCGCCGCCGTGGCGCCGGCAAACAGCGCATCGATGTTGCCGCCCAGAATGTCCTGCATCGCCGGGGCGATGCCCTTGTAGGGGACGTGCTGCATGTCGAAGCCACCTTCCTGCTTGAAGCTCTCCATTGCCAGATGGGTGGTGCCGCCGGCGCCGGCCGACCCGTAATTGCGCTTGGCGCCTTCTTTTTTCATCAAGGCGGCGAAATCTTTCGCACTACCTGCTGGCAATTCGCCGCGCGCGATCAGCACCATGTTGACGAACACCACGCGCGAAATCGGCGCGAGCTCCTTCACCGCGTCATAGGGCAGGTTGTTGTAGAGGAAGGCATTCTGTGTGTAGGCCGCGTCGGTGCCGAGCAGCAGGGTGTAGCCGTCGGGTGCGGATTTGGTGACGGCGGAGGCGGCGACGATTTCATTCGCGCCGGCGCGGTTGTCGATCAGCACTGGCTGGCCCCAGATAGCAGATAGCACTTCGCCCAAGCCGCGTGCGACGTTGTCCACCGGCGCGCCGGCCGGGTAGGGGACGATCAGCTTGACCGGTTTGTTGGGAAATGACTGCGCCGATGCAACCCCGGCGGCGCCGGCCAATGTGACGGCGAATACGAATCCAATGGCGCAACGTTGCGCGAGATGTTTGAGCACGGCAGCTCCTTTGCTGGCTGGTAAGACGTCTGGAAAAATGCGGCTTGTATCTTTTAAAGAAACAGTGTATCGTTCAACGGAACAACTATAAACCTTCCCGAACCCGCTTGTCAAGGAGCGCATCACATGGTGCAAATGGTCGACTGGAACAAACTGCCGCGCGAATTCGTGCGCAAGGGCATCGAGCGCTGCGGTTTTCGCGGCGAAGACGTGATCATGGTGATGAACTGGGTCGAGCCGAAGATCCAGGTGCGACCGCATCAGCACGACTTCGAGCAGATCGCGATCTGCGTGCAGGGACGCATGAACTACCACGTCGGCGACGAGGTGTTCGAGATGACGCCCGGCTGCATGGTGCGGGTGCCACCGCATACCATGCACTATGTGGAGCCGGTCGGTGAAGAAGTGGCGCTCAACCTCGATGTGTTCGCGCCAATCCGCGACGATTACAAGCACCTGGTTGAATATCAGGCAGCCGAGTTTGCCGCCACCAACAAGAAATAATCCAAAGGAGAAACCCATGTCCGCAGTCCTCGACCCCACCGCCTGGCGCAAACGCGACCCAGGCCTGTCCGACCGTCTGATGGTCGGCGCCATTGACCTGCATTGCCACAGCGGCCCGTCGGTGATGCCACGTTACTTCGATCACTACGACGCGATGCAGGAAGCGTCATCGGCCGGCATCCGTGCGCTGCTGATCAAAGATCACTACTATTCCGCGACACCGGTCACTGAAGTGCTCAACAAGCATTTCAAGCATCTCAAGGTGACGATGCTGTCGGGTGTGCCGCTCAACAACACCACCGGCGGCCTCAACGTGTACGCTGTCGAGCACGGTATCAAGCTCGGCGCCAGGCTGGTGTGGATGCCGACCTTCTCGTCGAAAAACCACCTCGACCATCACAAGAAGGACGAGCACTTCAAGGACAAGTTTCCGCAAACCAAGAAGGTGATGCTGGAACCGACGCCGCTCACCGTCACCGACGGCAAGGGCAACCTCCTGCCCGAGGTGCTACCGATCCTCGACCTGATCGCCGAGAGCGATATCGTGCTCTCCTCCGGCCATCTGCACATCGACGAAATCTGGCCCTTGTTTGACGAAGCAAAAAAGCGCGGCGTCAAGCGCCTGTTGTGCAACCACCCGACCTATGTGGTCGATGCCACCCTTGACGACATCCGCCGCCTGACCGGCATGGGCGTCTATGTTGAACATTCGATGTGCATGTTCGTGCCCGGCTCCAAATTCAAGTTTTACGATCCGCCGGAACTGCAGGCGATGATCACCGCGGGTACAGTAGACAGAACCATCCTCGGCTCCGACCTCGGCCAGATCGGCAATCCGCGGCTGATCGATGGTTTCAAGAACGTCATCGAGACCTGCCTTGACATTGGCTACAGCGAAGTCGAAGTACGCAAGATGGTCTCGACCAATGCCGCCGATTTGATGGGTCTGTAACAGGGGGACGCAGATTGGCCAATGCCAACGTTCCGGTCACCAAGTCCGGCTCTCGCGCGCACCGTCAGGCTGCAGCCAGCGCACTGGTCAACGAGGGTGCGCTTGACTCGGTTGCGCTGATCGCACGCATGCTTGACGAACTGGCGCTGGCACCCTCGGCGATGGGCGTTACCGAGTTGGCGCGCTCGCTGGACGAGTCGAAGGCGCGCATTCATCGCAATTTGGCGTCGCTCAAAAGTTTTGGTCTGGTCGATCAGGAGCAAGCGACCGAAAAATACCGCCTTGGCTGGAAGCTGTTTCAGCTCGGCGAGCGCGCGGCCCTGCAATTTGATCTGCGTGAGATGGCCGCGCCGTATCTGAAACGCCTGCGCGAGCTAACAGGACAGAGCGCCTTGCTCTCGGTGCCACTCAACGGCGAGGCGCTGGTGATTGCGGCAGCCGACAACGAAGCCAACGTCAGCATCACCGTCAAGCCAGGCAACCGGCCTGCACCGCATTGCTCGGCGCAGGGGCGGATTGCGCTCGCCTTTGCCGGCGCAGTGCAGCGCGAGCGCCTGCTCGGGCGCAAGCTTGCTGCGTTGACGCCGCAGTCGATGATCGATCCGGCGAAAATCCGCCAGCGTCTGGAACTGATCAAGAAGCGCCTGTACGAGCAGGCACCGGACGAATCGATGACCGGCATCAACGTGCTGGCTGCGCCCGTGCTGCGAGATGGCGGAGAGATGGCGGGCATCATTGGCATCGTCGGCTCCATCCAGCATGTACCGCTGGTGCCAGACGCACGTCAACTGGCGCTGGTGCAAGGCTGTGCCGCAGCTTTATCTGAGATGATGGGTGGTGTGGCGTATGCCGAGAAGGGCATCGCGCCGCCAGCGGAGATCCGCAACCTCGGGAGGACGCGATGAACGTGACCACCACAGCGGGCACCACAGCCGGCATCACAGAAGCATCCCTGCGCCTCGATTTGTTGTGCGCCTATCACGCGCTTGATCTCGATGGCCAGGGCAGCGGACTTGGGGGCCACGTCAGCGCGCGGGCAGCGGGCGAAGAGGCTTTTTGGTGCCATGCCTTCGGCCTGGCCTTTGATGAAGTGACCGCAGATGACCTCATCAAGCTTGACTTCAAACTCAACAAGCTGGCGGGTACTGGCAAGGTCAACCCCACCTTGATTTTTCACGCGCGCATTTATGCGGCGCGGCGCGATGTGCAATGTGTCGTGCATACCCATGCTGACCACGTAACGGCGCTTACCGCCACCGGTGCGCCATTCGAGATGGTGATGCAGCTCGCGGCAATATTGCACGAGGACACCGCCATTCTGGATGAATACGAAGGCATCATCGAAGGGCAGGGTGGTGGCAATCAACTCGCGCAAGCGCTGGGCGCGAACCGCCTGTTGTTGTTGAAGAATCATGGGCTGATTTCGGTCGGCCACTCGGTGGGCGAGGCGGTGATCGGCGCTCTGGTGGCTGAGGCCAATGCGGCGGCGCATCTCAAGGCGCTGGCGGCCGGCAGTGTGAGCGCTTTGCCGGCGCAGGCAGCGCGTGACGCCAAGCGCTTTCTCACCTCTGCCGCCAATACAGCCGACCGCTGGGCGATGTTGAAGCGCCGCGCCGCACGGGCACGTCCCGATTTCATCCCCGCCGCGGCGTTGCAAACTTCACTGCCCACGTCATAGCGCGCTAGAGTGCACCCTGACGCACCACCAAATTCCAGCCGCATCGCCACACGGCAGCACGCACCATCACACAACAGCACGCACCATCACAACGACAACGGAGACGCCATGCCGGTCCAGCCTAGCACCACACCTCTTTTTCAAAGCACCATGCCGCGCAGAGCGGCTCTAGGAACCATTGTTGGCGGAATCATCGCCGCAACCCTTGTGCCACAAGGGTTTGCGCAGGATTACCCGAGCCGCCCGATACGCATCATCGTGCCTTATGCGCCTGGCGGCACCGACCAGCAGGTGCGCCTGTTGGCACCGGCATTGCAAAAACTTCTCGGCGCAAATCTGGTGATCGACAACGTCGCTGGTGCGGGCGCGGCGATCGGCACTGCTGCCGTCAAGAATGCCAAACCGGATGGCTACACGCTGCTTTACACCGGCACTGGCGCGCTCACCGTCGGCCCCAACATTGGCAAGACGCCTTACACCATGGAGGACCTGGTGCCGATTGGCAATGTGATCGGCACCCCCTTCGTGGTCGCCGCCAGGCCCGGTGCGCCGTTCAAAACGCTGGCCGAGATGGTGGCCTACGGCAAGGCCAACCCCGGCAGGATCACCTTCGGTTCAGCCGGGCATGGCACCACCACACACATGGCAGGCGAGGCGATTGCTGGCGCGGCGGGCTTCAAGCTACTGCACGTGCCTTACCAGGGCATCGGGCCGGCGGTGGCCTCGATCCTTGGTGGCAACGTGGACATGGTCGTCGGATTGCCCAACGCCATCATGCCGCACGTCAATGGCGGCAAGCTGGTCGCGCTTGGCATTACCGGGCCGCAGCGCTCGGATCTGATGCCCAGCTTCCAGACGGTACGCGAAGCCGGTATCGACATGAACGACGTGACCAAGTTCGGTTTCTTAGCGCCCAAAGGCACGCCCGACGCGATCATGCAAAAGTGGATCGCCGCCGTGCCTGAGGCGATGAAGTCAGCAGAATTTGTAGAGGCCACCAAGCGCAGTTTCAACAGCACCATGTATCTCAACCCGGCGCAGTTCAAGGCAGTGCTTGACAGCGAAGACAAGTATTTCAAACAGCTGATCAAAGACCTGAAGCTGGGCGAAGGCGCGTAATGCAGGCCAATTTGCGCGTCACGGTGGGCGCGCTGACGCTCAAGAACCCTGTTATCTGCGCAGCCGGCGAACATGTCCTGACCGAAGCGGGCATCCGTGCTGCGCTGGCGCAAGGCGTCGCGGTGGTCATTGCCAAATCCACCAACGAGAGCGCGGCCGCGCGTGCGCAACTGGCGCAGACTGACTATCTGGCCGCATCGAACGATTGGACGCCGCAGTCCTGGAGTGGCGGGGTTGATGCCAACATCTTGTGCCGCTCCGGTTTGCAACCGCGCACTTGCGAGGATTGGATTGCCGCTGTCGCTATGCTCGACATTGAGGCGCGGGCGCAAGACGCCTGCGTGGCCGCCAGCCTGATTCTCGCCAACCTCGACGAAGCGGTGCGCCTGGCCAAAATGGTCGAAGCGGCCGGCATCCGCTTGCTTGAATTCAATGTCGGCACGCCGTATGGAGACGAGGCTTACACGGCGGCGTCACCACCGAGCGCGCGGCGGCCAGGATTCGTGAGCAGGTCGCGGCGGTGTGCGGCGCGGTGCGCGTCCCGGTGTGGGTCAAACTCACGGGGCAAAGTGAAAACGTCACGGCACTGGCGCAGGCAGCGCG
>JANPAR010000225.1:0-10982 GCA_031430015.1 Burkholderiales bacterium
CGCCTGCCACCACCCCGGCCAGCAGATTGAACGCCACCGTGGCGACCGTCACCAGCACCACGATGGCAAAACTGGTGTAGACCTCGCGATGCACATTTCGATGGCGCAGGCGCTTGACGATCTGCCGCGTCCAGCCGTCGAACATGGTGATCGCGATATAGGTCAGCACTGCCGATAGCACGACATGCGGCAGATACGCCACCCAATAGCTGGCCGTCATCAGCGCCAGCAGCATCACACCCGCGTGCACCAAGCCGGACATGCGGCCGCGCCCTCCGGCGTAATAGTTGAGCAGGGTGCGCGATGCGGTGGAGCCGCCAAACACCGCGCCGAACGCACCGCCGACGATGTTGGAAGCGCCCTGCGCCATCAGTTCGCGATTCGCTTCCGGGCGGCGCCCGCTGACCTGGCCGACCGCTACGGCGCACATCAGGGATTCGAGTGCGCCGAGGATCGCCAGCACAGCAATCGACGGCGCAACGTACCACAGCGCGCGCCGGGTATCGGACTCAAAGGCCGCCTCCACAATTTGCTCCAGGTAGACCGGCGCCGGAAATTTGGGCGGAATCGTCCCCACCACCGGCCCTAGATCAAGCACCCCCAGTATGCTGGTGGGCCAGTAGCGCAGCAACGCGTAGTAGGTCAGTGTGCCGATCACCACCCCCACAATCGCACCAGGCAGGCGCGGCCAGCGCCGCGCGGTGAACAGCATTGTCAGCATGGTCACGAGGGCCACTGCGGTGGTTTCCGGCTCGAGCAGCGTGAGCGCGAGCTGCAGGTCCCACCAATCGATATTGCGCTTCAGACCCAGCAGGGTCGGCAGCTGCGATGCCAGAATCAGGAACGCGAGGCCGTTCATGAATCCCGCCACCACCGGGTGCGGAATAAACTTGATATAGCCGCCGACGCCGATCGCGCCAAAGATGACCTGCAGCAGACCGGCCAGGCTGACTGCGAAAAAACACAGCACCAGCACACGTGCGGCACCCTCGGCGGACAAAACCGCCTGCGCAGCAAGGGGGTCGATTTCGCGCGCAGCAAGAGCGGCGACGATCAGGGCCATCACCACCGAAAACGATGAGCGCGGGCCGCCCACGCCAAAGCGGGTGCCGCCGAACAACGCGACAAGGCCACCGGCGACGATGGAGCAGTAGAAGCCCGCAAGAATCCCGAAAGTCAAATATCCGGGGCCAAGAGGTGCGAAGGCGAGTGCGCCGATAGTGATGGTCTGCGGCAGCGCGACGATGCCTGAGGTGACACCGCCGGCCAGATCACCGCGAAGTGATTCCCAGCGACTGCTCGACCTCACAGTGGGGTCCAGCATATCTGCCATCGCCGGTGCCAGGGTTGGTGCCTGGTCGTGTGCCAAACCCGGCACTGAATTGTCAGCCGATTCGGCCGGCCTGCTCCTTTTCAAGGCGCCGTCCGGCAGATCGCTCAAATCAGGTTGTGGTGTGCCGGGGAAGGAGGTCATGCATCGTCTCGCACGCGATGTTCTTGCTGTGAGGATACCGTATCACGTAACAACGACTCCAGGCGAGCGAACACCGCGCCTGGATCATCGCCGCCGTGTCACCCGCGCGCCAACCGCCGACAGCTTTTGTTCGAGCGATTCATAGCCGCGGTCAAGGTGATAAATGCGATCGATCACGGTCTCGCCTTCGGCGGCGAGCGCGGCGATCACGAGTGAAGCCGAGGCGCGCAGATCAGTCGCCATGACATGCGCGCCGTTGAGCTTGGTCACGCCTTTGACGATGGCGGTGTTGCCCTCGATGTCGATCGACGCGCCCATGCGCAGCAACTCCTGCGCGTGCATGAAACGGTTTTCAAAAATGGTTTCAGTGACCACGCCGGTGCCGTCAGCGATGCAGTTCAAGGCCATGAGTTGGGCCTGCATGTCGGTGGGAAAGGCGGGATACGGAGCGGTGCGCAGATTGACCGCGCATGGCCGGCCGGAGGCACGGATGCGGATGGTGGAAAACGTTGCATCAATCGTCGCCCCGGTCTCGCGCAGCTTTTGCAACACGGCATCGAGCGTGTCGGCGCGCGTGCCAGTGAGCGTGACGTCACCGCCCGCAGCGGCGACGGCGGCGAGATACGTGCCGGTCTCGATGCGATCCGGCATTACGCGATGGGTCGCGCCATGCAAATGCGCGACGCCTTGAATGGTGATGCGGTCTGACCCTGCGCCGCTAATCCGTGCGCCCATCGCGATCAGGCATTCGGCCAGATCCACCACCTCCGGTTCGCGCGCGGCGTTCTCGATCTCCGTTTCGCCTTCGGCCAGCACGGCTGCCATCATCAGATTCTCAGTGCCGGTGACGGTGACGAGATCGGTGACGATACGCGCACCGCGGAGTGTGCCGGACAGCGTGCTGCCAGCCGCCGCCTGCCCACTGCCAGATCGTGCGGGTGCAGTGGCAACAATGTCGCCGTGCTCAAGCAGCACAGTAGCGCCCATCGCTTCGAGCCCCTTGATGTGCTGATCGACGGGGCGCGCACCAATCGCACAGCCACCGGGCAGCGAGACGCGTGCGTGGCCCATGCGCGCCACCAGTGGGCAGAGCACGAGGATCGACGCACGCATGGTCTTGACCAGTTCATACGGCGCAACCGGATTGTTGAGACCGGATGCATCGAGGCGCACGGTCGTGCCGTCGCGCTGCACCGTCACGCCCATTTGCGCCAGCAGCTTCAATGTGGTGGCCACATCTTCGAGCGCCGGCACGTTATGCAGCACCAGCGGCTCGGCGCTGAGCAGGCTTGCACAGAGGATGGGCAGCGCGGCGTTTTTCGCGCCAGAGACGGCAATCTCGCCGTGCAGCGGCACGCCGCCTTCGATCACCAGCTTAGGCATTGCGCCACTCGTCAGGCGTCAGGGTCTTCATCGACAACGCGTGAATCTCGTTGCCCATCTGGCTGCCGAGCGCCTGATTGACGATCTGGTGGCGCTGTACCGGGCGCTTGCCGGCGAAAGCAGTGCTCACGATCACGGCCTCGAAGTGCGCGCCGTCACCAGAGACTTCCAGGTGCTCGCAGGCCACCCCGGCAGCGATGAGGTCTTTCACGTATTCAGGAGTCACCATGTTTGTTTCCTTGTCGTTTCAATATTGCGGTCGCGGATTTTTTGAGGTGCCGCCTCGACGTCAATGGCGCAATTTGTACCCGCGGCTGAGCAGCACCAGGATGACGCTGGCAATGGCCGCGAGGCAGCCCGCCACAATCGCCAGCGACAGCCACGGCGAGACGTCACTTTGCCCGAAAAATCCGTAGCGAAAACCATCAATCATGTAAAAAAACGGGTTGAGGTGCGACACAGTCTGCCAAAACGGTGGCAGCGAATGAATCGAGTAAAACACGCCAGACAAAAATGTCGCGGGCAGAATGAAAAAATTCTGGAACGCGGCAATGTGGTCGAACTTGTCAGCGACGATGCCGGCCAGCAAACCCATCGAACCGAGAAAGGCGCTGCCACCGAGCGCGAACACGATGATCCACAGCGGCTCGCGCAGCGGCGGCGTGCCGAACAACACGGTAACGGCAAATACGCCTGCGCCCACACACAAGCCGCGCACGACAGCGGCAATCACGTAGGCCGCAAAAAATTCAAAATACGAAATCGGTGGCAGCAACACGAACACCAGATTGCCGGTTACCTTCGATTGAATCAATGACGATGAGGTGTTGGCAAAGGCGTTTTGCAGCACCGACATCATGATCAGACCCGGCACCAGAAACGCGGTGTAGCCAACACCGGGGTAGACCTGCACGCGGTCTTGCAGCACATGCGAAAAAATCAGCAGATAGAGCATGGCGGTGAGAACCGGTGCCGTCACCGTCTGCGCGCTCACCTTCCAGAACCGCAGCAACTCCTTGTAGAGCAGTGTGCGAAAACCGCTCAGGGCATGCCCAGGAGAAGCGCTCTGCAAGACGGTCTTCACTGCATGTGCCGCAAGACCGTTGCCCAAAGCGGGTTTCGAGGGTGAGGGGGATGTGGGGGCCGAAGGGGTTTCACTCATGCTGTCACCTCCCTGCCCTGCCCCATGATCTGCAGGAACACGTCCTCAAGATCGGGGGACTGCACTTCAAGTTCCTCGATGTGCAAGCCCGCAGCGCGCAAGGGCGCGAGCACCGCATCGGCCTCGTCGTAGTTCGCGAGCTGGAAGCGAAAGGCCCCCCCCGCCTCGACCGGCCGGCGCGCCACCAGCTCGGCGGGAAGCGGGCCGTTGACCTTGACGCGCAAGAACGCGCCTGCGTGCCGCCGCAGCAAATCCACTGTCTTGTCCAGCGCCACCACCTTGCCACCCTGCAGCATGGCAATGCGCCCGCACAGCGCTTCGGCTTCTTCGAGGTAATGCGTGGTGAGGACGATGGTGTGACCGTCGCGGTTCAGGCTTTCGATGAATTTCCACAGGGTCTGGCGCAGTTCGACATCGACCCCGGCTGTCGGCTCGTCGAGCACGATCACTGGCGGCCGGTGTACCAGCGCCTGCGCCACCAGCACGCGCCGCTTCATACCGCCCGAGAGCGAGCGCGTGTTGGCATCGGCCTTCGACGTGAGGTCGAGGTGGGCCATGATTTCATCGATCCAGTCGTCGTTCTTGCGCAGTCCGAAATAGCCGGATTGGATGCGCAGGGTTTCGCGCACTGAGAAAAATGGATCGAACACCAGCTCTTGCGGCACCACACCAAGGCAACGGCGGCTGTCGCGATAGTCCGCGACAACGTCGTGGCCCATCACGGTCACGCTACCGCTGTCGGAGCGCGTGAGGCCCGCGACGGTGCTGATCAGCGTAGTTTTGCCGGCACCGTTGGGCCCTAGCAAACCAAAGAACTCGCCTTGCTCAACGCGCAGACTGACCCCATCGAGCGCCTGCAAGCTGCCGAAGCGCTTTTTGAGATCGCGTACCTCGATGGCAGCAGTCATGACGCGAAAAAAATCGGGCAGCCAGTTTGGCTGCCCATGTCCATTGTGAGGCGTGCGCTGCGCGGGGTCGCCGGCGCGCCGCAGAAATGGCAATCAACCCAGCGCAATCTGCTCGACTCCATAAAGCGCAGCCAGCCCGCGCACGCGCTCAGAGGGATTGCCAACTGCCAGCGTCGTGCCACGCGACTGCGCGGCACGACGCCAGGCCAGAAGGCAAGCCACCAGACTGGAGTCCGACGCGGTCACGTCAGCCAAATCAATCACATTCTCGCCGGCAGCTATCGCGGCGATACCCTGTTGCAACACCGCTGCCGCGTCGTCGAGCAACACCTGGGAGGGAACGCGAAAGCTCATGGCGGAGGGAGAGGAATTGGATCAACCGGAACAGGGCGCGTTCGACACGGCGCGCGCAGGGCGCGCGCAGGGCGCGCGACAGCGCGTCAGGAGGCGCGGTTCTTGGCTTCGAGAGAGCGGTTTTTCGCTGCCAGGCTTTTGATCAAGCCATCGACACCGCCATTGTTGATCTCGGTATTGAAGGTGTTTTTATAGTTCTCCACCAACCGTGCACCGAGCACGTTGATGTCGACGACCTTCCAGCCACCACCTTCTTTTTCGAGATAGTAGTCAAGCTGGATGGGTTCACGACCACCGGAACGGATCAGCGAACGCACTACCGCATCGGTATCATCGGCCTGCATGCGCATCGGGCGGTATTCGATCACAGTCTCGGGTTTGTATTCGGAGAATGCGAAGGCATAGGTGTTGGTCAGCAACACTCGGAACTCGCGCGTCAATGAAGCTTGTTGCTCGGGCGTCGCGCGCTGCCAATGGCGGCCCACGGCGGATTGCGTCATGCGCGCAAAATTGATGGCAGGCGCCACCTTGGTATCAATCAGCGCATTGATCTTGGCGCGATTGCCCGATTGCAAATCCTTGTCAGCCTTGATCGCGCTGGTAACGTCGTTGACAACCCGTTTGACCAGCGCATCCGGCGCTTCCTGCGCCAGCGCGGCACCGGCTGCACTGAAGGTGATCAACGCACTGAGAGCGATCCATGATTTAACGTGGGCGAACAAAGTTTCCATACAATCTGTTTGGTAGGATGCGAATCGGCAATCGGTTAGTTTGCTGTCTTGAGCGCAGCAACGCGCAAAACAGGCTTGGCACTCGCCTTCACCGGCAGGGCGACTTTAACGGTGCCTGCGCGCTGATTGGCTTCGTCAAACCAAACCGTCATGGGCAGCGCTGCTACCGCTGAACCCACGCCGGTTGGTGAACCAGCGGTTGCCAGGCTTTGCTCTGTGCCATCCACTGCCGCGCGCGGTCTGGCTTTGTTGTCGCCATCATCAATCAGGCTCTGGCGCCGTTGCACGTAGGCATCGCGAACAAACGCGTATTTGTCAAGCGCTGCGTCCTCGAGCGCGCTTGACGCACTGAGCAACTCTGCGCGGCGGTTGACCGCGCGCAGACTGTAAGCCACGTTGCGTGTCGGGATGTGATTTGCCCAGACTGGGTCGAGATTTGAGTAAATCAGCGTACCCACACCTTCGCGGATATTCGAAGGGCCAAGGAAGGGAAACACGAAATACGGGCCGCTGCCGATGCCCCATTTGCCAAAAGTCTGCCCGAAATCCCGATTGTGCTTTTCCAGCCCCATCTTGGACGCGACATCAAAACAGCCCAACACCCCAACCGTAGTGTTCACGAGGACGCGGCAAGCGTCAGAGACGGCGTCGCCGACCTTGCCTTGCAACAAACTGTTGACGGCGACAAACACGTCGTTGATGTTGGAGAACACATTGCCGGTGCATTCACGCACCGGCTCAGGCACGACGTTGCGGTAGCCGGTAGCCACCGGCTTCAATACGGCGTTGTCCAGTGCTTCGTTGAAGCCGAACATGGCACGATTGAAACCTTCAAACGGGTCGCCCGGTGTGTTCGACGATGCGCACCCGCCCGCAGCGAGTGCAAACAAGAGCGCAAACAACAGGGATTTCATTTTTGACATGGTTGATCTCATTTCGCGTCCTTCGTTGCGCTCTCGCCGCCACCCTTTGCGTTACTGCCGCCACCGCTGCTGCTACCGCCGCCGCCGCCACTACCGCCGGACTCGGCCGGCTTGCCATCCGACGCCTTGCTGTACAAAAACTGGCTGATCAAATCCTCAAGCACCACTGCCGATTGCGTGTTCCGGTCCTTGATGCGGCTGCCTTGTTCCAGCTTTGCCGTGTCGCCCCCGGCAGTCAAACCAATGTATTGCTCGCCAAGCAGGCCCGAGGTCAAAATCTTCGCTGCGGAATCTTTCGGAAAACCGTAACGCTTGTCCATCGCCAGCGTGACAACTGCCTGAAACGTCTGGTCATCAAATGTAATCGACGCCACCCGGCCGACAACCACACCCGAACTTTTGACCGGCGCACGCGGCTTCAATCCCCCGATGTTATCAAACTTCGCCTTGACCTCATAGGTTTCGGAAAAATTGAACGAGGCCAAATTGCCCGCTTTGAGCGCAAGCACCAAAATGGCCACAAAACCCAAAATAACAAACAAACCCACCCAGACATCGACCAATTTGCGGTTCATGACACGGCCTTTCTGCAGTTCACGAGAACATTAATGCAGTGAGAATGAAGTCTAACCCCAACACCGCCAGCGAGGAAGACACCACCGTGCGCGTGGTGGCGCGCGATACGCCCTCCGGTGTGGCTTGGCAGTCATACCCCTCGAACACGGCAATGAAAGTGACCGCCACCCCAAAAACAATACTTTTGACCACGCCATTGCCTACATCGGAGATCCAGTCCACCCCATTTTGCATTTGGCTCCAGAACGCCCCCTCATCGACGCCAATCATCGCCACGCCGACGATGTAGCCGCCAAACACGCCCACCGCAGAAAACATCGCGGCGAGCAACGGCATCGAGATCACACCGGCCCAAAACCGCGGTGCCAGCACGCGGGCCACCGGGGAGACCGCCATCATGTCCATTGCGGCGAGTTGTTCGCCGGCCTTCATCAGGCCGATCTCGGCAGTGATCGAGGTGCCGGCGCGTCCCGCAAACAGCAGGGCGGTGATCACCGGCCCCAGTTCACGCACCAGCGACAGCGCAACCAGCAGGCCGAGCGCCTGCTCGGAACCATAGCGTTGCAGTGTGTTGTAGCCCTGCAATCCGAGCACAAAGCCGACGAAGAGGCCTGAAATGACGATGATGACAAGCGAATAGTTGCCGATGAAATGCACCTGGGCAATCGTCAGGCGCAGACGGCGGAAAGACAGGCCTGATTGCGCTAGCAAGAGCGCGAACAGTCGCGCGCCATAGCCCAATTTGGCAATGCTGTCGATCACGCCTTGGCCAAGCCTTTGCAAAAGCTGCGTCATCGCGTGGACTCGCCGCCAGTACCCGTCGTTGAAGCAACCCCGGCTGACGGCACGACGCCTGATACAACGCGAGGCAACCCCAGATCCGCAGCGTAATCCTGCGCGGGATAGTGGAAGCGCACCGGGCCATCCGGTTCGCCGGACACAAACTGGCGTACATATGGCAGATCGGACGCGCGGATTTCATCCGGCGTGCCGCGCGCCACAATTTTGCCTTCCGCCAGAAAATAAACGTAATCGACAATCGCCAACGACTCTTCGACATCGTGCGTCACGATGATCGAGGTCGCGCCCAGCGCATCGTTGAGGCGTCGAATCAGATTGGCAGTCACGCCAAGGGAGATCGGATCAAGACCGGCAAACGGCTCGTCATACATGATGAGATCGGGGTCAAGCGCAATCGCGCGCGCCAGGGCCACGCGGCGTGCCATGCCGCCTGAAATCTCTGAGGGCATCAAGGCCGCCGCGCCGCGCAGCCCCACGGCGTGCAACTTCATCAGCGTCAGGTCGCGAATGGCGTCTTCTGGCAACTGCGTATGCTCGCGCAAGGGAAACGCCACGTTGTCAAACACGCTCATGTCGGTAAACAGCGCACCGAACTGAAACAGCATCCCCATACGGCGGCGCAGCGCAAAAAGCTCGGCGTGCCGCAACGCAGGCACGTCAAGACCCGCCACCCGCACGCTGCCCGCCTGCGGCTTGATCTGCCCGCCCAACAGGCGCAGGATAGTGGTCTTGCCACTGCCCGAGCCGCCCATCAAAGCCACCAAAGAACCCTTGCGAAGGTTCAGGTTCACGCCGTCCAGAATCTGCCGTCCAGTGGCCCCCGATAAAAGCGGATAGCCGAACGAAACGTTTTCGAGGGCAACAAAGTCGGTGTCGGACGGCACGGTAAGCGTTGTGGCGTAATCAAAGATCAGAGCGGCGGGCAGAACAGCGGACGAACAGAACAGCAGGGGATGGGAGCCGGGATCGCGGCGGATTCTAGCAGGCGTTGCGCAGTGCTGCGGTATAGTCCGCGCTCTATGAATGTGCCTGCCCTTGCATTTGACCGCGTCTCCAAACGCTACGGACGCGGTGCACTGATCCTTGACACGGTGTCGTTCGAGGTGCGTCCCGGCGAGTTTTTTGGCCTCGCTGGCGTCAATGGCGCAGGCAAAACCTCACTCATCAAATGCATGCTCGATCTGGCCGATTTTTCATCTGGGCAAATTGCGATATTCGGCGTATCAAGTGCGCGTTTTGAATCGCGCCGGCGCCTCGCGTTTCTGCCAGAGCGCTTTATGCCGCCGCACTATCTCACTGGGCGCGACTTTCTGCGTATGATGGCCTCATTGCACAGACAGGAACACGACGATGCCGCGGCGCTGGCTATGTGTGCCAAGCTGGATTTGTCACTCGAGGCGATGCACCGGCCGGTGCGTGCGTTTTCCAAGGGCATGACCCAAAAACTGGGTCTCGCTGCCGTCTTTTTGTCTGGATGTGAGCTCTTGGTGTTGGACGAGCCCATGAGCGGCCTCGACCCAAAGGCGCGCGCGCTGGTCAAGGATCAGCTATTTGCCCAGCGCGACGCCGGACGCACCTTGTTTTTCACTTCGCACCAACTAGCCGATGTCGAGGAGATCTGTGACCGCATCGCCATTTTGCATGGCGGGAATCTGGCATTCACCGGCGCTCCGCAGGATCTGCTGGCCAGCACCGGCGCCGCATCGCTGGAACGTGCCTTCTTGCATGTGATCGGCCCCGAAGCCGACGTTGCCCAATGAGCACGCCATCGACTCTCACACCCGCCGCCGGTAACGGCACGCATGCGCCGTCAGCACTGCCAGTCTTGCTGCTGGTAGATGATGACCAATTGATCGTCGACACCCTGTCCATCGTACTCGGGCGCGATTTCGAGGTGGTGTCGGCGGGCACCCGCCTGGCTGCGATCGAACGCCTGCGCGCACTGCCCCTGCCGCCGCCACTCGCCTTGGTCGACCTCGGTCTGCCGCCTGCCCAGCATTCGCCCGAAGAGGGCTATCTGTTGATCAGCGCAGTGCTGGCCCACTCGCCCGGGACCAAGATCGTGGTGCTGTCAGGACAGTCGGAGGAGGCCGCCGGCCGGCATGCGCGCGCGCTCGGCGCTACCGAATTTGTACCAAAGCCGGCGCACCCCCAGCAGTTGCGCCGCCTGCTGCTCGACGCGCTCCGTGCCAGCGATGCCGAAGCCTCGGATCAGAATGTCCGCAGCAGCCCGGCAACCGATCCGCTCGATGCGCTGGTAGGTGCATCCGCACCCATGGCGGCGCTCAAGACCCAGATCACGCTATATGCCGACTCGCCGTTTCCGGTGCTCATTGCTGGTGAATCGGGGAGCGGAAAAGAAGTCGCAGCATCCTGCCTGCATACCAAAGGCGTGCGCCGCGACAAGCCCTATTTCGCACTCAATTGCGCGGCGATTTCCCCGACACTAATGGAACCCGCACTCTTTGGTTACGCAAAGGGGGCATTTACCGGTGCGCAAACCAACAAGGCCGGTTACTTTGAAGATGCCGCTGACGGCAGCCTGTTTTTGGACGAGATCGGCGAGCTGCCGCTTGATCTGCAGGCCAAACTATTGCGCGTGCTCGAAAACGGCGAGTACAACCGGGTAGGCGAGACCCAGGTGCGGCGCTCGCAGGCACGCGTCATTGC
>JANPAR010000226.1:0-20516 GCA_031430015.1 Burkholderiales bacterium
CATAGGGATAGTCCCAAGGTGCAATGCCAGTCAGATATTGCTTGTGGTGGACTTGTAAGACTGCACCTTCAGAGGCACCCCTACCGCAAGAAGTGCAGAGGTGTCCATCGCGCTCAAATATCTCTGCGCGGAACTCTTGCCATAGTTTGCTTGGGCCTGCCATAGCCCGAGTAACTCTAGCACACGTAAATTTGCCCATGGGTTCGAGCCCAGGTCGGGGAGCCAAGCATCAAAACCAAAAAGCCACCTCCACGGGTGGCTTTTTGGTTTGCGGGGCTGGCTCAATCCGGCATCCACATTGCCTGGCACGCCGTACCTTGACACGCGTCCACCAACGCACAACCCTGCAGCGCAATAGCCCGGTACACTGCGTCCCCATGAAAACCACTCCACTCTTTGCGTCGTTCAGGATTTCGTTCCTGCCGCCCTTGATGGTGTATGTCGCGGCCGGCATCTCCGGCCTGACCGCCATTGTTGGCACCTTCTTCGTCAAGGAATACCTGGGGCTCTCGGCGCAGTTTCTTGCCGCACTGAGTTTCTGGATCGTACTGCCCTGGACGCTCAAGATGCCGGTGGGTCACCTGGTTGACCTGCTCTGGCGCTGGAAGGCGTGGATGGTCTTCCTCGGTGCCGCGTTTCTGCTCGCCAGCATTTGCATCATGCTTGGGCTATTGATGGAGCCCGACGCGATGCGTGCAGTGATGAAGGCTGAGCACTGGTACGTGCTGGCCGCGCTGCTCTCCCCCATCGGCTACATGCTGCAAGACGTGGTGGCCGATGCGATGACGGTGGAAGCCGTGCCGCACACCAGAGCAGACGGCACGCTGATCGGTCTGGAAGAACTGCGCGCAATGCACACCACCATGCAGACCCTCGGGCGCATCGCGGTGGTGGGCGGCACCATCATCGTTGCCCTCATCAACGTCGGGTTTCTGGCCGGCGTCGAGGCGCTGCCGCGCGCGGCCAAAGCTGGCGCCTATGCCAGGGTTTATCTGGCCGCGCTGGCCATTCCACTGGTGTCGGTAGCGGGCGTGTTCGTCGCGGCGTGGCTGCAGCGCCGCGGTCACGGCCGGCAATCGGTGCAGCGCGAACAGACGCCGGTGAACTGGTGGGTGCTGGGCGGTGGTGCCGTATTCGCTGTCGTGTCGGTGGCAGTTGGTCTGTCGGGCATGAAGTACGGACAGGAGGTCGTGTTTGTGGTCTCCCTCACCATCCTGATTTTTCTGATCCACAACCTGGTGCGCGAGCTGGAGCCAGAGGCACGCGCTACGCTGGTCGGCACTGCCGTGGTGATCTTCGTCCTGCGCGCCGTGCCCAGCCCCGGTGCCGGTGCCAATTGGTGGAGCATTGACGTGCTGCGCTTCGATCCCAGTTTTCTTGCGACGTTATCGATGATCGCCGGCCTCGTTGCGCTGGCGGGGCTCTGTGCCTACCAGCGCTACCTCGCGCACCGTTCCGTCTATTTTGTGGTCGGCCTGCTCTCGGTGTTGAGCGCATTGATGGCGCTGCCGCAGATCGGCATGTTCTACGGCGTTCACGAGTGGACCGCCCTGCACACCGGCGGCGTCGTGGGCGCACGCTTCATCGCCATACTGGACACCGCGCTTGAGTCGCCGTTAGGCCAGATCGCGATGGTACCGATGCTGGCGTGGATCGCCAATAGCGCGCCCGACCGGCTCAAGGCCACCTACTTTGCGGTAATGGCGTCGTTTACCAACCTCGCGTACTCGGCTGCGCATCTGGGCAGCAAATACCTCAACCGCACGTTTGAAGTCACGCGCGAAGTGCGCGACGCCACCGGCGCGATCAAGGTGCCCGCCGATTACACCCACATGGGCACGCTGTTCATCATATGCGCGGTGCTCACGCTGGTGTTGCCACTAGGGGCGATTGCGCTGATGCGGGCGGCGCGGCTGCGCGGGGCTTGACCGGCACGCCGATGGGCCGGCACTGCATTTTGGGGAAATGGCAGACGCCTGCGTTTGCGGCACCGCTGATCCGCGAAGCACCGTTACGGTAAGTCGACGCAATGCTGAAACTGAAGAATATCGATCTCACCACCGATGCGCAGGCGGCACGCTACGTGAAGTCCGAGACTGTGACGGTCACGTTTGCCCGGCAAGTGGGCGAACTCATCAGCCTGGAAGGGCCGAACCGCTACCAGATTGGCGATGCGCTGATTACCGGCACCACCGGCAGCCGCTGGAGCGTCGCGCGGGAGCGGTTTGATGCGAAGTATCAGGCGCTGCCGCCCACGATGGCTGGGGAAGACGGCCGCTACACCGCCAAGCCGGTCCCGGTGCTGGCCAAACAGATCACAGAGGCATTTACTGCCCAACGCTCAAGCGGCGGTGACGTACTGCGCGGCGAAGCGGGCGACTGGCTCCTGCAATACGGCCCGGGTGATTTTGGGATCGCGGCAAACAGCAGGTTCACGTTGATTTACCGGAAGCTTGCCTGACCGCGTGTGAATACAATGGGCACCATGTCCATCGACAACCAGATCGAAATTCCGCAGTCGTTCATCGCCCTCTACCTCACCCACGTGCGCTCGACGCCGAATGCGCCGCAGGAATTGGTGATCGCTCGCTATGAACAATGCGAAGACATGGCCTGCACGCTGACCGAACACGCGCAGACCTTGGCGTTCAAAGAGAACTTCTCTGAAGCCGAAGTACTAACACGCTGCGAGGCAGGCTTGCTCGCAGCAGAATCCGCTTTCACGGCGAGCGAGGCGCGCTGGATCACGCTCAGGCTCGCAGAATTGCTGAATTGGAATGCGCCTGTTGTATAGCGCCACGGTGCGAAGCGGCGCACTCCATTTTCTGGGTGCCAAGCTCCTGAGCTTCGCTTGATGCGCTTGGCTTTCGGCGCGCAGCCAGATCACACCGCTTCTCTACAAGCCTCACCTGGTGAATCGACATGCCAACGCCCGCCCCCCCTCCCATCTCCAGCTATCACGCCCACATCTACTTCGATGCGGCCACGCGCAGCATCGCGGAACACATCCGCACCCAAATTGCCGAACAGTTCTCCGTGCGCCTCGGCCGCTGGCACGACGTGCCCGTGGGCCCGCACCCGCAGGCGATGTATCAGGTGGCGTTTTTGCCGCAGGTGTTCCCCGCGTTGGTGCCGTGGCTGATGCTGCATCGCGGCGGGCTGAACGTGTTGATCCACCCCAACACCGGTGCACCGCGCGACGATCACCTGGTGCATGCCGCATGGTTGGGTGCGGCGCTGCCGCTCAAGGGCGACGTGCTGCCCGAGACCGAAGACGTGGCCGCGATGGAGACCGAACCCAACACCTTTCCCCATGCGCCCGGATGATCTCGAATTGCTGCTCGTGCGCGAGATGCCGTTCGGCAAATACAAGGGCAGCGTCATCGCTGATTTGCCCGGCTATTATCTGAACTGGTTCGCGCGCACCGGTTTTCCGCAGGGCGAGATAGGCCGCCTGCTGGCGCTGATGCACGAGATCGATCACAACGGACTCAAGGGTTTGCTCGACCCGCTGCGAGCGCGCGCCAGAACGTGAGACTTACCCATGACACTCCCTGTTTTCACCCTTACTTTTCACTGCACAAGGAAGCATCACCCATGAAACTGACACTCGCCTACTCCCCCGGCGCCTGCTCGCTGGTGCCCTACATCCTGCTCACTGAAGCGGGCGCAGCCTTTGATACGCTGGTCGTCAACCTCGCCAAAGGTGAGCATCACGGTGCGGAGTATTTGCGCCTCAACCCAAAGGGCAAGGTGCCTGCGCTCATCATCGACGGGCAGGTGCTCACCGAAAACGTGGCGATCCAGACCTGGATCACGCGCCAGTTTCCGCAAGCGCAACTGCTGCCGGCTGATCCGCTTGACCACGTGCGCGCCATCTCGGTGATGGCCTGGTGCGCCGCCGGCATCCACCCCAAGCTCACCCAGCAGGCGCGGCCAGAGCGTTATTGCACGCTGCCCGATTCTGCGGACAACGTACGCGAGCTCGGCTCGCACTCACTGTTCGAGTTGTACGCGATCGCCGAAGAAATGCTGGCTGGGCGTGAATGGTTCGTTGACCACTTCAGTTGTGCAGATGCCTACTTCTACTGGTGCTTCCGGCGCGGCTCGCAATTCAAGCCCGATGTGTCGGGCTTCAAAAACTGCATGGCGCACATGCAGCGCATGGAGCAACGCCCGAGCGTGCAGAAATTGCTCGCCTACGAGAAACAGGTGCAGGCTGATTTCGCCAAGGCAGCCTGAACCGTGAATCGCGCGCGATGAACGCCAAATCGAATGGCGCTGCAAGCGCCGCTAACTCTCCCTCCGCGAGCGCCGTCACGCATCCCTCAACTCCCTCCGGCGCGCTGGCCGGCGTGCGCGTAGTCGACATGACCGCAGTCGGCATGGGGCCGTGGGCCACCCAAATGCTCGCCGACATGGGTGCCGACGTCATCAAGGTCGAAGCGCCGCAGGGAGGCGACATGTTTCGCCACGCGCATCCGCAGCGGCATGCCGGCATGAGCCACACCTTCCTCAACCTCAACCGCAACAAGCGCAGCATTGCGCTCGATGCCAAAAATGAAGACGACCGCAGCGCCCTGCTCGCCCTGATCGAACGCGCCGATGTGTTCGTCTCCAACGTGCGCCCACAGGGGCTGGCGCGCCTCGGCCTCGACTACGCGTCCCTGCGCGAGCGCAACCCGCGCCTGATCTACTGCGGCTGCTACGCCTACGCCGAAGCCGGCCCCTACGCCGGACGCCCCGGTGTGGACGACACCATTCAAGCCGCCAGCAGCATGGCCTGGTTTCAGGGCGGCAGCGAGGGCCCGCCGCGCTTCATGAAGAGCATCATCGCCGACAAGGTCTCGGCGATGTGGGTGACGCAGTCGATTGCGATGGCGCTCTACGCGCGCGAACACAGCGGCGCGGGCCAGGCGATTGAAGTGCCAATGTTCGAATCCCTCGTCGCCTTCATGATGGTCGAGCATATGGGTGGCCGCAGCTTCGTGCCGCCCCTCGGCCCTGCCGGTTACAACCGCGTGACGTCGGACTCGCGCAAGCCTTTCAAGACGCGCGACGGGCATATCGCCGTGGTGCCGTATAGCGACACGCACTGGCGCAAATTCTTCGCGGTGGCGGGTTGCACGGAGTTGGCCGGCGACGCCCGCTTCACCACCCTCTCCGACCGCAACCGCAACATCGATGTGCTCTACGCCCTGATCGAACCCGTGTTCGCCGCGCGCAGCAACGCCGAATGGAGCGTGCTGCTGCAAGAGGCCGACCTGCCCTACGCCGTGGTCAACACGGTCGACGATTTGCTGGTAGACCCGCACCTGCAGGCGGTGGGCTTCTGGCATGCAATGCAGCACCCCACCGAAGGCACACTGATGATGCCGGGCATCCCCGTCAATTTCTCGGCGACACCGGGCAGCATTCGCCGCCCGCCGCCAAACCTGGGCGAACATACCGATGAAGTGCTGGCCGAACTCGGCCTGGCACCGCGCAAACCTGACGAGCAACGACCCCTATCTGGTGGAAAGGATTTGCCATGATTTTGCAAACCACTCGATTCACCCGCGTCCTCCTGGCCAGTTTGTTTTGCGTCCTCGGCCTCCATCAAGCGGCGCACGCACAGGACTACCCGGCCAAACCGATCCGCTTCGTCGTGCCCTTCCCCGCTGGCAGCGGCATCGACACCATGAGCCGCATCATGCTCGATGAAATCCGCAAGAACAGCAGCGCCACCATCGTGGTCGAGCACAAGCCGGGCGCACTCGGCCAGATCGGCACCGACTTCACCGCCAAAGCCGCACCCGATGGGTACACCGTGATGGTGTCATCAAGCGCCACGCATTCATCCGGCCCGCACCTCGCCAAGGCACCGCTCTACGACGCCCTGCGCGACTTCAGCCACATCGGCCGCCTGTGCCGCTTTGACGTGGCGCTGGTGGTCAACCCGCAGCAGGGCTACAAGAACGCGCAAGACCTGATCGCCGATGCAAAGCGCCGCCCTGGCAAGCTGAGCTTCGGCTATGGCTCGGGCACCGCGCAAGTGGCGGCCGCCACCTTCAACCGCGCGGCCGGCATTGACGTGCTCGGCGTGCCCTACAAGGGCCAGCCGCCGGCGCTCACCGACCTGCTCGGCGGCCAGATCAATTTCGTCATGGCCGATCTGGCTGTGATCATGGCGCAGGTCAAGGCCGGCAAGCTCGACGCCGTCGCCATCGCCTCACCGCGCCGCTCGGCCCTGCTGCCCAATGTGCCGACGGTGAGCGAGATCGGCCTGCGCAACGCCGAGCTGGCCGGCTGGACCGGCATCACCGGCCCGGCCAACATGAACAAGGACGCCGTGGCGTGGTGGAGCACGCAGATGAACCGCGCCCTCGCCTCAAAAGAAATGATCGAGCGCCTCAATGCCATCAGCGTCGAGTCTGAGCCCAACAGCGTCGACGAATTCAATCAGTATGTGCGCGCCCAGCATCAGGTGTGGGGCCAGCGCATTCGTGACGCCGGCATACAGCCGGAGTAAGCACCGGCGCAGCAAATCGCACCAGACTGCGTGCAAGAAAAAGTAAACCGGAGAGATCACCGATGAGTTCTGCACCGCAACCGGTCACCCCGCACCTGCCAGTGCGCCCCGATTGGCTCGCCTTGCACACCGAAGCCGCGCTCGAACCAGACCTCCCCATCATCGACGCGCACCACCACATCTGGGATCACGCGCACAACCGCTATCTGCACGAAGACGTGCGCACTGATGTCAGCGCCGGACATCACATCGTCGCCACAGTGTTCGCCGAATGCAGCGCGATGTACCGCACCGAGGGCCCCGCCGCGCTCAAGAGCCTGGGTGAAACCGAATACGTCAATCGTGTTGCAGAAGACAGCGCCAGTGCCTGTGCTCAAGCGCTCGCCGGAGGCAAACCGGCCTCATGTCGCATCGCCGCCGGGATCGTCGGCAACGTCAACCTCCTGCTCGGCGACGAAGCCGGTGCCGTGCTCGATGCCCACCTGCAAGCCGCCCCCGGCCGCTTCAAAGGCATTCGCAACTCCAGCGTGTATCACCCCGACCCCACGGCGCGCGGCTCACTCGCCAACCCGCCGCAAGGCTTACTGCTCGACGCCCAATTCCGCCGCGGCTTCGCCCATCTCGCCTCACGCGGCCTCTCGTTCGACGCATGGATGTATCACACCCAACTCGCCGACGTGATCGACCTCGCCGAGACCTACCCCGGCACCACGATCATCCTCAATCATGTAGGCGGCCCGATCGGCATCGGCCCCTACGCAGGCCATCGCGACGAAGTGTTTGGAGAGTGGCAAGCTTCGATCAAGAAACTCGCCCGCTGCGAAAACGTCATCGTCAAACTCGGCGGCATGGGCATGCGCGTGTTCGGTTTCGACTTCGCAGACAAGCCCGCGCCGCCCGATTCAGCAGCCCTCGCACAAGCGTGGGCACCGTACGTCAACGCCTGCATCGCAGCCTTCGGCCCGCAACGGTGCATGTTTCAGAGCAACTTCCCAGTCGACAAGGGCACGTGCAGTTATGTGGTGATCTGGAATGCGTTCAAGCGCATAGCAAAGGCGTGCTCGGCGGCAGAGAAGCAGGCGCTCTTCTACGAAACGGCAGCGCGGGTCTATCGCATTGGCGTCACATCGTGAAAGAAAATGCATAGCTTCATAGCCTGAAGAACCGCTCCCACCAACGCTTTTCGAGGTTCGCCAACAGCGGGAGAGCCAACCCCGCCATTTCGCTCCGCGACAACCGCCGTCTTCCCCAGTAGACTAGGCTCAACCGACGCCAGTCGACCGATTATTCGTCGAATCCATCCGGAAACCTCGAGTCTCTGCCAGCCATGCCTCCTTCAACGTTTACGCGCGTATGAGCAATAAAAAAGGTCAGCGTAAAGACCCCGCCGGGACTTCCCTCGTGCGCTCGTCAGCGGCGGAATACCTGACCTTTGTAGCCGCCAGCGGCAAGGGCGGCGTTGAAGCCGTCTACGCGGATGAAAACATCTGGCTGTCCCAGAAAATGATGGGTCTGCTCTACGATGTCGAGACGCACACAATCAACTACCACCTCAAAAAGATCTTCTCCGACAGTGAGTTACCAGAGGATGCAGTTATTCGAAATTTTCGAATAACTGCCGCAGACAACAAAACCTACGACACCGGGCACTACAGCCTCGCCGCCATCATCGCCGTCGGCTACAAGGTCAACTCCGAGCGCGCCGTGCAGTTTCGCAAGTGGGCCACCACCATCGTCGAGCAATTCACCATCAAAGGCTTTGCGATGGATGACGAGCGTCTCAAAAACGACGGCTCCGTCCTCACCAAGGGGTATTTTGAAGAGCAGTTACAGCGCGTCCGGGAAATCCGCCTCTCCGAGCGCAAGTTCTACCAGAAGATCACGGACATCTACGCCACCTCCATCGACTACGACCTCACCGCCACAGCCACCCAACGCTTCTTTGCCACCGTGCAAAACAAGCTGCATTGGGCCATCCATGGTCAGACCGCAGCGGAAGTCATCCTGCACCGCGCCGATGCCAGCAAAGACCGCATGGGCCTGACCACCTGGAAAGATGCCCCGCAGGGCAAAGTCCAAAAGTTCGATGTCTTCGTCGCGAAAAACTACCTGACCCAAAGCGAGATGGCGCAACTGCAACGGCTCGTCTCCGCCTACCTCGATGTAGCCGAGGACATGGCCCTGCGGCAGATCCCCATGACCATGCAGGACTGGGAAACCCGCCTTAACCGCTTCATCGCCGCCACTGACCGGGACATCTTGCAGGATGCCGGAAAAGTCACCGCCGAGATCGCGCATGCCCACGCCGAAAGCGAGTTCGAGAAATACCGCATCGTGCAAGATCGTCTCTACGTGAGTGACTTCGATGCCGAGGTGAAAAACCTGGAACAGGGCGATTCCGGCACCAAAAGAACGCACGAGTCATAAATCGCAAAACCCAAATGTCATTTGAAACCGTTGTGTACCATCGATTTTCGAGACACATACGTAGCAGATTGTTCCCTACTCTCTCATAGCCCTTGTTGATGCACATTCGATTGGAGTGGGATCGACCTTGAAGCAGGACGGTGGCGCTTTTGCAAGCTTCTTTAGGCCACTTTATCCAGCGGAAAAATATGAATCACCGCGCAAATGAAGGGGCTGTCAAAATCACGGGCGTGACGGCGATCACCGTAACGCCATTCGCAGCGGCGTTTGGGTCGCCGACCGCGCGCTGACCGCGCAGAAGAGAATGCTCTCCCTAGCCAGCATCCTCCATTCCAATGGTTACGCTGAAATCGCCGAGACCGATCCCGACGTTTCCACGGTAGAGTTAGCGCGCGAAATTTCTGCGTCTATTGGCACAGTAGTTTCGGAATCTGTAGAAAATCTAGTTGCAAGCCCAACTGCCGTCAAACCGTCCAATACTTATGGTGGCAACTATGGCTACGGACAGTTGCCTCTGCATACGGATCTAGCCCACTGGTATCGCCCACCAAGATATGTACTTCTGCGCTGCATTACAGGAACTCAATCCGTCGCGACGCATCTTTTCCACCGACGCCAACTCGAAAAATGGATTCCCACATCAATCATGCGGAGAGCCCTATTCTCGCCACGCCGAAGAATTGACGGCAAAGTATTTTTGCTACATATGTTGACTGACGATCTGTTTCGTTGGGATCAACTCTTCCTTAAGCCTCAGAACGCTGCCGCTCACGCATCAGTTGCGCGTATGCAAGAGGCCGCAGCCGAGCTACCGACAGCAGATGTAGTGCTCTCTAAAACAGGACAATCTCTCTTGATCGATAACTGGAACGTCATGCACGGCAGGAGCGCCGTACCAACCATAGAACGCTATCGCAAACTTGACCGCATCTATCTGGAGACACTTTCAAATGGCAACAAAGATTCCTCATGAATGGTCAAGCGAGGCTCTGCTGACCAAGGCTGCGCGATACGCCGAGCTAATGCTCGAACAAGATCGCGACGAATGGCAATTTGGGTTCTGGTCTGCACTGTGTTTGGAAATGATCCTTCGCGGCGCGGTGGCAAAGATATCGCCAGTTCTTTTGGCTGATGGCAAGGACTGGAACAACACTCTCTTCGCGCTGGGCGCGCGCGGATTGACGGGAAAGTTATCACCCAAATCGATAGATGCGACTGAAGTCATCTCACGACTTGAAGCTCTAGTCCCCGGCTTCACCCGCGAAATTGCCAACTTCTGTGCCTTGCATCTCCAGCGAAGGAATGCTGAACTGCACTCCGGATCGTTGCCTTTCGATAGCTTGAAAACCTCTGCATGGTTGCCTCAGTTCTATGTGGCCTGTACCCTACTCCTGTCAACGCAAGGCTCATCGATTGAGTCGCTGTTTGGCAGCGACGAGGTAAAGACTGCGGATACTTTGATTGAAGCGGTCAAAGATGAAGCGGCCAAATCCGTTAAAGGAACCATCAACGCGCACAGGACAATTTGGGAAGACAAGGTGCCTGCTGAACGCGAGAAGCGGACGAAGCAAGCCGAAACCGTATCTCTACGCGTGTACGGCCATCGCGTCAAATGCCCCGCCTGCGAAAGCACCGCTTTGCTTCACGGCTCGCCGGCAGGAGCGGAGTCTTCGGCATACAAAGATGGCCTCATTGTCGTGCGTCAGCCCATGCTTCCCGCCAGCTTCGAGTGCAAGGCTTGCGAACTCAAAATCGTTGGCTACTCAAAACTAAATGCCTGCGGACTTGGAGGAACTTTCACGTCCACCTCTCACACCGATCCGGTTGACTACTTCGAAGACGACTTTCGTGATCGTTTCTCTGGGATGGATGAGGACAATAATGAGCCGTAGGAAACGAGCCGGCCGCTTATTTCCAGTTTGGTCTCACCCGTCTGTAGAGAGGCTTAGTCCCAGCAAGCCGACTCAAGCCTCTCAAGTCACCCGCTATGCATGAGCGACCGTTACTTTGCCTTCGTGCCGCGCGGCCCGCAGAAGCGTCACAAGTCTCCGAGGTCGTTGCAGCAGCCTACGCCGATTGGATTCCGCTCATCGGCCAAAAACCCGCACCCATGCTGCAAGACTACGCGGCGGTCATCCAAACTGAGCACGTCGTCGTCGCCGAGCAAGACAGCGAGATCGCGGGCGTGCTGGTGCTCCGTGAAACGCCCGAGGGATTCCTCCTCGACAACGTGGCGGTCTTGCCTTCGCGCAAGGGTCAGGGTGTCGGCAAGGCCCTGCTCGTCCACGCCGAGCGCGAGGCGCGCAAACGCGGCTACACGTCGCTTTATCTCTACACCCACGAGAAGATGGCGGAGAACATCGCTCTCTACGCGCGCGTGGGCTACGTTGAGGTCGAACGGCGCGAGGAGGACGGTTTTCGCCGGGTGTTCATGAGGAAGGCGCTTTAACCTGAAGTGGGTTCAACGAGCGCGTCAGGTGCGGCATTGGTGCCGGTCGCGTCGTCCGCCCACAAGCAGGATCAACGTGGTCGCAGTCGAAATTAGTTTTGGCAACCTGTGAAACCCACACGGCCATGTTCTTGACAATATGCATATAGTATGCATAATAGAGAAATGGCGTTTGAATTTGACCCAGCCAAGGCACGCAGCAACCTTCGCAAGCATGGCGTGAGCTTTGCCCATGCCGAACAAGCGCTGCGTGATGAAAGGGCTTTTACGGTCGAAGACCCCGACGCAGCCGGCGAGCAGCGGTTCGTCACGCTGGGTATGGATGCATTGGGGCGCGTGCTGGTGGTTGTCCATACCCAACGCGGAGAGCGGACGCGTGTCATTTCCGCTCGGAAGGCCTCTCGCGGCGAATCGGAGAAATACCATGCGTGACGAATACGACTTCAGCAAAGCAAAGCGTGGGGCTGTCATTGCCTCGCCGGGAAAGACCCGCATCACCATCATGCTCGATGACGAGGTCATTGAGGCATTTCGCGCCCGCGCTGAAAGCGCCGGTTCTGGCTATCAAACGCTGATCAACGCCGTGCTGCGTGAGTCAGTCTTGGGCACAAAAGAAAAACAGAAGCCGATTACGGTCGCCACGCTCCGGCGCGTGCTTCGCGAGGAGCTTCAAGCGGCGTGACAGTTGATGCGCCTGTACCCGCCTAGATCCTTATGCCGAAAACTCTTCCTCCCAAGATGATGGTGCGCCGTGCAGCACCGCGAGACGAGAAGCGCTGGCGCGAGTTGTTCGACGGCTACTGCCTCTTCTACAAGCGCCCCCTCTCCGAGCCGCTCACCCGCCACACCTGGGCGCGCATCATGGACGACGCGTCGCCCATCCATGCGATCGTCGCCGAAGATCGAAAGATTGGCGTCATCGGCATCGCCAACTACGTCGTCCACGAACACACGCTGGGCCTTACCCCGGTCTGCTATCTGGGCGACCTGTTCGTCGATCCCGCACTCCGCGCGGCCGGGGTTGGCGAGCAGTTGCTTGGCTGGCTGGTTGCCGAAACGAAGCGCGAGGGCTGGTCCAGGCTCTATTGGCACACCAGGCTGAACAACTACCGCGCCCGCGGCCTGTATGACAAGTTCACGCCGCATAGCGACTTCGTTCGCTACACCGTGTATCCGGAAGCGTGAGGCGTTGAAACGCATGCCGATCCATCCGAAACCAGGGGCGGTCTTTTTTGCCAAGGACATTTCCCGCGTTGCCAGGTTCTACCAAGAGCTTCTTGACATGGGCGTCACCCACTCCGACGAGGGCGTGATCGTGCTCGAATCGTCGAGGTAGCAACTCGTCATCCATGGCATGCCCAGGCAAATCGCGAAATCCATGGATATCACTGCGCCGCCCAAGCGGCGCGAGGAGGACGGCTTTCGCCGGGTGTTCATGAGAAAGGCGCTTCAACCTGAAGCGGGTTCAACGAGCGCGCCTGCAATTTCCTTGTATTGACAAATGCAATACATAGGCGCATAGTCAGCATCGTGGATATCCGCTTCGAACTCAACGGCTTGGCGTTTGTGTGGAACCAAGCTAAAGCATCACGCAACCGGGATAAACACGGCATCCCGTTTGAAGAAGCTGCCGAAGTATTCTTCGATCCCTTTTTCCGATTGATCGATGCATCGCGCAACGAAGAGGTGCGCGATGCCGCAATCGGCAGGGATACGAAAGGGCGTTTGCTCACCGTCGTACACATTGAAGTCGAAGACGAATTCATCCGTATCATCTCCGCCCGCAAGGCCACCCGCGAGGAAACCAAACATCATGATTCCTGAGCGCATCAAGCAACGACTGGTCAAAGACCGGCCCATGACCTCGATCACCCTGCGCATCCCCGTTGATGTCGTCGATAGCCTCAAGGAGATCGCGCCCAAGACCGGGCACAGCGGCTATCAGGCGTTGCTGAAATCCTATATCAGCGAAGGCCTGCGCCGCGACGAGGCGAAGTTTCTGTTTGCGCCGGAGCAGCGTCTGGTGCAAGCGCTCAGAAAACGCGGCATCCCGGCCAAGGTGCTTGATCAGGCGTTGAGCGATCTGGCAGCATAGTGGCCGAACGGAGATGCGAGGGCTGGTCCAGGCTCTATGTTCACGCGCATCCTTCGGGTCTGATATCACAATTTGTGATCTCAGACCGCCGGACTCTCCCGCAGGCAAGGTCAGCGTTTTCCGCCGGCGCGCGCGCCCCTGGCTTTCTTGGCTTTGTCTTCATGAGTAATGAATCCGATCGGCCGCCTGGGCGGCTCGGGCGGGGTCGTCAGACCGCGCAGGGCATCGAAAATCTGCTTGATGCCTGACGCACGGCCTTTGAGAATGTTCCATACGAAAGTCGCAAACAATGAACAACGAAACCAAACCCCGCGTGGCCGACATCCTTGCGCAGGCATTCATGCAGGAGAACGTAAGCACCTGTTTCGCACTCCTCGGTGATGCAAACATGAATTGGGCGGCGCGCTTGTCCGGGCTCGGATGCCGCATGATTTACGTGCGGCACGAGCACTGCGCGCTCGCCGCCGCGATGGCGTACGCGCGCAAGAATTGGGATGTGGGCGTGGCCACTGTCACCTGCGGGCCGGGTGTGACGCAACTGATCACGGCGCTGCCGGCTGCGGTGCGCGCCCGTCTTCCGCTGGTGGTGTTCGCCGGCGAAGCGCCGCTCAAGAGTGGCTGGTACAACCAGGCGATTGACCAGGCGCCGCTGATCACGGCGACGGGCGCGGCATATCACAGCCTGCACCTGCCGGGGCGCATGCCGGTCGCCGTGCGCGATGCGTTTTTGCAGGCACGGCGCGAGCGCCGGCCGGTGGTGATCGGTGTTCCCTTCGATCTGCAAGGGTTGCCGTGGGATGGGCCGGCAACCTTGCCCAGGCCATCGCATCAGTTGTTGCCGCGCACTTCGCCCAGGCTGCCGCATCCCGATGACGTGGCCAGCGCTGCGCGACTGGTGGCAGGTGCAGAACGCGTCGTGGTGCTGGCCGGCCTCGGTGCGGTGGAGGCGAAGGCGGGAGCCGCTTGCCGGGCCTTGGCTGCGCACACCGGTGGCTTGCTCTCAACGACCCTGCCTGCACGCGGCCTGTTTCATGATGACCCTTTTTGCGTCGGCATCGCGGGCAGCTTCACGCCTGAGGTGGGTCTTGACCTTTTGTTGCAGGCTGACCTCGTCATCGCGGTGGGCTGCTCGCTTGCCTATCACGCGGGCGGTGGCGGACAGCTCTGGCCGAAGGCGAAGACGCTGCAGATTGATATTGACCCGGTGGGCGTGAGTCAGGGACAGGAAGTGGCGCGGCATCACTTGCAGGCCGATGCGCGACTGGGCGTCGAGGCATTGACTGCGGCCTTGACTGCGGCGTCGGATACGACTGTAACCGTGGCGTCTGCAGCGATGTCAACGGCGGCCGTCACCGCAGCCTCACCTGCGCGCAGCGAAGCTTGGCGCAGCGATGCCATCGCCGCGCGCATTCGCGATACCAAACCCGACAACCACGTATTCGAGATCCAGCCTGGGTTGCTCGACCCGCGCCGCGTGGTTGAGGCGCTTGAAGCGGTCTTGCCGCGAGACTGGCAACTGGTGAACTCGGGCGGCCATTGCTCGTGGTTCTTTGCGCAAATGCCGTCGCGCCCGCAAGAGCAGTTCCTCACCATCCGCGAGTTCGGTGCCATCGGCAATGGCATCTCGTTCGCGATGGGCGTGGCGGCGGCGCGCCCCGATCAAACCGTGGTGCTGTTTGATGGCGACGGCAGTTTGATGATGCATGTGCAGGAGTTGGAAACCATCCAGCGCCACGGGCTGAACATCCTGATCGTGGTGATGAACGATGGCGCGTATGGTTCCGAGGTACACAAGATGCGTGCGGAGGGACTGACCGAGGAAGGATCGGTGTTCGGCTACAGCGATTTCGCCGGCATCGCACGCGGCTTCGGGCTGCCGGGGAAGACGTTTACGACTTTGGACGATCTGCCCAAGCTCGTCGCCGAATTTGCGGCCAGCGGCGGCGCTGCGGTGTGGGACTTTCGCGTGTCGGACAAGGTGGTGTCGCCGTCGATTCGGCGCGCGCATCCGCATCCGGCCAAACAATAAGCGCCTCAGGAAAGCGGCATTTCCCGCTTGATCCAGTCGATCACCGAGGTGTGGCGGGGTGCCCAGCCCAACTCGCTGCGCGCACGCACCGAGCGCACCCGGCTGTTGCTGCCGAGGGAATAAACCGCCTTGGATGCGCCCCAGCGCTGTGCCGCGGCCTCGATGGGCAAGCATTCGACACCAGGCAACCCAAGCCGTGCAGCAATGCCCGCACCGATCTCGCCGAACGAAGCCTCGCCATTGGCAGCAAAGTAGAAGGCCCCTGCGGGTGCCTTGGCGAGCGCCAGGAGGAAAAGCTCCACGACATCGTCGACATGTACGTTCGACCACAGGTTGTGACCGGCACCAACGATTTGCACCGTTCCTTGTTCCCTGGCATTGGCGGCCAGAAACGGAATCTGCGCGCTATGCGGGTGCAGACCCGAGCCGATGCCATAAATCATGCTCGGGCAGATGACGGCGGCACGCACGTTATGCGCCGCTGCGGCAAGCACCATGAGGTCAATGTCACGCCGCGGCTGCTTCGTCACAGGCACGACCAGGGGCGTGGATTCGTCGAAGACGGAGTCCGACCGGTATGCACCACGCGCCTCGTCGCCGATGACGCTGGACCCGCTGGTATGCAGGAGTGGCTTCGCGGAGCCTTGCAGCCCGGCAATCAGGGCACGCACGGGTTCCGGGTGGTCGGCGCTGGCGGCATTGATGACGCCATCGGCAACGCTGGCCTCCCGGCGCAGGAGGGCTGCGTCTTCAAGGCTGCCGAGAACGGGCTCGACACCACGCTGCGCCAGACGGGTGGCGCTCTCCTGCGTGCGCACCAGGCCGCGCACGCGGGTGCCGCCGGCCACCAGTCGCGTGGCAATGGAGCCGCCGATGTATCCGGTAGCGCCCGTCAGGAAGATCGTCTGCATGTGGTCCTCAGTTTCTACATTGCGTGACTGCAACGGCTTGGGTTGCTATTATCGACCGGGTTCAAGTGATCGAACCTAAATTCCGGTCATCCCGCTCCACGCGGAAAATGCCCCCAACGCCATCGTTCATTTCATCCTGACCGAACCCATGCCCATCCACGACCTGCGCAGCTTCATTGACACCGTCCGCGCTGCGGGCGACATGCACGAGATTCGCCGCGAGGTAGACCCAGTGCGTGAACTCGGTGCCGTGCTGAGCGCCTGCGAGCGCGCGGGCAAGGCAGCGTTCTTCCACGCGGTCAAGGGGCATGACGTATCGGTCGTCGGCAGTTTGCTCAGTTCACCGCGCCGCATTGCACTGGCGCTCGGCTGCCCGGTGGACGAGATCGGCGCGCGCATGGCGGCGGCGACGGAGCAGCCGGTGCCCTATGCCGCTTACACCGGGGCGGAGCACGGCAGCGCTGCGCCCTCGCAGGAAGTCGTGATCGATGCGCCCGACCTCGCGCGCTGGCCCATCCCCACCCACTCGCCGCTCGATGCCGGTGCGTTCATCACGGCCGGCGTGGTGATTGCGCGCGACCCCGAAACCGGCCGCCACAATCTCTCGTACAACCGCATGCAGATCTACGGCGCCGACCGCACCGGCATCAGCATGAACATCTGGCGGCACATCAAGGTGTTCTTCGACAAGATCGAACCCAAGGGCCAGAACCTGCCCTTCTGCGTGGCGATTGGCCCCGACCCGGTGCTGATGATGGCGGCGGCGTTTCGTTATGACGGTGACGAATACGACATCGCCGGCGCGCTGCGCGGCGCACCGGTTCCGGTGGTGCGCGCCAAGACTTGCGATGTGATGGTGCCGGCCTTCGCCGAGATCATTCTCGAAGGTGAAGTGCTCGCGGGAGTGCGCCAGATGGAAGGGCCGATGGCCGAGTTCACCGGCCACTACTCCGGTGCCGACCCGAAACATGTAGCGAAGATTACGCGCATCACGCATCGCCAGCAGCCGATTTTCCAGACCATGAACGGCGGCGGTTACGAGCACGTGAGCGTGGGCAACATGATCACGCGCGAGCCGCTGCTGGCGCGCTTTGTGCGGCACATCACACCGCGCCTCAAGGCCGTGCATCTGCCGCCCTACGCGGCGGGGTTCACTGCCATCATCAGCCTCAACAACCCGGAGCCGGGGGAAGCGCGCAACGTGGCGCTGGCGGCGATGGCAGCGCACGTCAATTTCAAGACCATCATCGTGGTCAATCACGACGTCGATATTTTTGAGCCCGCAGACGTGATGTGGGCCATCGGCACGCGCGTGCGCTGGCACGAGGATGTGATTCCGATTCCCGGCGCGCACGGCAACGAACTTGACCCGTCGTCGGATGCGCACGGCGTGGTAGCCAAGGTCATCATCGATGCGACCCTGCCGCGCGAGAAGATGGAGCGCTTCGTCAAGGTGGTGTATCCGCCGGTGGATCTGGAGCAGTATCTCAAAGCCGCGAATTGACGGCATTGCACACCAATCTTCTGATCGATCACTTTTGAGGAAATTGCATTCATGCCCTCACCCCGCACCGTCCTGCTCGTCACCTGCCACCCTGACCCGCGTTCGCTCAACGGGACCTTGCGCGATCACGCGATTGACGTGTTGATGCGGCAAGGCCATCGCGTTGAACAATCCGATCTCTACGCGATGAAGTGGAAGGCGGTCGTCGACGCCGACGATTTCCCTGCCGAAGAAACGGGCGCGCGCCTCGCGGTGGGCATGGCCTCACGCCGCGCCACCGAAGGCGGCACGCTGACCGCCGATGTGCTCGCCGAGCAGGCCAAGCTCGCGCGCGCAGACGCGGTGATCTTCCAGTTTCCGCTCTGGTGGTTCGGCGTACCAGCCATGCTCAAGGGCTGGTTCGACCGTGTGTTGAGCAATGGCTTTGCCTACGGCCTGATGCTGCCAAGCGGGCGCACTCGGCGTTATGGCGAAGGCAATCTGGCGGGCAAGCGCGCGCTGCTGTCGGTCACCACTGGCGGCATGGCTTCGCACTTCTCCGAGCGCGGCATCAACGGGCGGCTCGAAGACCTGCTGTTTCCGATCACGCACGGCTGCCTGTTCTACCCCGGCATGGAGGTACTGCCCGCCTTCTCGGCGCATGGCTGCAACCGCGTCACTGATGAGCAATTTCCCGTCATCCGCGATGCGTACACCAAGCGGCTTGAGAGTCTGTTCTCTGACGCGTCGATACCGTTTCGCAGCCAGAATGGCGGCGACTATGAAGACGATCTGACGCTCAAGACTGGTCTGGGTGAAGGCGCGGTTGGATTTGCGCTGCATCGGCATTAACTCGAAAGGGATCACATGAAACGGCATGAAGCGCGCTCTTCTGGTTTGTTTGGCATGCTTGCCACCGCTGCAGTGGCGGCCCTGATACCTGCTGCGGCAGGTGCGCAAACGACGGACGCCGCTGCATATCCATCCCGAGCGGTGCGCCTCGTGGTGCCCTATGCGCCCGGCGGCGTCTCCGACATCATTGGCCGCGTGCTCGCGCAAAAAATGACTGAAATGCTCGGGCAATCGATGGTGGTAGAAAATCGCGCGGGCGCGGGCGGCATGGTCGGCACCGGTGCAGTCGCCAAGTCCGCCCCCGATGGCTACACCGTCGTGCTCTCGTCCTTGAGTGCCTATGCCATCGGGCCGCGCATGGTCAAGGCCCAGCCTTATGACCCGGTCAACGATTTCACCGCCATCGGCGCCGTCGCGCTCACCCCCACCATTCTCACCGCCGGCACCGATGCGCCGTTTCGCAACGTGCGCGAGCTGGTTGCGCATGCCAAGGCCAATCCTGGCAAGCTCAACTACGGCTCGTCAGGCATCGGCAGCGTGGCGCACATTTCGGCCGAGTTGCTGCGCAATGCCGCAGGTGTGGATCTCGTGCATGTGCCTTACAAGAGCGCGGCGCTGTCTTACCCCGACATGATCTCCGGCAACCTCGCGATGGTGTTCGATGCCCTGCCCTCGGCCATCGTGCATGTGCGCAGCGGCAAGGCACGGCCCATCGCGATGATGTCAGACCGCCGCTCGCCGCTGTTGCCCGAGGTGCCGACATTTGCGGAAGCGGGTTATCCGGCGGTGACGCTGCGGCTGTGGGTGGGGCTGCATGGACCGGCAGGCACGCCCGCGCCCGTCGTGCAAAAACTCAACGATGCGCTCGCGCGCGCGCTCGCCGCGCCGGATTTGCGCGAACGCTTTGCGGCGGTGGGCGCCGATCCGTTCACCGCTGCGCCGCGCGACTTCGCTGTGATGATCCGGCAGGATGTCGAGTCGCTGGCGCGCACGATGGAGGCGGCGGGAATCAAGCCGGAATAGTCAATCCGCCAGAACCCACTTCCACCAAGGCTTTCTGGTCTTCCACCGCCTGTGATCCGCTACCAGAGCCGTTCTTGGGGCATCGCTGAAACGAAAAGTCAACATGCGCACCAGCCACCTGGCGGCGCGCCCATGTCAAACGCAATGATCCGGCTTGCCCCCCGCGAGCACCGCACGGCAGTTATTGAATATCTGCTTGAGTTCATCGAGCACGCCAAAGCGTGAGCCACCGGCGAAGTGCGGGGTCATGATGACGTTGGGCAACTGCGCGAGCTTGTCACCGCCCAGACGCGGCTCTTCCCAATGCACGTCCAGCCCGGCACCGGCGATCAGGCCGGTGGTCAGCGCAGTGTAGAGATCATCTTCATTGACCAGCTTGCCGCGGCTGGTGTTGATGAAGAACGCGCTGCGCTTCATGGCCTTGAAGATGTCGAGGTTGATCATGCCGCGATTGGCCGGCAGGTTGGCGGCGGTCACCGAGACGAAATCGGATTGCGCGAGCAGCGCGCCGCGCTCGGCATAGGTAGCACCGAAGGCCTGCTCCTTCTCGGCGGGCAGCCGGTTGCGATTGTTATAGATCACCTTCATGCCGAAGCCGCGCGCGATGCCGGCCATGATCGAGCCGACCTCACCAAGGCCGATGATGCCCAGCGTCTTGCCATAGAGGCCGGAGAGCGGCGTGGTGCCGGTACAGTTGTAGGCGACTGCGTCAGTGGGTTTGACCAGCGTCTTGTCC
>JANPAR010000227.1:0-23624 GCA_031430015.1 Burkholderiales bacterium
GCAACGACCATGAGCTGGAGCTTGCCATCATCATCGGCAAGCAGGGCAAGAACATCGCCAGGGAAAATGCGCGCGACTACATCGCCGGGTACGCGATGGGTCTGGACATGACCACGCGTGGCAAGGAGCTGTTGTCGTGGCGCAAATCGGGCGACACCTATGCGTTGCTCGGGCCGTGGTTTACCTCCGCCGATGAAATCAAGGATCCGAACGCGCTCGATCTCGAACTTAAAGTCAACGGTGTCACGCGCCAGAAAGCGAACACCTGCGACCTGGTCTACAACGTCGACAAGCTGATCGAATACGCGTCGGACAAGTACACGCTTTATCCTGGCGACATCATCCTCACGGGTACGCCAGAAGGCGTGGGGCCGGTGATGCCGGGTGACGTGATGCAGCTTTACATTCAGGGGCTGGGAAGCGCCGAAGTGAGGATTGCCAAGGAGTATGCCGGGCCGCCTGAGCGCGGGTAGAACCCGCAACCCGTTGGTGGGAGCGGGTCTCAGGGCCGCCTGCTTAGAGTTTGATGCATGCGGCCAGTTCACGCAGGCGCTCCATGCCCGGCTCCTTGCGCGGCCAGGTGAGATCGACGCCATCATTTTCGTGGCGTGGCAGCACGTGCATGTGTACGTGAGGCACAGTTTGCCAGCCAGCGGGCTTGTTGGCCTGCAACAGCGTCATGCCCGGTGGTTGAAACGCAGCCTGCACTGCACGCGCGATGCGATGCGCCGCTGCCATCAGGGCGCAGGCGGTCGCTTCATCCGTATCCATGATGGTTTCAAACGGTTTTTTGGTCGCGACAATGACGTGGCCTGGGTTGACCTGGCCGGCGTCCATGAAGGCAAAGACGTGCTCGTCTTCATACACTTTGGCCGAAGGCAGTTCACCCGCGATGATGCGCTCGAAAATGGTTGCCATACCCTATCCCCCACGGAGCCGCCACTTGGCGGCATTGCGTCACAATATAGCGCCTGCGCTGTCTGCATCCTTAGTGAACCCACCTGCGAGCCCCACCGCCATGGCCCTCACCACCGCGCTGATCGAAGTGTTGAAACGTGAACTCAAGAGTCGCGACATTACCTACGCCGATGTGGCGAAGCAGCTCGATCTCTCCGAAGCGAGCATCAAGCGCATGTTTTCGGCCAAGGACTTCATGCTCTCGCGCCTGGACGAAATCTGCGAATTCGCCGGCATCGAGTTCGCCGATCTGGCACGCGCGGTCGAGGCACGCGATACGCTCTTGCTGCAACTGACGCAGGAGCAGGAGAAGGAACTGGCCAACGACGTGAAACTCATGCTCGCGGCGGTGGCGTCGATTCACCATCTCACCTTTGAGCAAATCACCCAGTCGTATCAATTCACCGAGGCGGAACTCACCGGCCTGTTGGCGCGCCTCGATAAACTCAAGATCATCGAGCTGCAGCCGAACAATAGGATCAAGCCGCTAGTGGCGAAGGCTTTTACGTGGTTGCCACAGGGGCCGATCCAGATGTTTTTCTACGGCCAGGCGCAGGCCGATTTCTTCCGTTCGCGCTTTGACGGCCCGGGCGAAGCGCTGGTGTTCGCCAGCGGCCGTCTGTCGCCTGCCGCGAGTACGCAATTGGCTGACCGCCTCAAGCGCACCGTGCAGGAATTTCGCGACGCCCACCACGAAGATCTCAAACTGCCACTCGACAAGCGCCCGGTGATGAGCATCCTGCTGGCGCTGCGGCAGTGGGAACTGCCCGCGTTTCGCGATTTGCGGCGGAGTGCGCCAAAGCCGGTCAGCCGGACTTGAAGTCTTCTATAAGACCCGCTCGCGCCGATTGACCGGGGGCCGTTCATTTATATATAATGCGCGGCTTTGCAGCGGCGGGGTGACCTGAAGTGTGGCGGCAATTTCGCCCGGTCTTCGGGTTCCAAGCGGTTGCGACGGCGCTGATGGCGTTGCTGGCGGGCTGGTTGTCTGGCTCCCACGGTGCCATTTCTGCCGTGCTGGGCGGGCTGGCGAGCATGCTTGCTGGCCTCGGATTTGTACTGATGGTCGCCAAAAACAAGAAACGCTCCGCCGGGGAAGTATTGCGTGATGCGTTTCGTGCCGAGGCAGTGAAGGTTGTCACCGGTTTCGGTTTTTTGTATCTGGTGTTCAAGTGGTACGCGGATGTCGTCGCGGCGGCGCTGATTGGCGCGTTTTGCGTGACGATCCTGATTTTCAGCATGGCGTTTTTCGTGAAAGAAGCGAAGACGCCGCAAGAAGTTGCAAAGTAGTCCGCACAACGTAATCCGAAATAGAAATCGTCGAGCAGGTTAAACGTCATGGCCGCCGGAACCGAACTCACCCCCACCTCCTATATCAATCACCACTTGAGCCATTTGCCGGCCAAGATCGGGGATGGCGGGTTTATGACCCTGCACGTGGACACCGTGGTGACGTCGATTCTGCTCGGCATCATCGGCTTTGGCCTGTTGCGCTGGATTGTTGCGGGCGCGACGGCCGGCGTGCCGAACAAGCGCCAGGCGTTTGTCGAGATGATGTTTGACTTCGTCGACGAGCAGGTCAAGGGGGTGTTCCACGGTGACCGCCACAAGTTTGTTGCCCCGCTCGCGCTGTGCGTGTTCGTCTGGGTGTTCCTGATGAATTCGATGGATTTTCTGCCGGTCGACATCATGGCGGCGCTGTACGAAGCCATTGGTCTGCATAACTGGCGCAGTGTGCCGACTGCCGACGTCAACACCACTTTTGCCCTTGCCCTGTCGGTCTGGGGCCTGATGATCTATTTCAATTTTGCGGTCAAGGGTTTCGGCGGCTTCATGCACGAGATTTTCTGCACGCCGTTCGGTGGCAACCCGCTGCTGTGGATCTTCAACCTGATGTTCAATCTGGTTGAGTTGATCTCCAAGCCGCTGTCGCATGCACTGCGGCTGTATGGCAACATTTACGCTGGCGAAATCATTTTTCTGCTGCTCGGCATGTGGGCCGCGACCGGCCTGGCGGGCACCGTGTTCGGCGCGATCCTCGGCGCGGGCTGGGCGATCTTCCACATTCTGATCGTCGCGTTGCAGGCGTTTATTTTCATGATGCTTACCGCCGTGTATATGGCGATGGCACACGAAGGACACTAGATAGACACTGAGCTCGTTTTCGAATTACCAGGCGTTACCCGTTTTTAACCAGTTTCAACTCAACATCACGTTCGCTCCACAGAAAGGGAATCAAAATGGACAAGATCGCAGCTCTCGCACAAATCCAGGCGTTCACCGGCATCGGCATTGGCCTGATGATCGGTCTCGGCGCTGCCGGCGCCTGTATCGGCGTGGGCATCATGTGCAGCCGCTTCCTCGAAGGCGCTGCGCGTCAGCCCGAGCTGATCCCGCAACTGCAAGCCAAGGTGTTCCTGCTGCTCGGCCTGATCGACGCGTCGTTCATTATCGGCGTGGGTCTGGCGATGCTGTTCGCGTTCGGTAACCCCCTGCTCGCCGTCATCCCCAAGTAAGCAGCTTTCCCGAGATTCCCATTTACGGGGAGGCACCATGAATATCAATTTAACGCTGCTCTCGCAAGCGGTCGCGTTCGGCATCTTCATCTGGTTCACGGTCAAGTTTGTATGGCCGCCGCTGCTCGGCGCCATCGAGCAGCGCCAGAAGACCATCGCCGAAGGTCTGGCCGCAGCCGAAAAAGGCAAAGCCGCCGAAGCTGATGCAAAGCAGCGCATCGAAGCCGAACTCGCGGTGTCGCGCACGCAAAATCAGACACGCCTTGCTGACGCTGAAAAGCAGGCGCAAGGGCTGATCGAGCAGGCCAAGAAAGACGCCGAAACCGAGAAGGCGCGCATCGTTGCGCAAGCCAAGTCCGAGGCCGCACAGGAAGTCCAGCGGGCCAAGGAGCAACTGCGTAACGCCGTGGCTGATCTGGCGGTCAAGGGCGCTGAGCAAATTCTCAAGCGTGAAGTCAACGCCGGCGCACACGCCGATCTGTTGAATCAGCTCAAGGCGCAGCTCTAAGCGCTGGTCTTTGCCAAGCGCCCGTCATCGCGTTCACGCCACCCGCCGCACTCACTGCACAGCACACTGCAAACACATCATGGCCGAACTCTCCACCATCGCCCGCCCTTACGCCGAAGCCGCGTTCCGCATCGCCAAGTCGGGTGATCTGAACGCGTGGAATATGCTGATCGCCGAAATGGGCGCGGTGGCAGATCGTCCGGAAATGCGTGCCCTGGTGCTGGACCCGAATGTGGCAGGTGACAAGCTGTACGGCGTGTTCGCTGGCGTGTTGAAGTCACCTCTGACCGCTGAGGGCCAGAATTTTTTGCGCCTCCTGGTCGAGAATGACCGCATTGGCGCGTTGCCCGAAATTGCCAGCCAGTTTGCTGCGCTCAAAAACAAGCTCGAAGGCTCGGCCGAAGCTGAGATCACCACTGCGTTTCCGATGAGCGATGCCCAGGTCACAGAGCTGGTCGTGGGCCTGGCCAAGAAATTCGGTGGCCTCAAGCTCAAGTCACGCGTCAATGTCGATGCAAGTTTGATCGGTGGCGTGCGCGTGGTGGTGGGCGATGAAGTGTTTGACACCTCGATCAAGGCCCAGCTTGAGCGCATGCGCATCAGCCTGATGGCCGCATAGGCCTGACGCCGGGCCACCCGCCACTCACGAATCTGCGCTGCGCTTTCGATCCGCCAGCACGTCACAGAATACGAAATTCCAGGAGCAAATCATGAATCTGAACCCTTCCGAAATCAGTGAACTGTTGAAGAGCCGCATCGCCGGCCTCAACACCTCGTCTGACCTGCGCACGCAAGGCACCGTGGTGTCGGTGACTGACGGCATTTGCCGCGTGCATGGCTTGTCGAGTGCGATGCAGGGCGAGATGCTCGAATTCCCCGGCAACACGTTTGGCCTCGCGCTGAACCTAGAGCGTGACTCGGTTGGCGCCGTGGTGCTCGGCTCCTACGAACACATTTCCGAAGGCGACACGGTCAAGGCGACCGGCCGCATTCTGGATGTGCCGGTCGGCCCTGAACTGCTGGGCCGCGTGGTCAATGCGCTGGGTGAGCCGATCGACGGCAAAGGCCCGGTTGCTGCCAAAGAGCGTGACGTGGTCGAGAAAGTCGCGCCCGGCGTGATGTCGCGCAAATCAGTATCGCAGCCGGTGCAGACCGGGTTGAAATCGATTGATGCGATGGTGCCGGTGGGCCGCGGTCAGCGCGAGCTCATCATCGGTGACCGCCAGACCGGCAAGACGGCAGTGGCAGTGGACACCATCATCAATCAAAAAGGCAAAGACCTGATGTGCATCTACGTGGCGGTCGGCCAAAAGGCCTCGACCGTTGCCAACGTGGTGCGCAAGCTTGAAGAGCACGGCGCGTTGTCGTACACCATCGTGGTCGCCGCTACCGCATCCGACTCGGCCGCAATGCAGTTCATCGCACCGTACGCCGGCTGCACCATGGGCGAATACTTCCGCGACCGCGGTCAAGACGCGCTGATTATTTATGACGATTTGACTCGCCAGGCCTGGGCTTATCGCCAGATCTCGCTGCTGCTGCGCCGCCCGCCGGGCCGCGAAGCGTACCCCGGCGACGTGTTCTACCTGCACTCGCGTCTGCTGGAGCGTGCTGCGCGCGTCAACGAAGAGTATGTCGAGAAATTCACCAAGGGTGCCGTCAAGGGCAAGACCGGCTCACTGACCGCATTGCCAGTGATCGAAACCCAAGCCGGTGACGTGTCAGCGTTCGTGCCGACCAACGTGATCTCGATTACCGACGGCCAGATCTTTTTGGAAACCGACTTGTTCAACGCCGGTATCCGCCCTGCCATCAACGCCGGTGTGTCGGTGTCGCGCGTGGGCGGCTCGGCCCAGACCAAGATCATGAAGCGCAAAGATACGGGTGCCGGTGTGCGCCTGGCGCTGGCGCAGTATCGTGAGCTGGCCGCGTTTGCGCAGTTCGCCTCCGACCTCGACGAAGCCACCCGCAAGCAGTTGGAGCGTGGCCGCATGGTGACCGAACTGATGAAGCAGGTGCAGTACGCGCCGATGGAAGTGTGGGAAATGGCGCTGACCCTGTTCGCGGTCAACAACAACTACATGGACGACATCGAAGTGCCGAAGGCGCTTTCGTTCGAGAAGAATCTGCGCGAGTACGTCAAGTCCAAGCACGCCGCGCTGGTTGAGTCGATTGCCAAGGCGGCCAATCTGTCGGAAGCCGACGAAAAAGCGCTGCACGCTGCGGTTGCTGAGTTCAAGAAAAACGGCACATTCTGACGGTTGAGGGACAGACCTTGAGACGTGCGCACAGCGCACCCGAAAGCTCTGTCCCCAACTGACTAAAACGGTAAATCAGGAACTGTCATGGCTGGCTCAAAAGAAATCCGCACCAAGATCAAGAGCGTGCAAAACACGCGCAAGATCACCAAGGCGATGGAAATGGTCGCGGCGTCGAAGATGCGCCGCGCCCAGCAACGGATGCGTGCTGCGCGTCCGTATGGCGACAAGATTCGCAACATCGCCGCGCACATGGCCGGCGCCAATCCAGAGTATCGCCACCCGTTCCTGATCAAGCGCCCGATGAAGAACGCCGGCGTGATTGTGGTCACGACCGACAAGGGTCTGTGTGGTGGCCTCAACACCAACGTGTTGCGCATGGTTACCGCCAAGCTCAAAGAGCTTGAGGCTGCGGGTGCCAAGATCGACACGACGGCGATCGGCAACAAGGGTTTCGGCTTTCTCAATCGCATCGGCGCCAAAGTGGTATCGCACGCGATCCAGATCGGTGACAAACCGCATTTGGACAAGCTGATCGGCCCGGTCAAAGTGCAGCTTGATGCCTACGCTGCCGGCAAAATTGATGTGGTGTACCTCGCCTACACCGGCTTCATCAACACCATGAAGCAGGAGCCGCAGATCGAGCAATTGCTCCCGCTTACCGCCGACAAGTTCAAGCAGACCGAAGCTGAAAAAAGCGCCTACGGCTGGGACTACTTGTATGAGCCTGACGCCAAGTCCGTGATTGATGAATTGCTCACGCGCTACGTTGAGGCGATTGTGTATCAGGCGGTGACCGAAAACATGGCGTCTGAGCAATCCGCGCGCATGGTTGCGATGAAGTCCGCATCGGACAACGCCAAGAAGGTGATCGAAGACTTGCAACTCACCTACAACAAGGCGCGCCAGGCGGCGATTACCAAGGAATTGTCCGAAATTGTGGGTGGCGCCGCAGCGGTTTAAGCGGCCAGAGCGCGGTCAGTGAGCAGCCAGTAAGCGCCCGCTGATTGACAACGGCAAGCAGCACGCAGTCTGATTACATTTACAGCAATTTTTAGTTAGAGGTCAATCATGAGTCAAGGTCATATCGTTCAGTGCATCGGCGCGGTGGTGGACATCCAGTTTCCACGCGAAGGCATGCCCAAGATTTACGAAGCGCTCACCCTCAACATCAGCGAATCGAACAAGCTGGTCGAGCAGGGTCTGACCTTCGAAGTCGAGCAGCAGTTGGGTGACGGCGTGGTGCGCACCATTGCGCTCGGCTCGACCGACGGCCTGCAGCGCGGCATGGCGGTGTCGAGTCTCGGCGTTGGCATTCAGGTGCCGGTTGGCGGCGGCACCCTCGGCCGCGTGATGGACGTGCTCGGCCGCCCGATTGACGAGCGCGGCCCGATTGATTGCACTGAGCGCCGCGCAATTCACCAGCCCGCGCCCAAGTTCGACGAGCTCTCGCCTTCGCAAGAACTGCTCGAGACCGGCATTAAAGTGATCGACCTGATCTGCCCCTTCGCCAAGGGCGGCAAGATCGGCCTGTTCGGCGGCGCCGGCGTCGGCAAGACCGTGAACATGCTCGAACTCATCAACAACATCGCCAAGACGCGTGCGGGTCTCTCGGTGTTCGCCGGCGTGGGCGAGCGGACCCGTGAAGGTAACGACTTCTATCATGAGATGTCGGACGCCAAGGTGATCGTGCAGGAAGACCTCTCCAAATCCAAAGTGGCGATGGTGTTCGGCCAGATGAACGAGCCGCCCGGAAACCGCCTGCGCGTTGCGCTCTCAGGCCTGACCATGGCCGAGAAATTTCGTGACGAAGGCAAGGACATCCTGTTCTTCGTCGACAACATCTACCGCTACACCCTGGCCGGTACCGAAGTGTCGGCACTGCTCGGCCGTATGCCTTCTGCCGTGGGCTACCAGCCGACGCTGGCCGACGAGATGGGCAAATTGCAAGAGCGCATCACCTCGACCAAGGTTGGCTCGATCACCTCGATCCAGGCCGTGTACGTGCCGGCCGATGACTTGACCGACCCGTCGCCCGCGACCACGTTTGCCCACCTTGACGCTACCGTGGTGCTGTCGCGCGATATCGCTTCGCTCGGCATCTACCCCGCAGTGGACCCGCTCGACTCGACCTCGCGCCAGATCGACCCCAACGTCGTCGGCGAAGAGCACTACAACACCACGCGCCGTGTGCAGGCCACGCTGCAGCGCTACAAGGAATTGCGCGACATCATCGCCATTCTGGGCATGGACGAGTTGTCCCCGGAAGACAAACTCGCGGTCGGCCGTGCGCGCAAGATCCAGCGCTTCCTGTCGCAGCCGTTCAACGTGGCCGAAGTCTTCACCGGCTCGCCCGGCAAGATCGTGTCGCTGTCCGAAACCATCCGCGGCTTCAAGATGATTGTCGACGGCGAGTGCGATGCCCTGCCCGAGCAGGCCTTCTACATGGTCGGCGGCATCGACGAAGTGTTCGAAAAAGCCAAAACGCTGCAATAAGCAGCACCGTAAGCACACAGGCCGGAAAGCACCATGTCCACCATCCACGTAGACGTCGTCAGCGCCGAGGAAGCGATTTTCTCCGGCGAGGCGAAATTCGTCGCCCTGCCCGGTGAAGCCGGCGAGCTTGGCATTTATCCCAAGCACGCCCCGCTGATCACCCGCATCAAGCCGGGCGCGGTGCGCATCCTCAAAAGCGACGACACCGAAGAGTTCGTGTTCGTCGCCGGTGGCATCCTCGAAATCCAGCCCAATGTCATCACGGTGCTGGCCGATACCGCGATCCGCGGCCACGACCTGGATGAAGCCAAGGCGACCGAGGCGCTCAAAGCTGCTGAAGAAGCACGTACCAATGCGAAGACCGAAATCGATTTTGCCAAGGCGACGTCGGAGTTTGCCATCATGGCGGCGCAGATCGCGGCGATCCGGAAGTTGCGCGGGAAGTAGCAAGCTTTGAAAGCACAACACAAAGCGGCCCTCCGGGGCCGTTTTGCGTTGAATCTATTGCGCTGAAATGAGAAGCGATTTTAGAATCCTCGGTTTCGTTGACGCAAGTGTCGCTCGACAGAGAACTTACGCTGCTTGAACCAGTCGCGGCCGCCCGCCCTTCGCACCATTGGCGCGTGCCGCCGCCGCTTTCCGCTCCGACAACGCTTTACCGCCAGTGGACGCGAGTTCGCGCATCCATATGCGTGAGCCGAATATCCCCGCCAGCAATCCCGCCGGCGCACCTGCGCTGCTTACGCTTTGTGTATGGATGCGAGGACAGTCGAAAACTTCTGGCGCATGGCCTTGGCTTCCTTGGCGTTACCACGCGCAAGCGACAAAAACTCCGGGCCTTTGGCGATTTCTTCGAGCATGGCGAGGTGTCGGTCCTGCATGAACGCAGCGCAGCGCTTTGCGTCAAATGTTGACGCCTCTGCCACCAGCATCAGCCGGATGATGTCCTTGATGTCCTTGCGGCCGTGCTCGCTGCCTTTGCGCTCAACCGCCGCTTCCAGCTTCAACACCAGAAGATGTTCGGGGGCCGCCACTTTGACGCCGTCGTATTCGTGCGCATCCGCGGCCACTTCGGCGTAGGGTACCGGCAAGCCCGCATGCCGCTCGGTATAAACGTCGAATGAAAATCCGCCTTTGCGGAACTCGTGCTTGTTGAGTCTGGTGTTGGCTGACAGTTCTTCGATTTCGCGCAAATCCGAGAACCCGCTGATGGAGATGTAAAGATCGGCGTCCTTGGTTGCTTCGGCAAGCCCGGTCAATCCTTCCGTGTTGATGGCGTGCAAATAGACGCCGATGCCGCCAATAAAAATCAGGCCGGGCTCGTACAGACGGCCGACCTCATGGCACAAGGAGACAAGGCGGTCGAAATCGGCCGCTCCGGGAGCGTCTTTCATAATATCGTTATAATAACATTATTATGACTCTCCCGGTCTTTTTCCCCGCGCCGGTCTACGTTCGGCAGATTCGTGGCCGTACACGCTCCATCGAGGAGTTGTGCCGCCTTGCCGGCGTGGAATGCCGCGCCTTCGGCAAATGGGTGAGTCGCCCGGTAGTGATCCGGGCGGTTGGCGACCGTATTCGGGTGGCTGCTGAACCGGGCGATTGGGGCGTCGTGGAGATCACGGTACCGGCATCCGTTCAACTGCAACAAGAGCGCGCGCGTCTCGCGCTCGGTGCGCTGGCCTACTCGTTGTTTGATGGCGTCGCGCGTGCCAGCGTGGCCGGACATGACTGGTCGCGCGCGGCGCTGCCGCGCGGCAGGCGTCCTGGCGCTGCACGCCCGAAATCCAATGCAGAGAGGCAGCAGATTTTTCGGCAGCGCGTGTTGGCTTGATGCGGCTTTACGCCCGCATCAACTCCCACAAGCGCGCCGGCGTCACCGGCATCTGCAACTTCGGCGCGCGGTCTTTCATTCCCGCGCGTGCCAGCGCATCGGCCACCGCATTGACCACTGATGGCGTGGCACCAATCGTGCCGAGTTCGCCCACGCCCTTGATACCGAGCAGGTTGGTCAGACACGGCGTCGATTGATCCATCTGCGTTTTGAACGGCGGTGTCATGTCCGCCTTGGGCAGCGTGTAATCCATGAAGCTGCCGCTGAGCATCTGGCTTGAGTCGATGTCGTAGACGATCTTTTCGGAGAGCGCCTGGCCGATACCCTGGATCGCGCCGCCATCGACCTGCCCGCGCACGATCATCGGGTTGACCACGCGGCCCACATCGTTGACCGAGGCGTAGGCGACGACCTCCACCTTGCCGGTGCCTGGGTCGATCTCGATCTCGCTGACGTGGCAGGCATTGGGCCAGCTAGGCGCCGAGGCGGATTGTTTGGCTTCAATGAAGATGCGTTTGCCCGGTTGTTTGGCGGCCAGCTTGAACAGGTCGGTTTTGAGGTCGGTGCCGGCTACGCGCAATTCACCGCCCGCATACTCGATGTCGCCTGCCGCCACTTCCAACTCTACGGCGGCGAGCTCCTTGGCGCGCTCGATGGTTTTGTCGCTCGCCACTTTGACTGCCGCGCCGCCGGTGAAGATCGAGCGCGACCCGGCGCTGCCGAAGCCTTCGCCCAAGTCAGTGTCGCCGAGCACGATGCGAATCTTGTCGGGGGAAATGCCCAGGGCATCGACGGCCACCTGGCGCAGTGACGTGGCGATGCCCTGCCCCATCTGTTGCACCGCTGAAAAAATGTCGACCATGCCATCGGCCTTCACCGCCACAGTGACGCGCTCTTCGAGCGCATTGCCACCAGTCCATTCGAGGAAGGTGGCGATGCCTTGGCCGCGCAGCTTGCCGCGCTTGGTGGATTCGGCGCGACGCGCATCGAACCCGTTCCAGTCGGCGAGCGCCAGCGTTTGATCCATCACTGACTCAAACCTGCCGCAATCGTAGGTCTGGCCCATCGGATTTTTGTAGGGCATCTGGTCCGGGCGCACCATGTTGCGGCGGCGCAGTTCGATACGGTCAATGCCGGTGACGCGCGCCGCTTCGTCCATCAGGCGTTCCATGTTGTAGATCGCCTCGGGGCGCCCCGCGCCGCGATACGGGCCGGTGGGTGACTGATTGGTCAACACCGCCGTCATGTGAAAGTCGATGGTCTGGATGTCGTAGATGCTGGTCTGCACCCACGGCCCGATCATCAGTTGAATCATGGTGCCGGCGGGAGTAGCGTAGGCACCGAGATTGGCCAAGGTGCGAATCCGCAGTGCCAGCACACGGCCATTTGCGTCGAGCGCCATCTCGGCGCGCGACTCAATGTCGCGCCCGTGTACGGTCGAGAGAAATTCTTCGTCACGCCCGGCTACCCATTTGACATTGCGCTTCAACTGCAGCGCGGCCCAGGCCACCACCGCATCTTCGGGATAAATGCCGGTCTTCATGCCGAAGCCACCGCCGACATCACCGACCACCACGCGCACTTTTTCTTTGGGAATGCCCAGCACCAGGTCGCACAGGTTGTCGCGCATGGTCGAGGGCATTTGCGTGCTCATGCGGATGGTGAGGCGGCCGCTGCCGTTCAACGCGGCGGCATCGTATCCGGCCAGCACGCTGCGCGGCTCCATCGTCACAGCAGCGACGCGCTGGTTGATGATGTCCAGTGCCACGACGTGTTTCGCGGCAGCGAAGGCAGCAGCGGCCTTGGCGGCGTCGCCGTGTTTCATTTCAGCGGCGATATTGGCGGGCGCAGCGGCGTCGAGCAGGGCAGCATCCTTGGCCAACGCGGCAGCGATGGTCGGCAGCGGTGGCAATTCCTCCCAGTCCACCACAATCGCTTCCGTGGCGGCACGTGCGGCCTCAACCGACGTGGCGACGACAGCGGCCACGGTCTCGCCGGCAAAGCGTGCAACCTCGTGCGCCAACGGGCGGCGGCCCGGATTGGCACCGGTCTCACCACCGGGGCGTTTGGGCAGAGGGCAACCAGGCAAAGGCTTGACGCCTGCGGCAACCAGCTCGGCACCAGTGACCACCAGCAACACGCCGGGCATCGCGCGGGCGGCGGCGGTGTCGATGGAGAGAATCTTCGCGTGCGGATAGGGCGAGCGCAGGAACGCAAGATGGACCTGGTCCTCCAGCGTGACATCGTCGGTGAAGCAACCGGTGCCGGAGACCAGGGCCTGGTCTTCCATGCGGTTGACGGATTGGCCACTGCCGAAGCGTGCGAAATCTGAACTCATGATGGTGTTCTGCTAAAGAGGATGAAAGGGGGTGAAGGCGAGAACGTATCACACCCGTGCGAGGCGGCGTGAGCGGCGCTCACGCCATTGACGCCGCGGTGACGCAGTACGTGACGTCAGTACTTCACCGTGCAGCCGTACGGCGTCGTGCTCGCCGTAGAGACGGCCTTGCCGGCCAGCGCTTCGTTGAGCGCGACGCGCACGTAATTCTTCGACGTTTTCACATCGGCCGGATTGGCCGAGCGCTTGTCGTCGATCGCGCCGACATAGACGAATTTACCTTCGGGGTTGACGATGTACATGTGCGGCGTGGTGCGTGCGTCGTAAGCGCGACCGGCCTTGCCGTCTTCATCCATCAGGGTCGCGCGCGGCGCGGCGTCCTTCTCCTTCATCCAGCCTTGCAGCGCAGCCGGCTTCAAGTAGTCGTGATGCGAGGGCTTGGTGGAGTTGACGGCGAGCCACACAACCTCTTTACCGCCAAATTCCTTCTGCAGACTCTGCATGTTCTTGCTGTCGTAGTGCTTCTGCACATAAGGGCAGCCGGGGTTGACCCATTCGAGCACCACCCATTTGCCTTTGTGGTCAGAGAGCCTGGCGGGCTTGCCGTCAGTGCCGGCAAGAGTGAAGTCGGGTGCGGCCTGGCCGGGGTTGGCGGCGAATGCGGTGTTGGTTGCCAGTGACGCTGCAAAACCCAATGCAATGATCAGAGTGCGCAACATGGTGATCTCCTTGACGGACGACGAGGCGTTAACGAAATGACGGGGAGGAAGAAACGGGAGTGAATCGGGTGAGTCGATTGGGTGCGTAACTCGGGTGCGTAACTCGGGTGCGTGTGTGCGGCCCGCTCACAATGATTTGAGTGCATCGAGCACGATACGCTCGGAAAGAATCTCGGGCAATAGCACCGGCGGCTTGCCCGGCGCATACAACGCATAGACCGGCACGCCACTGCGACCGAACTCGGCCAGCGCAGCGGTGATGGCCGGGTCACGCCGGGTCCAGTCGGCGCGCATCAGCGCGAGCGGCTTTGTGCTGAAGGCGTCACGCACGGCGCGGGTTTCCAGCACTACCTTCTTGTTCACCTGGCAGGTCACGCACCATGCAGCCGTGAAGTCGACAAACACTGCTCGCCCGGCAGCGTTGTGCTCGGCGATGCGAGCTTTGGAATACGCGTCCCAGACTACGCTGCCATCGGATGTTTTGGCAGCGCTAGACGTGGCGCTGGACGGCGTGCCCGCCGCCGCGCTCGTTGCCGAACTCGCGAGCGAACCCGGCGCACCCGCCTGGGCTGCATTCACATCAGCAGCATCCGCCGAAACCGTTGGTACAAGAGGGTTGGCGAGCATCAATGCCGCAAGAATGGCAGCCAGAGCGGCTACGCGGCCGATGGCATGTTGCGTTTTGCCAAGCAGCCACACCGCGAATGCCAGCACCACCAGCGCGCTGCCGAACCACACCAGGCCGTCAACGCCCACCTGCACCAGCAGCACCCACGCCAGCCACACGACGGTGGCGTACATCGGAAACGCCATCACCTGCTTGAAGGTGACGAGCCACGCGCCGGGCTTGGGCAGGCGCTTCAACCACGCCGGGAAAAACGACAGCAGCACATAGGGCAGCGCCATGCCGGCGCCCATCATCGCAAACACCACGAGCGCCGCTGCCGCGCTTTGCGTCAATGCAAAGCCCAGTGCCGCGCCCATGAACGGCGCCGTACAGGGCGAGGCGATCAATGCCGCGAGCACGCCAGAGAAGAAGGCATCCGCCACCGGATGCTTCAGCGTGGCACCAGCCAGCCCTCCCGGCACCAGGTTGCCGAACTCGAATACGCCCGAGAGGTTGAGGCCGATCACGAAGAACAGCAGCGCAAGCAAAGTCACCACCAGCGGCGACTGCAGCTGAAAGCCCCAGCCCACCGCTTCGCCCGCAGCGCGCAGACCGAGCAGTACGGCGGCAAGGGCAACGAAGCTGACGATGACACCCGCCGCAAATGCAACGCCGTGCGCGCGCATCGCGCCGCGCCCTGCGTCACCACGATCACCCTTGGCAAACGACAATATCTTGAGTGACAAGACCGGAAACACGCAGGGCATCAGATTGAGAATCACGCCGCCGATGAACGCGAACAACAGGGCCAGACCAAACGACAACGAATCGGTCTCGCTGGGCACAGCCTTCGCTGCCGTCGCAGCAGCATCGGGAGCGACCCATTTGCCCGGCACCAACTTGCCGCTCATCGGTGCCTCAAACGACACTGGCCGCGCGTCATTGCCAGTGCCCAGACCGGCAATCACCCCCGCAATGCGCGGCTCGCTTGCCACCAGTTGATTGATGACTGGCACGCTGATTACGAGGCCTTCTGCCGTTTCGCGCACGGTCTGCGGTGCGGCGTGTTCGACCAGACCTTCAATGGTGGGGAACAGGTAGATGCTCTTGAGCGCGGCTTGTGCATTGCCCGCCGCCGAAGCTTGCGGCACGCGCACGCCGGGCAGCGTGATCTCGATCATGCCGTCGTTGGTCGCAGCGCGCGCGCCACTCAACGCGCGGGGCGGTGCCGTGGCCAGAGCGCGCTCAAACAGCGCTGCCCATTTCGCCTCGGGCGCCGGGTTGCCCTGCACCACCGGCAGCGTGATTTCCAGATCCGCGCCGCCCGGCAGGCAGACGTCTTTGCACACCAGCCAGTCGGCGCGCGCTGCGAGGCGTGCTTTCTGGCCTAGCATGCTCAGCAGCGCGTCTTTGGGCGCGGTGATCTCGACCGGCAGCACGATCTCATTCTCGAAGCCGTAATTCATCAGCGGCGGAATTGGCAAACGTTGCGGCAACGGCCATTGAATCGGCCCGGCTTTGAAGCCTGCCGGCAGCTTCCACTGAATTGTTGTCGGCATGCCCGAGTCGCCGGGGTTTTGCCAGTAGGTGTGCCAGTGCGCATCCATCTTCAGGCGCAGGCCGAGCAGTATCTTGCCGCCGGGTTCTATCGCCGAAGTGCGCGCGATGAGTTCAGACTCGACGTAATCGGTGCGCACGGACTTCGCCTGCGCCAGGGTGGCAGCGGCCAGCAGCAAGGCCGGCAGCAAGAGTGTGGAATAGCGCAGCATGAGAAGACGAATTATGAACCTTCAGGGAGTGTGGCCCGCGCGGCAAGCGGTGGTGTCGGGCGCGTACCAGCAACGAGAACGCGGGACGAGAACGAAGGCCGCGCGCGAAAGGTGAAAGGTGAAAGGTGAAAGGTGAAAGATGAAAGGTGAAAGATGAAAGATGAGCGAGCACTGCGGGCCGCACGAACCCGGTTGGAGCGCCGCGCTGCGGCAAGGTTCCTGCGTTGTGCGCTTCCTTGCCATAATGCGTCATGAGCGGGACCGATCCCTCAGCGCACACCTCCGTTGCGGCAGCCGATCCGGTTGACCTGCTGGTCATCGGCGGCGGCATCAACGGTTGCGGCATCGCGCGCGATGCTGCCGGGCGCGGTTTGTCTGTCATGCTGGTCGAGCAGGACGATTTGGCGTCCGCCACCAGCCAGTGGAGCAGCAAGCTGATCCACGGCGGCCTGCGTTATCTCGAACACTACGAATTCCGCCTGGTCGCCGAATCGCTCGCCGAGCGCGAGGTGCTGCTGCGCGCCGCGCCGCATTTGATTCAACCGCTGGAGTTTGTGATCCCGCACGAGCCGCACCAGCGGCCGCGCTGGATGATCCGCGCCGGGCTGTATCTTTACGACTTTCTGGGCGGGAAAAAGACTGTGCCTGCCTCGCAAAGCGTTGTCCTGCAAGGCTCGCAGAAGGGTGCCGGCCTGCGAACCGCTTATACCAAGGGTTTCAGCTACTTCGATGCGCGCGCCGACGATGCGCGCCTGACCATCCTCAACGCGCGCGGCGCGGCCGATCGCGGCGCGGTAATTGCGCCGTTCACGCGCTTTGTGAGCGCCGGTGTGAACGCAGCAGCGTCCGCCCGGGAAACCACCGGCGCGCTCGCCGGCGTGGGCAGCGGAGTGCCCGCTCAGACCTCGGGCGCAGCACCCGCGTTGTGGCATGTCACCTTGCAAGACGTGGTCACACAGCGGGAAACTGTGCAGCGTGCACGCGCCATCGTCAATGCCGCCGGGCCATGGGTGATGCGCGTGCAAGGCGGCATCAAGGGTCTTGCGCCGTCACGCGAACGCGTCAAGCATGTGAAAGGCAGCCATATCGTGGTGTCGCGCGTGCATGGCGAGGCGCACGCCTACCTGTTGCAAAACCGTGACGGCCGCATCGTGTTCGTGATTCCGTTTCACGGCCAGTTCACGCTGATCGGCACCACCGACGTCCCGGTCGAAGCGTGGGAAGCTCCGGCGATTTCAGAAAACGAAACAGAGTATCTGTGCAAGATCGCCAGCGAATATTTGGCCCGGCCCATCACGCCGCAAGACGTGCTGTGGAGCTACAGCGGCGTGCGCCCGCTCTACGACGATGGTCAAGCCAATGCGTCGGCGATCACACGCGACTATGTGCTCAAGCTCGACACCGCAGCCGGCGCGCCGCTGCTGAACGTGTTTGGCGGCAAGCTCACCACCTACCGCAAACTCGCCGAGCACGCGCTCGACAAACTTGCGCCGCATTTCCCGGCGCTGCGCACCGCGAGCGGTGTGCCGTGGACGCACGCCGTGCCGCTGCCGGGTGGTGATCTCGACGGCGGTCTAGCCGAATTTGCCGCATCCCTGGGCCGCAGCTATCCCTGGTTGCCACCCGATCACCTGTACGGCATCGCCAAACGTCACGGCACGCTTGCGCTAGACTGGCTGGATGGCGTAAAAAGTCTGTCTGATCTGGGTGAGCATTTCGGTGCGGGGTTGTATGCTGCCGAGGTCAATCACATGGTCGCTACTGAATGGGCGGGCTGTGCACCGCGGGCCACGCCGCAGCAGCGCATAGCGGCGGCGGCTGGCATACTGATGCGCCGGAGCAAATGCGGCCTGTTCATGAATCCACAGCAAACTGAGCGCTTCACCGATACACTTCACTCGCGATGACACCGGTCACTCAAATCAGCGCTGCGCAATTCAAGCGCCTCAAAGGCGTCTTTACCGATGTTGACGACACGCTTACGAGTGCCGGGCATCTTAGTGCTGATTCCTATGGCAGCCTGCAAGCCTTGGTGGATGCGGGTCTGCGCGTGGTACCCGTTACCGGAGGCCCGGCTGGCTGGTGTGATCACATGGCGCGCGCCTGGGGGGTGGATGCCGTCATCGGTGAAGGCGGCGCTTTCTACTTTCATCGTGATCGCACAACCGGCAAGCTGCTCAAGCGCTTCTGGTACGACGAGGAGGAGAAGCGCAGCCGCCGCCAGATGATGAAGGGCGCGCGCGAGGCCTTGCTCAGCGACTTGCCCGGCGTGCGTTTGTCATCAGACCAGGGCTACCGCGAACTTGATCTCGCCATTGAGCTGAGCAACGTGCGCGGCACGCCGCTGGCGCAGGATCTGCACGATCACATCATGGCCGTCCTGCAGCGGCGTGGCATGACCACCAAAAAAAGTTCGATCCACATCAACGCCTATTTCGGCGACTACGACAAACTGTCGATGGCCAAGCTGATGGTCAAGGAGTTGTGGAGCGAGGATCTCGACGCCACGCGCGATGACTGGCTGTTTATCGGCGACTCGGTCAACGACGCCGGCATGTTCGAGTTTTTCCCTCTCTCAGTTGGTGTCGCCAACGTGCGCAAGGTGGTCGATCAACTGCCGAAGGCGCCGTCATATGTGACGGCCGGTGAAGGCGGTACCGGCTTTGCCGAAATGGTCAAGCTGCTGCTGGCGGCGCGCGGCAAATAGCTGTTCGAGCTGTTCGGGCGCCGTCGTTACGGCAGCGCGATCCCCGTCAAGGCCTGGTAATAGCGGATCACCGCCCCATCGTCCTCCAGCGCGTGCCCGAGCGCCAACGCCGAGAGCAAGACCTGATGAGTCTGGCTGCCGACCGGCACCGGTGAGCGTAGCGATTTCGCCATGTCCATCGCCAGACCCACATCCTTGGTGAGGATCGGCATCGCGGCAGTCACGGTGCGGTCGCCGTCGATGATGCGTCTCATGCGGTCGCCCGCCATCCAGCTCTGGCCGGAGCTGGCCATCACCACGTCGTAAATCTTGTGCGGGTCGAGCCCGGCTTTGATGCCGAGCGCGAAGGCTTCAGCGGCGGCCGACAGATTGATGCCGGCCATCAGGTTGTTGACCAGTTTCATCTTGCCGCCATCGCCGGGCGTATGGCTGACGACAAAACGCTTGTCGCCCATCGCGGCGAGCACCGGCTCGCAGGTCTTGAGTACCTCGGCGCTGCCCGCCAGCATCATGCTGATGGTGCCGGCTGCAGCGCGCACCGGGCCGCCCGAAATCGGCGCGTCGAGCAGGTGCAGGCCGCGCGCGGCGAGCTCGGCCGCGATCGACGCGGTGTCAGCGGGCGCAATGGTCGAGCACATGATGACGATGCCGCCCTTGGGCAATGTCTCGGCAATGCCATTCGCGCCCAAGCATACGTCGCGTGTTTGCGCCGCATCGACCACCACGGTGATGACGATCTGCGCCTCGCGCGCAATCGCGGCAGCATGCTCGCGCACCTCGGCGCCGGCTTCAAGCGCGAGGCGGTTGCGCGCCGGATTGATGTCGCGTACCAGGACTTGATACCCGCCGCGCAGCAAGGCTTGTGTAATGCCCAGGCCCATTGCGCCGGGGCCGATGAGGCCGATAGTTGTTGTCATGTAGTGGGTGATTAAGGATAACGGCGAATAACCGGGTGCGACTGAGGGTAACTGAGGGCAACCGAGGGCAACCTAGGGCAACCGAGCGTAACCGCGGGTGATCGTGGGGGACCACGAGGGATCGCAAGAGAGTTTGTGAGCGAAAAATGCAGTGAAACGGTGCGCGCAGCGCGGGCTGCGCACAGGCCTTCGGTAGAATAGCGTGTTTCGTCGAGCGCATTTCGCATTTCTCCTATGACCGCCGTACCGACCTCGGTAACCACCTCGTTTGGCCTTGTTGGTTTGGGCAAAATGGGCGCAAACATGGCGCGCCGCATGGCGCTGGGCGGCGTGCGCGCGGCCCTGTTTGATCAAAGCGCCGAGGTGACCAACGCACTGGCAGCCGAACTCGGCGCACCCGCTGCCGCGAGTCTCGCCAAGCTGGTGGAACGCGTCACCGGCCCGCGCGTGATCTGGCTGATGCTGCCGGCCGGCGACACTACCGAGCGCGCCATCGGCACCCTCGCGCCGCTGCTGTCGGAAGGCGATGTCATCGTCGACGGCGCCAACAGTTTTTATAAAGACTCGGTGCGCCGCGCCGCGATGTTGAAGCGCAATGGCCTGCTCTACGTCGATGCCGGTGTGTCCGGCGGCGTGCATGGTCTTGCCAACGGTTATTGTCTGATGGTGGGCGGTGAAGAAGAAGCCGTTGCGCGCATCAAGCCCTATCTGCGCTTGCTCGCGCCACAGCGCACCTCACCGGCTGGTGTGCCTGACAGCAGCTTGGGGAGTATCCCAGGCAGCGGCTCTGGAGGTACCTCTGGCCGTACCTCTGGCCGCACCCCTGGCCGCACCCCGGGCGGGGCGGCTGCGGCGATGGCTGATCCGGTAGCCGAAGGCAGCGGTGCCGCCGGTTGGTTGCACGTCGGGCCAAGCGGTGCCGGGCATTTTGTCAAGATGGTGCACAACGGCATCGAGTACGGCATGATGCAGGCGCTGGCCGAGGGCTTTGCGCTGATGGGCGCGAAACGGGAACTCGCTCTCGACCTCGCCGCCGTCGGCGAACTGTGGAAACACGGCAGCGTGGTGCGCTCGTGGCTTCTCGACCTCACGGCTGATGCACTCAAGGCGGACGCCACGCTCGACGGCATCAAACCTTTCGTGCCTGATTCTGGCGAGGGCCGCTGGACGGCAATCGAAGCGGTGGAACTGGGCGTGCCAGCCCCGGTGATGAGTCTGGCCTTGATGATGCGCTACGCCACCCAAGGCAACAACGATTACGCCGCCAGGCTGCTCGCCAAAATGCGTCAGGGCTTTGGCGGGCATGCGCTAAAGACGGATTGAGATCGAGTTGACAGCCCCCCTGCAAAACGACACCTTCCTGCGCGCGCTGTTGCGCGAGCCGGTGCCTTACACCCCCGTCTGGATGATGCGCCAGGCCGGGCGCTATTTGCCCGAGTACAACGCCACGCGCAAGCAGGCCGGCTCCTTCCTCAATCTGTGCAAGACGCCGTCGGCGGCAACCGAAGTGACCTTGCAGCCGCTGGAGCGATTCCCGCTTGATGCGGCGATTTTGTTCTCCGACATTCTGACGATTCCCGATGCGATGGGCCTCGGCCTGTATTTCGCCGATGGCGAAGGCCCGAAGTTCGAGCGCACCGTGCGCGATGAAGCGGCGGTGGCCAAACTCGCCGTGCCCGACATCGGCAGTGATCTGCGCTATGTCACGGATGCCGTCTCCGAAATTCGCCGCGCGCTCAAGGGTCGCGTACCGCTGATCGGCTTTTCGGGCAGCCCGTGGACGCTCGCCTGCTACATGGTCGAAGGCCAGGGTAGCGCCGACTACCGCCTCGTCAAGACCATGCTGTACCAGCGGCCCGACCTGATGCACCGCATGCTCGACGTGACCGCGCGCGCAGTGATCGCTTACCTCAATGCGCAAATCGCTGCGGGGGCGCAGGCGGTGATGGTGTTCGACAGTTGGGGCGGTGTGCTGTCGGCGGGCGCGTACCAGGACTTTTCGCTGCGCTATCTACGTCAAGTCGTTGCCGGATTGACGCGAGAAGTGGACGGTAAGCGAGTGCCTGCTATCGTTTTTACCAAAGGTGGCGGCTTGTGGCTGGAAGACATTGCCGCTACCGGGTGTGATGCCGTGGGCGTGGACTGGACCATTGCGTTATCGGAAGCGCGCCGCCGCGTGGGCGGGCAGGTGGCGTTGCAGGGCAATCTTGACCCCGCCGTGCTGTTTGCGCCGCCCGAGGCGATTCGTGCCGAAACGGGCAAGGTGCTGGCGTCTTTCGGGCATTGCGGGCCAGGGGCAGGGCACGTGTTCAACCTCGGCCATGGCATTTCGCAGTTCACGCCGCCCGAGCATGCTGCGGCGCTGGTGGCGGCGGTGCATGAGTTGAGTCCTGCGTATCATCGTTGATCGCAGCGCAAGGCGCGGGATGAGAGGCCCCGGCACACCGGCGAAGGGCGCCGCGCGGACGCTGGCGGCGATATGACAATGGCATATTCGGCGTTGCGCGTGGAGGCCAACGCCTAGCCCCAAGGCACAAGGGTTTGCAGGGGGGTGGCTCGCAGAACGCCAAACCATGCGGGTCTGCGGGGCAATGCCCCGCAAAGCGAGTATTCATGCGGTTTCCAGCCGGGTTTTTGCGTGGACCAGGGCTTGACTTATGCACAAAAATGGGGTTGCTCCCGTTTCGTTGCGCCGCCGCAACGCCGGTGCAGTGGCGGTTTTTCAAGTGTTTGATTTACAAAGGTTTAACTGGAGCAACTTTTTTAAGCAACAGCCCTGAAAGCCTTGTTCCATCAGCCTTTCAGGGCGTCGCGGACAAGTTGTCAACATAATTGTCCACAGGTTTTGTGAACATCCTTCAAGCTCTTTTCGGAGCAGGTGTTTAGGCCTTACTCCTCATCTTTCACATTAACTTTACGGCGCGCGTCGACCCTCCATGGCCTTTGTCAAAGTCGCGCTCGACGTGCCGCTTCCCGCGCTGTTTGACTACGCGCTGGATGACGCGATGGCGGCAGACATTGTGGGCTACCGCGTGGTGGTGCCGTTCGGACGGCGCAACGTGGTGGGCGTGGCGCTGGCGGTTTCGGCCACGACTGGCATCGATGCAGCAAAGATCAAACCCGTGAACGCGGTGCTGCGCGATGTGCCGGCGCTCAACGCCGACTGGCGCGCGCTGCTGCAATTTTGCGCCGACTACTATCACCATCCTCTGGGGGCGGCGGTGCTGGCCGCCTTGCCTGCCGGATTTAAAACGCCCTCGGAGCTCAGCCCCCTACTGTGGACGCGCCTTGCGTGGAGCGGGCCGCCGTTCGCTGGTAAGAAGAGCGAGCGCACACGTGCGGCGCTGGCGGCGCGTATCGCCGAATCCGGTGAGGGCGGCATTTACGGGTACGAGCTGACAGGCGTCACGCCCAAGGCCATTGCACACTTGACGCAATGGCAGACTGAGGGCGTCATCGTAGAGGCCCAGCCGCGCCGGGAAGAGCGCGGCGGCGGGCGTGAGGAAACCGGCGCCCATCACCGGGAGGCAGATGCGCTCGGCCATGACGCGACAGTCTTTCCCGCATGCCCCCCGTTCCTGGCAAGCTCCACGAGCGCACCCGCCCTGCATCCCGAACAAGCTGCGGCGGTCGCCGCGATCGCCGCTGCTCTCGACGCGCGCAGCAGTGCGCCCATGTTGCTGCACGGCGTCACCGGCAGCGGCAAGACCGAGGTTTACCTGCGTGCGGCTGCAGCGGCCCTTGCGCGCGGGCGCCAGGCATTGCTTCTGGTGCCGGAAATCAATCTCACGCCGCGCCTCTTGCAGCAGGTGCGTGAGCGCTTTCCACAACGGACTATTGTGGCTCTGCACAGTGCCCTCAACGAGAGCGAGCGCTTGCATGGCTGGCTGCTGGCGCACACCGGCGCAGCCGATATCGTGCTCGGCACGCGCCTCGCGGTGCTCACGCCGATGCCGCGCCTTGGCCTGATCGTGGTCGATGAAGAGCACGACGCTTCG
>JANPAR010000228.1:0-8417 GCA_031430015.1 Burkholderiales bacterium
CAGCCGGGCAACGTCTGGCGCATCGACTACCAGTTGCAGGACGGTGTTGACCCTGACGAGGCCATCAAGCCCGAGAACGTGCTGCCGCGCGTTCGCAGCCTGCTCGAGATGATGGGCGAGACCGGGGCGTGGAGCCCGATCTGGATCGGCATTTACAAGGCCAATGCGCTGACCCTGGAGAGCTATCGCCACGGTCGCGTGCTGTTCGCCGGCGACGCGGCCCACCTGGTGCCGATCTTCGGCGTGCGCGGGGCCAACTCCGGCATCGACGATGCCGACAACCTGGCCTGGAAGCTGGCCTTCGTGGTCAAGGGCTTGGCGTCCGACAAGCTGCTCGACAGCTACTCGATTGAGCGCGTCGCTGCCACGCACGAAAACCTGAGCCACGGCACCAAGAGCACCGAGTTCATGGCGCCACCATCGTTCGCCTTCAACTTGATGCGCATGGCGGTGCTGAGCCTGGCCGTCAAGCACGCCGGCATGCGCTCGCTGATCAACCCGCGCCAGAGTTCGGCCATCACCTACATCACATCGCCGCTGAACGCGGCGCCCGAGCGCTCGGCCGCGTTCGCCGCGGGGCCGGTGCCCGGTGCGGTACTGCCCGAATGCCCGGTGACGCTGGCGGGCGGCGGCGATCCGCAAGAACCACATCACGAACGCCACCAGGGCCACCTGACCGACCTGGTGCAGCCGTGCTTCACGGCCTTGTACTTCGCGGAAGAGCCCACGCTGCCGGCCGATCTGCGCGATCTGGCCGGCACGCTGGCCCAACGCGCCATCCCGTTCAGGCTCATGCCGTTGACGCGCCACCTCGGCGGTGCCGGCTCGGTGACCCACGGCTGGGATCACACCGGCAGGCTGTTCCCGATGTATGGCGCGCAGCCGGGCACGCTGTACCTGGTGCGTCCGGACGGCCACGTCCTCGCCCGTTGGCGCGAGGCCAACGTCGCCGAGATGGTCGCCGCCATCGAACACGCACTGCACCCCTGAACCCGCCGCAGGAGAACACCATGGCCCTTGTTACCCCGAAGACCACCGCGATGACGGACAGCGACCTCGATGCCGTCTACACGAACCTGTGCAAGACCATGACGCAGCTGGGTGAGTCCCAGTCCTCGATGTTTCTGGCGCGATTCGCGCTGCTGGCGATCGACCGCATCGCAGATGCCGAAACGACACAGCAACTCATCGCTGCCGCGGCCGAAGACCTGGGCGCTGCGGCGCACCCGTGAAGCCCAGGAGCACGGCGCCATGACTCTCGAGACATTGCACTACCAGACCGGCTTCGCCAACGAATTCGCGACCGAGGCGCTCCCCGGTGCCTTGCCCGATGGACGCAACTCGCCGCAGCGCGCGCCGTACGGCCTGTACGCTGAACAGCTGTCGGGCACCGCGTTCACCGCGCCGCGGCATGCCAACCGCCGTTCGTGGCTGTACCGCTTGCGGCCAGCGGCGGTCCATCTGCCCTTCGAGCCTTTCAAAGAGACGGGGGGCGGGCGCTGGCTGAGCCGCTTCGACGAGGTGCCGACGCCGCCGAATCAACTGCGCTGGGACCCGCTGCCGATCCCCGACGCAGCCGAGCCGACCGACTTCGTCGACGGCATGGTGACGATGGCCGGCAATGCCGCTTGCGGCATTCATGTCTACGCGGCCAACCGTTCGATGGAGAACCGCTACTTCTACGACGCTGACGCTGAACTGCTGATCGTGCCGCAGCAAGGCGCTCTGGTGCTCGCCACCGAACTGGGCGTGCTGGAACTTGAGCCGCAGGAAATCGCGGTCATTCCGCGCGGCGTGCGCTTCCAGGTGCGCCTGCACGATGGCGACCCGGGTACGGCGCGGGGCTACGTTTGCGAGAACTTCGGTGCGCTCTTCAAGCTGCCCGAGCTGGGCGTGATCGGCTCGAACGGTCTGGCCAACCCGCGCGACTTTCGCACGCCGGTGGCCGCCTATGAAGATCGCGAAGGCGAGTTCGAACTGCTGGCCAGGTTCCAGGGCCGGCTCTGGCATGCGGCAATCGGCCATTCGCCGCTCGACGTGGTGGCCTGGCACGGCAACTACGCGCCCTACAAGTACGACCTGCGGCGCTTCAACACCATCGGCTCGATCAGCTACGACCATCCCGATCCGTCGATCTTCCTGGTCCTGCAATCAGCCAGCGATACGCCGGGTGTGGACGCGATCGACTTCGTGATCTTCCCGCCGCGCTGGCTGGCAATGCAGAACACGTTTCGGCCGCCCTGGTTCCACCGCAATGTCGCCAGCGAGTTCATGGGCCTTATCCACGGCGCCTACGACGCCAAGGCCGAAGGCTTCATGCCGGGCGGTGCGTCGCTGCACAACTGCATGACCGGGCACGGTCCCGATGCAGAAACCTTCGCCAGGGCGAGCGCGGCCGATACGACCCGGCCCGACCACATCACCGACACCATGGCCTTCATGTTCGAAACGCCGGCCGTGATCCAGCCCACACGCTTCGCGCTGGAGACGGCGCAATTGCAGCCCGAGTATTACCGCTGCTGGCAGGGACTGAAGAAGCAGTTCGACCCGACACGCCGCTGAGCGCAACGCCACTTCGACCGGAACCACGATGCAACACCTCAATGAAACCCACGACCCGGCGCTTCGCAGCTGGGTCACATCGGCCCAGGCGGCTGACACCGAGTTCCCGATTCAGAACCTGCCGCTGGGGGTGTTCAGGCGCCGCGACTCCCGCGAGGCCTTCCGCGGCGGCGTGGCGATCGGCGACCAGATCGTCGATCTGGCCTCTGCGGCGGCGCGAGGTGTCTTCAGCGGCGACGCCGCCAAGGCGGCGCAGGCCGCAGCCACTGATTCGCTCAACGCGCTGATGGCACTGGGGCCAGCAGCCTGGTCGGCGCTTCGGCTGGCGCTGTCGCGCGCCTTGCGCGAAGGCTCGGCGACGCAGGGCATGCTCGAGGCAGGTCTGGTGTCGCAGGCCGATGCCGAGTACACCGTGCCGGCGCGCATCGGCGACTACACCGACTTCTACACCGGCATCCATCACGCCACGACGGTAGGCAAGCTCTTCCGCCCCGACAACCCGCTGCTGCCGAACTACAAGTGGGTGCCGATCGGCTACCACGGCCGAAGCTCGTCGATCGTGGTCAGCGGCACGCCGATTCGCCGGCCGCTGGGTCAGACCAAGGGCGCGGCCATTGCCATTGCGCCGCAGTTCGGCCCCAGCCAGCACTTGGACTACGAGCTCGAGCTCGGCTTCCTGATCGGCACCGGCAACGCACTCGGGGAGCCGATCGCGATTGACGAGGCCGAACAGCACCTGTTCGGCGTGGCCCTGTTCAACGACTGGTCCGCGCGCGACATCCAGTCCTGGGAATACCAGCCGCTGGGCCCCTTCCTGTCGAAGAACTTCGGCAGCACGCTGTCGCCGTGGGTGGTGACGATGGAGGCGCTGGCGCCATTCCGCGCGTCGCTGGTGCGGCCGGCCGGCGATCCCGATCCGCTGCCGTACCTCGACTCAGTGGACAACCGCGAGCATGGCGCACTCGACATCGAGCTCGAGGTCTGGCTGCAGACCGCGGCGATGCGCGAAGCCGGCCAGCCTGCGGTACGCCTGACGCGCGGCAATGCGCGCGAGGCCGCCTACTGGACCCCGGCCCAGCTGGTCGCGCATCACACTGTAGGCGGCTGCAACCTGCAGCCGGGTGACCTGTTCGGCTCGGGCACGCTGTCAGGGCCTGGCTCAGATCAGGCGGGTTCGTTGCTGGAACTGACGCAAGGCGGCAAGCAGGCGATCACACTGCCGAGCGGCGAGACCCGCAGCTTCCTGGCCGACGGCGACACGCTCACGCTGCGGGGGTTTTGCGAACGCGCCGGCGCGCGCCGCATCGGCTTTGGCGAATGCACGGGCACGGTGCTGGCCGCGCCGGCAGTGCGCTAAAGGCGGAAGGCCCGCATGGATCCGCTGCGCCCCCGCTCGCCCGGCCAGACCGACCAGACCGACCAGGGCAAGATCGTATCCGCTGCCGAAGCCGTCGCCCTGATCCGCGACGGCGACACGGTCGCCACCTCCGGCTTCGTCGGTATCGGCTTTGCCGAAGAGATCGCCATCGCCCTCGAAGAGCGCTTCAAGGGCAGCGGCGCGCCGCACAAGCTGACACTCGTGTACGCCGCCGGCCAGGGCAACGGGCGTGACAAGGGCTTGAACCATCTGGCGCACGAGGGGCTGGTCAAGCGCGTGATCGGCGGCCATTGGGGCCTGGTTCCTGGCCTGGGTCAACTCGCAGTAGAGGGCAAGGTCGAGGCCTATAACTTGCCGCAAGGCGTCATCTCCTGCTTGTTCCGCGACATTGCCGGCGGTCGGCCAGGGCATCTGAGCCATGTCGGACTGGGCACCTTCGTCGATCCGCGCCTGGGTGGCGGCAAGATGAACACGCGCACGACCGAAGACCTGGTCGAACTGTGCCATCTGGGCGGCCGCGAGAGCCTGTTCTACAAGGCGTTCCCGATCCACATCGGGATCATCCGTGCCACCACCGCCGACCCCGACGGCAATCTGACGATGGAGCGCGAGGCGCTGACGCTGGAGAACCTGTCGATCGCAATGGCGGCGCACAACAGCGGTGGCATCGTGATCGCGCAAGTCGAGCGCATCGCCGAGCGCGGCACGCTCAACCCACGGCAGGTCAAGGTGCCTGGCGTGCTGGTCGACTGCGTTGTGGTCGCGCGGCCCGAGAACCACTGGCAGACTTTTGGTATGCCCTACCACGCGGGCTACAGCGGTGAGATGCGCACGCCCACCAGCGGCGTCGAGCTGATGGCGCTCGACGCGCGCAAGATCATCGCGCGCCGCGCCGCCCTGGAACTGGCCGCCAACAGTGTCGTGAACCTCGGGATCGGTATGCCTGAGGGCATCGCGAATGTGGCCAATGAAGAGAAAGTCATTGATCTCTTGACGCTCACCACCGAGCCGGGCGTGATCGGCGGTGTGCCGGCCGGCGGCGCGAACTTCGGCGCCGCGATCAACACCCAGGCCATCATTGACCAGCCCTACCAGTTCGACTTCTACGACGGCGGCGGGCTGGACATCGCCTTCCTCGGGCTGGCGCAGGCCGACAGGCAAGGCCATCTCAACGTCAGCAAATTCGGCCCGCGGCTGGCGGGCGCGGGCGGCTTCATCAACATCAGCCAGAACGCCAAGAAGGTGGTGTTCGTCGGCACTTTCAATGCCGGCAAGTTGGAACTTGAGTTGCGCGACGGCGCCTTGCACGTGCTGCGCAATGGCGACACGCGCAAGTTCGTGCGGGAGGTCGAGCACCGCACGTTCAGCGCCAGCGTCGCTGTCCAGCGGGGGCAGCCCGTGCTCTACGTCACCGAGCGCTGTGTCTTCAGACTTTGCGAAGAAGGGCTCGAACTGATCGAGATCGCACCTGGCATCGACCTTGAGCGCGATGTGCTGGCACTGATGGATTTCGCACCTGTGATCAAGTCGCCACCGCGGCTGATGGATGCGCGCATCTTCCGCCCGGAGCCGATGCAACTCCGCGAAGACATGCTGCGCCTGCCGCTGGAGCAGCGCTTCGCCTTCGACTCAGGTCAAGGCTTGTTCTTCGCGAACTTCGAGGGCATGACGATCCGCAGTGTGGCGGAGGTCGAGCAGATCCGCGCGGTTCTCGAAGAGCGCCTGCATGCTCTGGGTGGCAAGGTTCCAGCGATCGTGGACTACGACAATTTCAGCGTGCTTCCTGACGCGTTGGACGCCTACATCAGCATGGTGCACGACGTGGCCGGCCGCTACTACAGCCGCGTGTCGCGCTACACCACCAGCGCCTTCCTGCGCAGCAAGCTGGGCGAGGCCCTGCAGCAGCGTGGCGTAGCGCCGCACATCTTCGCGAGCGCCGCACAGGCCCGAGATCATCTCGCCGGGAGCGCGCGGTGACACTTTGGGCATTGCTATGGTACGGAATTGGGGATCGTTGCCGCCGCGACGAAGTCGGGCCGCTCCAGCAACCATGAGATGACGTACCCCGCCAGCAGCCCCCAGAACGCAGCGCCGATGTTCAGCAGGCCCAGATCAGCCACCGTTACCAGGAAGGCGACCAAAGCACCTAACGTGAATCTGTCCTTGAACGCGGTGACGAAAGCGGCCTGCAAGATGCGCAGCATGGCCAAGCCCGCAATTGCCATGATGAAGGCCTTCGGTGCATGCAGCATCAGGCGCGTGAAGGCCGGGGACAGCAAGCCGAAGAGCACGGCGAGCACCCCGCAGAAGATGCCTGCGGTGTAGTGTCGCGACCGTTCGCCCGACGAGGTGATGATCGCGTTCGTCGGCCCGGTCAGGCAGGTGCTGACGCTGCCGACCACCGCGCTCGCGATCGCACCGACGCCACAGGTGATGGTGATGGCATCGACCGGCGGCCGATGTCCCGCAGCCTTCAGCACCGCAATGCCCTGGCCGTTCTGCACCACGAGGACGGTGATCGCCAGCGGCACGACCAACTCGAACATCGCGCCCCACGACCAGACGGGCGCGTGGACCACGGGTCGGGCGAACTCCAACGCGCCGAGGCCAGCCGCATCGAATCGACCCGCCAGAATCACGACCAGCGCGCCGACCAGCAAGACCCCGATCAGCGGCGGCATTCGTCGCCCCAGCCCGGGCAAGACCGTCAGCAACAGCCAGACAACGACCATGGGCGCCACGATAAGCGCATCGTCGTGCAAGGACCGAACCAGATCGAGCCCGAAGCGCAGGAACACGCCCGCCACCATCCCCATCACGATCGGCATCGGCACGGCGTGCATGGCACGCTTGACCCAACCGGTCGATCCCAACACAAGCATCAACGCTCCGGTTGCGTAGAACGCACCGATCACTTCGGCAAAGCTGAGGTGCCCCAGTGCGGGGCCAACCAGCACAGTGCCCGGAATGGTCCAGAAAAAAGCGAGCGGCTGCCGATACAACCAGCAGAAGAGGATGCTGATCAGCCCGTTGATGAAAAACACGCCGAAGATCCACGACGCCAGCTCCGCCTCGCTCAATCCGCCTCTTGTGCCGACCGACAGGATGATGGCCACCGGCGCCGTGGCCGAGAACACCCCTCCGATGAAGCCGTTGGCGGCTTCACGCGGGCCGAAGTCGGCCAGCACCTCGCGCCAGTGCGGGATCGGGCCTGATGGCCGCTCGAGGTGGGAAAACATCGGCGCGTCCTTCTTGTCCCGTGGAAGCTAGTCGCCATGCTGCAGGATGCCCCGGCTCTTCAGCCGGTACACCATCGCTGGGCGGGTGATGCCGAGCAGGCGCGCTGCCGCTGCGACATTGCCCTGCGCACGCGTCACCGCCTGCTTGAGCAGCATGGTCTCGATGTCGTCGAGCGACAGCTTGGAGTCGTCCTCGATGCCGTTCAGCAAATTGTTGACGTGCTTGGATACGCGGTCGATCTCGGGGTCGGCCGACTCAAGCTCGAGCCACCGGGCCGGGTCGGTGTGGATCAGCGCCCCGTCCGGGCTGACAGCAAACTGTTTGCTGTTGAATTGCTCGCCGCTGGTAAACAACTGCGGCGCGTCGATCGCTGTGTTCTGGGCCGCCAGGATGACGCCGCGTTCAATGACGTTTTCGAGCTCGCGGATGTTGCCGGGCCAGTCGTAGGACATCACGGCGTCGACCGCACGCTGTGTGAAGCCGGTCAGGCGCCGCCCATGCAGCCGATTGAACTTGGCCAGGAAGTGCGTCATCAACAAGGGTATGTCCTCGCGCCTTTCGCGCACCGGCGTGACGCGGATCGGAAAGACATTCAGGCGGAAGAACAGGTCCTCGCGGAAACGCCCTGCCGCCGCTTCCGCGCGAAGGTCGACGTTGGTCGCCGCGATCACGCGAACGTCGACGCGTCGGGTATGGGTATCGCCAAGGCGCTCGATCTCACCTTCTTGCAGCGCGCGCAAAAGGTTGCCCTGGGCGCCTGCGGACAGGGTGCCGATCTCGTCCAGAAACAGCGTACCGCCGTCAGCACGTTCGAAGCGCCCTGCGCGGCTGTGCGTGGCACCGGTGAAGGCGCCACGTTCGGCGCCGAACAACTCCGACTCGATCAAAGATTCAGGAATGGCCGCGCAATTCACCGCGACGAAAGGCTTGTGGCTGCGCGAACTCAAGCGGTGCAGCATGCGCGCGAAAACCTCTTTGCCGACTCCACTCTCGCCGAGAAACAACACAGTGGCATTCGTCGGTGCCACCCGCTGCACCATGTGCAACACGGAGTTAAAGCCCGGTGAAATGCCGACCGGCTGGGCAGAGTCCGCCGGACTTGCGTCTGCGCTTGCGCCGGCCAACACAGGGTCACGTGTGGCCGACACCGCCGCCGTCAGCGCATCGCTGCGCAGCGCTGCCGGCATCAGGTGCTGCAGGTCCTGAATGGCTTCGTCGCCCCACGCCTCGACCGGCT
>JANPAR010000229.1:0-6949 GCA_031430015.1 Burkholderiales bacterium
CTCAACGAGAGCGAGCGCTTGCATGGCTGGCTGCTGGCGCACACCGGCGCAGCCGATATCGTGCTCGGCACGCGCCTCGCGGTGCTCACGCCGATGCCGCGCCTTGGCCTGATCGTGGTCGATGAAGAGCACGACGCTTCGTTCAAACAACAGGAGGGCATGCGCTATTCGGCGCGTGATCTGGCGGTGTTTCGCGCCCATCGCGAAAAACTGCCGGTGGTGCTCGGTTCAGCCACGCCCTCGCTGGAAAGTTATGCCCACGCCGAATCGGGCCGCTACCACAAGCTGTTGTTGCGCACGCGCGCTGTGCGCGATGCGGCTTTGCCGTCGATCCGCCTGATTGATCTGAACATCACCGCGCACGAGCACGGCGTCACGCTGCCGGTGTGGGCTGCGCTAAAGGCGCGGCTGGAGGCGGGCGAACAAAGCCTCGTGTTCCTCAACCGGCGTGGTTTTGCACCGGTGCTGTCGTGCGCCGGCTGTGGTTGGGTGAGCGCTTGCACTCGCTGCACGTCTTATCTGGTACTCCACCGGCAGGGCAATGCTGCCAATTTGCGCAGCGATGGCATGCTTGCGCGCGGGCGTCTGGTGTGCCATCACTGCGGGCTCGATACCGGTGTGCCGGAGCGCTGCCCGACGTGTGGCAATGTCGATGTGCGCGCCTACGGCCAGGGCACGCAGCGCCTCGAGTCACGCGTGGCCGAGCGCTTTGCGGACGCGCGCGTGCTGCGCATCGACCGCGACTCGACCGCGCGCAAGGGTGCTGCCGAGCGCCTGCTCGCGCAGGCGCACGCACACCCGAATGCGGGCGGGGCCGACATTTTGGTCGGCACCCAAATGCTCGCCAAGGGCCACGATTTCAAACGCCTCACCCTCGTCGCCGCGCTCAATGTCGACACCGCCCTGTTCAGCGCCGACTTTCGCGCCAGCGAGCGCCTGTTCGCGCAGATGATGCAGGTGTCGGGCCGCGCCGGGCGCACCGAAAAACCCGGTGAAGTGTTGATACAGACACGCAACCCGGGCCATCCGCTGTTCCAGGCGCTGCTCGATCACGACTACGACCGCTTCGCGCGTGCGTTGCTCAAAGAGCGGCAGTCGGCGGGTCTGCCACCCTCGGGCTTCCAGGCCATGTTGCGCGCCGAAGCCAAGACCTTGACTGCGGCGCTCGACTTTCTGCGCACCGCGGCGGCAGAAGGTGAGGAGCATACGCGGGTTACTGTCTACGATGCGGTGCCGATGACCATCACGCGCCTGATGAATGACGAGCGCGCGCAGTTGATGGTCGAATCGCGTTCGCGGCGCGCGTTGCAAGCGTTTCTGGCGCGCTGGACCGCGTGGCTGTATGGCAATGCCCCGCGCGGCGTGCGCTGGCATTTGGAGGTTGATCCTCTCGATATTTGAGGGTAGGGAGCGTCCAGCAAGCGCACAAAAGAAAACGGCACCCGCAGGCACCGTTTCTCAAACCGGTAGTGCAGGAACGCGCAAACTACTTTGCCGCATTGACCATGTAGGTGACAGCCGCTTTGATGTCGGCGTCCGACGCCGTCATTGCCATGCCCTTTGGCGGCATCGCGCCCTTGCCCTTGATCACACTTTGCGTGAGCGCATCAATGCCGGCACCAACGCGTGGCGCCCAGGCGGCCTTGTCGGCAAACTTGGGCGCTGCGGGGATCGCACCCGAATGGCAGGTCTGGCAGGTGGCTTCATAAAGCGCCTTGCCCGCAGCACCGGCGACCGCTACAGGGGCAGCTGCTGCGGCCACTGGCGGCAGAATCACCACCGCCGGTGCCGAGGCAGCTGCTGCTGTAGCGGGCGCGGCTTCAGCAGCTTTGGCAGCTTTGGCAGGCGCCGGCGCTGCCGGCTCCTTGAAGTTCGCACCCGACGCATTGGCCATGAAGGCTACCGCGCGCGCGACTTCGTAGTCGTCCAGATCCGGATTGCCACCCTTGGCCGGCATGCCCTTGGCGTTACCCTTGATGGCCTCGGCAACCAGATCGGCATAGCCTTCCTTGATGCGCGGCGCCCACGCGGTCTTGTCGCCGAACTTGGGCGCGTTGGCCGCACCGGTGTCATGGCAGGCCGCGCAAATCGCCTTGTAAACCTGCTCACCGGTCTGGAATACCCTGGGCGCGTTCGCATCGCGCACAGTGACTGCGGCTACCGGCTTGATGCGCTCGGCGACAGTCTCTGGCTTCTTCGTCTGCGGCGCTTCCGACCCGTGCTGGCCACCCGTCACATACGCCACCAAGAGGCCAATCAGGGACAGGGGAATGGCAAACGCCAGGATCACCACCGTGATGAGCTGCTTGGGCGTCTTGATTGGCGATTCGTGGTGATCGCTCATTGCAAATCCTTTCGGCGCAGGCTGCGCAGGGAACTGGCGTCCGCGCGCGCAATTCGCGCACGCACAACGTTCATAAAGCTCTAAATTATACTGGGCTTTACGTGATTTTGCGCTCCCCGAAGAGTGGAAACGCGCACGGCAGTATAATTTGGCGCTAATCCAAGCCGCATCGCACAAGGGCAGCGCGAGACTGCAGCAAGATGCTGTGCTTGATCATCCACCCGCCGCGCCCGTAGCTCAGATGGATAGAGTACTGCCCTCCGAAGGCAGGGGTCACACGTTCGAATCGTGTCGGGCGCGCCACATTTTCTGCCACTGATGCCGCACCTGATGGCTTTCCTGGGCGTTGCGCTGGCCATTTGGGTGTTGCGGCCGTTCGCGCTCCGCGCCGGCTTGGCTGATCTCCCTGGCGGCAGACGCCAACATGCGGACGCCGTGCCGTTGGTGGGTGGCGTGGCAATCGCGCTCGGTCTCGCCGTCGCGCTGGCGCTGCGCGGCAGTCTTGCCCCGGCATCGCCCGCACTGCTTGCCGCGGGGCTCATCGTGACCGTGGCGGGCGTGCTAGATGACTTCATCGAACTTTCCGCCCGCGCCAAGCTGATGTTTCAGATGATCGCCGCCAGCGTGTTGGCCGGCTTTGGCGGCGTGCTGGTATTGCATGTGGGCGCCTTGTTTTCCCCTTCAGCGGTGACCCTGGGCGTGATGTCGGTGGTGCCCTTCACCTTGCTCGGCATGGTGGGCGTGATGAACGCGATGAACATGATCGATGGCGCCGATGGCCTCGCTGGAGGCGTTGCCCTCTCTGCGTTGCTGTGGTTCGGCACCGCAGCCTGGCTTGCTGGTCTGGCGTCACATGTGTCGCTGATCGGCATGTTTGGATGTGCCATTGCGGCCTACCTCTGCTTCAACGCGGGCGGCCCCCTGGCGCGCCGCTGCAAAGTCTTCCTGGGTGATGCCGGGAGTCTGCTGACGGGTCTAATGCTCGCGTGGCTCGCCGTCACGCTGGCCATGGAGCCTTACGCCGCATTCAAGCCGGTCACTGCCGTGTGGATACTGGCGGTGCCGATCTGCGATTCAGTGTCGCTGATGTTGCGGCGGGTGCTGCGCGGGCGCAGCCCGTTCAAGCCCGACCGCGAACATCTGCCTCATCTCCTGCAGGACGCGGGTTTGACTTCTGCGCAGGCGGTGGCCTTGCTGGTCACCATCAACCTGCTGCTGGGCGGCCTGGCCTTGCTGGCCGACCGCATGCAGGTGCCGGAACACTGGATGTTCTACTTGAGCATGCTGATCTTTGCCGGATACACGATTTTCGGCGCGCGCTTCTTCGCGCGGCGGCCAGCGCAATGAACTTTGCCTATCCCTCGGCGCTGATCTGCACCCGGTAACCATGCTGGCGCAGCAAGGCGTTTTGGCGCGCCAGGGCAAGATCATGCGCCACCATCTCGGCAATCATTTCGCCCAGCGTGATGGCCGGCTCCCACCCCAGGCGCTGCTTGGCGCGTGACGGGTCGCCGAGCAGCGTTTCGACTTCAGTCGGGCGGAAATAGCGCGCATCGACGCTGACGATCATTTGACCCACCTTGAGCGCGGGAGCCGCATCGCCTTCGACACGCTGCACCACTCCGCGCTCACTGACCCCCTCGCCCTCCCAGCGCAGCGTGACACCCAACTCGGCTGCCGCCATGTCGACGAACTGGCGCACGCTGTACTGCACGCCGGTGGCAATCACAAAATCTTCCGGTTTCTCCTGCTGCAGCATCAGCCATTGCATGCGCACGAAATCTTTGGCGTGGCCCCAATCGCGCAACGCGTCGAGGTTGCCCAAATACAGGCAGGCCTCCAAGCCTTGCGCCATGTTGGCGAGGGCGCGGGTGATCTTGCGCGTAACAAAGGTTTCGCCACGGCGCGGGCTCTCGTGGTTGAACAGGATGCCGTTGCAGGCGTAGATGCCATAGGCTTCGCGGTAGTTGACGCAAATCCAGTAGGCATACAGCTTGGCCACTGCATACGGGCTGCGCGGATAAAACGGCGTGGTTTCGCGCTGCGGGGTTTCCTGCACCAAGCCATAGAGCTCGGACGTCGAGGCCTGGTAAAACCGCGTTTTCTTTTCCAGCCCAAGGATGCGGATCGACTCCAGCAGGCGCAAGGTGCCGATGCCATCGACATCGGCCGTGTATTCCGGGCTTTCAAAGCTCACGGCCACATGGCTCTGCGCGCCCAGGTTGTAAATTTCATCGGGCTGGGTTTCCTGGACGATGCGCGTCAGGTTGCTCGCGTCGGTCAGATCGCCGTAGTGAAGACGGAAACGCGCGTTATCGACATGCGGATCTTCGTAGATGTGATCCACGCGCTGGGTATTGAACAGGCTGGAGCGCCGCTTGATGCCGTGTACCACGTAGCCCTTGTCGAGCAGGAACTCGGCGAGATACGAGCCGTCCTGCCCGGTGATGCCGGTGATCAGGGCGACTTTGGGTGAGCTGCTGCTGCGTGCGCCGCTGCCGTCTGTCGTACTCGAAATCGCATTAGCCATGACGAGGCAGGCCTCCGGCACGAGGGCAGTTCCCGGCGCGTACGTCCGGTGTGAGCAAACGTTCAAGACATTCAACAATATTGGTGTGCATTGGCATTCCTCGTTCGTTATTCCCGGTGCCCGGCCAGAAAATCGGCGTAGGCCTGGCGCAAGCCTGGTTCGAGAGCAATTTGCGGCCGCCAGCCCAAGCGCCCCAGCAGGCTGCTGTCGAGCAATTTTCTGGGCGCGCCGTCTGGCTTGCTGTGGTCAAACGTGATCGCACCCTGGTAGCCGGTCACCTTGCCGATGAGAAGGGCCAACTCGCCGATGCTCACGTCGTTGCCGCAGCCGGCGTTGATGTGGCTATGCATCGGTTGTGTGTGTGCCTGATAAATGGCCGGGTCCAGGCGCAGGACATGCACCGCCGCTTCGGCCATGTCATCCACATGCAAAAACTCGCGGCGCGGTGACCCCGACCCCCAAATCGCCAACTGCGCGGCGCCACTGACTTTGGCTTCATGAAAGCGGCGGATCAGCCCCGGAATCACGTGACTGTTCTCGGGGTGGTAGTTGTCGCCGGGGCCATACAGGTTGGTGGGCATGAGGCTGCGATAGTCGACGCCGTGCGAGGCGCCGTACTGGCGGTTGTAGCTCTCGCACAGTTTGATGCCGGCGATTTTCGCGATGGCGTACGGCTCATTGGTGGGTTCCAGCGTGCCGGTGAGCAAGGCCGATTCAGCCATCGGCTGCGGCGCCAGGCGCGGGTAAATGCAACTGGAGCCCAGAAACAGCAGACGCTTTACGCCGCTCGCCCACGCCTCGTGGATCAAATTGGCTTCCACCATCAGATTTTGGTAAATGAATTCGGCGGGAAGGCTGTTGTTGGCATGGATGCCGCCGACCTTGGCTGCCGCCATCACCACCTGGTCCGGGCGTTCAGCCGCAAAAAAAGCGCGTACCGCCTGCTGGTCGGTCAGCTCCAGCTCGGCATGGGTGCGCAACACGAGATTGGTCATGCCGCGCCGCTGCAGTGCACGCACGATGGCGGCACCTGCCATGCCGCGGTGGCCGGCCACGTAAATCTTCTGCCCCGTACTCATGTGGGAACGCGCCCGTAATTATCTTCAAAACGCACGATATCGTCTTCCCCAAGGTAACTGCCTGACTGCACTTCGATGATTTCGAGATCGGTCTTGCCCGGATTTTCCAGCCGGTGCTTGACGCCCAGCGGAATATACGTGGACTGATTCTCGGTCAGCAACAGCTCTTCCTCACCGCGTGTCACGCGTGCCGTGCCACGCACCACTACCCAGTGCTCGGCACGGTGATGATGCAGTTGCAGGCTCAGCTTCTGGCCCGGCTTGACGGTGATGCGCTTGACCTGATGGCGCGGGCCGGCATCGACCCCATCGTAGAAGCCCCAGGGGCGCGCCACCTTGCGGTGTTGCGCGGTTTGCGCTGAACCGTCGAGCCGCAGTTGCTGCACCACCTGTTTGACCTGCTCGGCATGGCTCTGATGTGCCACCAGCAGCGCGTCCGGCGTATCGATGATGACGATATCCTGCAAGCCCAGCGCTACCACGGGCCGGCTGGCGGCCGAGGCATCCTGCGCGCGGATGAACACATTGTGGCTGTCAAACGCATGGGCCTGGCCCACCAAGCGATTGCCGTCCGCGTCCGCCGGGGTCATCTCGGCGATGGCATTCCAGCTGCCGACATCACTCCAGGCGCCTGCAAATGGCAGCACCGCGACACGGGCGTGCTTTTCGAGCACTGCATAGTCGATCGATTCGCTGCGGCATGCTTCCAGCGCCGGCTGGTGCAATAGCGTATGCCCAAAAGGGTGGGTTGCCTCTGCGCACGCCGCGCGGCAAGCCTGAAGAATATCGGGCGCATGCGTCTCCAGCGCTTCCAGCAGCGTTTGCGCGTGCACCAGAAAAATGCCCGCGTTCCACACATGACCGCCGGCCAGCAACAAGCGCTGCGCCGTTTGCAGATCCGGTTTTTCAACAAAACGCGCCACCAGCGCACCGGGCATGCCAGGCAGTGCTGCGCCCTGCTCGATATAGCCATAGGCAGTGCTGGGGAAGCCTGGT
>JANPAR010000230.1:0-15931 GCA_031430015.1 Burkholderiales bacterium
CGGCGGGCGGGCGCACCGGGCGCGCCAAGCTGGCTAGAGCGGCTAGGCCTTCTGGCCGTAGTAGCGTTTGTAGCCGTAGTTGGCGTAGCCGCTGTACTCACCATAATATTTGTCAGCGCGCTTGAAGTCCAGTTGGTTGAGCACGACGCCAAGCAGGGGCGCGCCGCTGCGCCGCAATTTGGTGAGGCCCTGACGCGCCAGCGGGTAAGGGGTATCGTCAGCCTTGATCACATAGATCACCCCGGTGGCATGCTGCGCAATGATCAGGGCGTCACTGACCAACTGTACCGGCGGTGAATCGATCACGATCACGTCAAACAATTCTTTCAGGCGGTTAATGGCATGCTCGAATTTGGGCGACAGCAACAGCTCCAGCGGGTTCGGAGGGATATGCCCCGCGGGCAGCAGCTTGGCTTCGGTATCTTCATTGATCGACATGATCACCTGGGACGCCTGTGCCGCCCCGGAGATATATTCAGAAAGCCCCGCAGTGCCTTTCTCGAAGCCCAGGGTTTTGGCCACGCTGGGGCGGCGCATGTCGGCGTCGATCAACAATACCTTTTTGGTTTGGGCGTGCGCAAACGCGAGATTCATCGCAAAGGTGGTTTTGCCTTCACCCGGCACCGATGAGGTGACCACCAGCACTTTGTTGGTTTCGTCAATCGACGACAGCAGCACACCGGTGCGCGCAGTGCGGATCGACTCGGAGAACACCGAGTTGGGATCTTTGAGATACGCCCGCTTGGCAGCGTCCTTGCCGCCGGCCACGATCGGGATCGAACTGAGCACGCTGATGCCAAGCCGGTTTTCCACATCAATCGAGGTCTTGACGGTGTTGTCAAGGCGGTCCAGCAACAACGCCACCGCCATGGCAAACAGCAGCGCCAGCACAAACGCGGTACGGATGACCTGGGTGGTGTTGGGCCGCACCGGGCCGCCCGGCGGCTGTGCGCGATCGACCACGCGCCCGATGGCCGACTGCAGGTCATTGGTGACGCTGGTTTCCTTGAAGCGGCCAATGAACATGTCATAGAGCTGGCGGTTGGAGGTAACCTCGCGCTCCAGAATGCCCAACTGGTACTCCTTGCGGTTGATGCCCTGCACCTGCCCGCGTGCTTCGCCCAGCGTGCGCTCAACCGCTGCTTCGTTGGCACGCGCCACTTCAAATTCCTTGCTCAGGCCCGCAATGATGGTCTCGATCTGGCGCCGCGTGTTTTCACGCGAAGACTTGAGCTCGGACTCAGCCTGCACCATGCGCGGATGCTCCTTTCCATAGCGCTGTCCAAGCTCGGTCAATCGCTTTTCCGCATCGTTCTCGGCTCTTTTGGCGTCACCAAACAGCGGGCTGCGCAACACCGATGGAATGCTTTCGAAATTGGCGCCGGCAGTCCCACGCAGCGCACGCACCTGATTGTAGGCAACCTCCGACTCAGAGCGTCGCTGGCGCGCCTCACCCAATTTCTGAAACAGGTCCGTAAGCACCAGACTCGAACCCGACTGCGCCAGGCCCTTGGAGTCGATGATGCGTTCGCGTTCACGGTACTCCTGCAGGGCTTTTTCCGACTCGGAGAGCTTTTGCCGCAGACCGGCCACCCGGCTGTTCAACCAGTCGGTGGCTTTTTGCGTCATCTGATACCGTGCTTCGAGGTCGTTTTCGATATAGGTGTCCGCTACCGCATTGGCGGCACGCGCCGCCAATTCGCGGTCGTGCGCCTCAAAACTCACGCGCAGCAGGCTGCTGTTCTTTGCGGGTTCGGTCGAGAGCCGTCCCATAAACTGGGCAACCGCACTTTTTTCTGCCGCCTCATCGCTTATTTCTGCCTTGGCCGGCTCGAGACCCAGCGGCGCGGTCCATTTGCTCCACAAGGACGGCTCCACCTGGCGCGGGTCAAATTCCGGATGGGTTGCGAGCTTAAGCTTGGCGACAATTTTGGTGACCAGATCACGCGAGCGCATGATCTCGGCCTGGGTCTGGAAGAACTCCCGGTTGGCGCTGACACCGGTGTAGATTTCCTCGACCGACACCACCTTGGATTTGCCGGTTTCGATCAGGATGGTGGCCGTGGCGCGGTACACCGGCTTGATCGAGTGGACGATGACGGCAGCGAGCAGCGTAATCGCCAGCGCAAGCCCCATCACACTCCATTTGCGGCGCGTGATGCCGCGCCAATACTCGACCAATTCAACCCGGTCATCCTTGGTCTCTTCGGGCAGCAAGACTTCTTGCGGAGTAGCGAGGCGGTTCACAATGGGGCTTTCGACCAAAGGGGCTTTCGACATTAGACGGCACGGCGCGCATGGAGTGGCGGCGTTTGCGTCCGCCCGGTGTTCGATCAGGACTCAATCAGAAAAAACTTTCCTCGATCGTGAGCACATCACCCGGAAATATGGCCGTGCTCAACTCAACCCGCTCGCGGTTCTTTTTTGGGTCCGCATCGCGGATCACAAACATTTTACTTTGCGAGGCGCGCTCCTTGAACCCGCCAGCGAGCGCCACCGCCTTGGCCACTGTCAATCCTGGCTGGTAAGCAAACCCTCCCGGCGCTCCAACCTGACCAGTCACAAAATACTGGCGATAGTTGTCGATTGATACGGTGACGCTGGGATTAACCAGGTAGCGACCGCGCAACCCGTCGGCAATCAGCTTCTCGATCTCGCCGACGGTCTTGCCCAACACTTGAATTTCACCGAGCACCGGGTAAAACACCGTACCCGCATCGGTCAGCCGGATCTTCTCACGCGAAAGATCCTCTTCACCAAACACCCGGATGGAGACTACGTCGCCCGTGGCCAGCCGGTAATTGGAGACCACGCTGGCGGGTGGCGCGGAGGTGGCTGGTGCTGCCGGACGCGCCTGCCCCCAGGCACAAAATGAAGAAAGTGCAGAAAGCAGCCCTAGCAGGGCAAACAGCAGCCGGAAACTCATTGCCCAACGCAAACCTTACATCGCGACTCTTGCCGAAAACATCAGCAAATTCTTGCGGTAACTAAACGTGGCGGTGTTCGAATCGCGTACGGTATGAGAGTAATCAGCGCCAAACGACAACCAGCGCTGCATGGCGTAAGAGACGCCAAGGCCAAGCGATTTGGTCGTGTCCCGGCGATTGGTGCCGTTGAAATTATCAGGGATCAAGCCGCCGGATACTTTCGAGGTGATGCGATCCGTCCAGTCATGCGTCCAGCTGGCGTTGTAATAGGAGTTGATGATGGCATTGCCGCCGGCCAGAGGGTCGTTGAAGCTTCTGCCGGTCGACATATCCACGTGCGAATAACTGAGCGGGCTCCAGCGGACGGCACCATCCCAGGTGATCCCTTTGGTGTCTTGCAATCCTGGAAGCCACATGTCTTTAACCGAATAACCGATGCGGAACGTTCCCTGCGTCTGCGCGGTGGCTTCCCATTTTACGCCTACACTGGCATTATATACAGTATTGTCCAGGGTTGACGTGGGCGCAGTGTAGTCGGAACGGATCATTCCGCCGCTGATCAGCAACTCGGTCTTGGGGGCAACGCGCCAAAAAAATGTCGCGCCGGCCTTGCTGATGTCCAGATCAAACGCGGCTGTAGTGAGACGGTTGGAGGTATAGCGCTTCTCTGAATACCCGCCGTCCAACTCAACCCGGCCTTGTGCCCCGGACGCACCGTACGAAATCAAGCCATTGAAGCCACTCTGCCGGTACTCGTTGGGTGACTGCGTCAATGGGGTTGGCAGCGCACCGCGCGGGTCGCTCTTGATCGCATAATCGGCCCCGAGCCTGACGCGCAGCCGCGTGCCCACGTCCATGTCGGCTCCAGCCTTGAACTCATGGTAGTTATAGCTGTCGACGGTGCTGCTGTCATAGCGGCCAACGGTGGCATCGTAGCCGACGAAGTATTTGCTTTTGCCCGACTCGGCTTCGGCTCGCAGGCCGGCAGCGAGCACGGTGGTGCGCGACGACACCCGATTTGTGGTCAGCAGCACGTTGTCGTTGTAACCGTAGCTGAGCGAGGCGGTCGGATAAAGCGTCAACGGATCTGCTTTGATCCCCTGGGCGAACGCCGCCGAATAGCCAAGCGACGCGGCGAGCAGGGCAACCAAGGGACGGAGCGAAATGGACTGGCGCATGATGGTTCCGTTAATAAAGTGATTTGTTGGGCCGGCGCGGTTGAGCCAAATTGACCCAAAGCGAAGCGCGGCGCGAAACTGACTTTGAGGAAGCAGGGGGAAAATAAACAACCCGGACTACAAATTATCGCATTGTTCCGCGCTTGTGTGAAAAATCTCACAGTTGTGCGTTCGACGCAAGCGCAATTGCAACACTTCGCCAACCCCCATTGCACAGGGTTCCGTCGATGTTCGTGAATACTGCCGATGATTCCGGCGCAGCACTAAAAGTTGGTTAAACCGGCCGCCCTTTTGTGTTGCAAAGTTTTCATGAATAAAATTAATTAAATCATTATTTTCAATATGTTGCAACAACTATAAAAAGTAAATTATGCACAAATTGGTGAGCCTCGGCAAGATGATCAAACGCGGTTCGAGGCCACGGCGACGCAGATGCCGCAGGCTAAAGAAGCTCAGGGATTCGTGATAAAAGTCACGAAAATTGCCCGCCAACATTTTTTCGGTCACGTTGTAACTGCGCAACGTTCTAAAATTAATCAAGGATTTCCAGCCAGTTCCTTTACGCTGGTGCGCCACCTGCGCTACCATTCGACCGAGATAGCAGTTGGTAAGTAGAAGTAGAGTCCATCAATCCAGAATTGTCGAGGTTGCCATGTTCAAAAAGATATTCAAGGCGGTTTTGTTTTTTGCGGCGGTTGTCACGAGCGGGTTGGCAGCGGCAGCGCCGGTGGGTTACGTGCACGACGTCAAGGGTGCCGTCACCCTGCGTGATGCCGGCAAACAGCCGGCACAGGTCAAGGTGGGCGACACGTTTGAGCAGGGCGCCAACTTCACCACTGGCGCAGACGGTCAAGTCACCCTCAAATTCGAGGATGGGCAGGTGGCCATGCTGTCGCCGAACACTGTGTTTGTCGCCACCACGTATGTCTATAACAAAGCCAAAGTAGCGGATGGGAACATTGTTTTCAATCTTCTGCGCGGCGGCTTGCGATTTGTGTCAGGCGTGATGGCCGAGACCAGCCCGGCCAAGTTTGCGATTCGCACCCCGACAGCCACCGCCGGCGTGCGCGGCAGCGGCGCCGTGATTAACGTGAGCCAGGATGGCCAGACCACCACCGCCGCGACCACCAAAGGCGTCGTCACTCTGAGCGTGACCAATGCACAAGGCCAGGTCACCACCGTGGTGATCGCGTTGGGGCAGTTTTCATCGGCTGCGCCTGGGGTGCCGCCAACGCCGGCCCAATCGGCTACCCTGATGGCTTCCACGCCTGGATTGGCCGGCGTGGCGCAGCTTGTTCAGGCGCTCTCGGTCTTGCCCGCACCCCCCAACAATCCGGTCTCGGTGCAAGCCGTTGCTACCGCCATTCAATTGGCTGTGGCTGCTGCGGCAGATCCGACCAACACCGCCTTGCAGGCGCAGGCCGCTGCCGCGCTGCAGACGGCAGTGACTGAAAATCAGGCCGCCATTACCGCTGCGATTGCAGGTGGCGCGGCCGCTGGCGCGGGTTCCGATACCGGTGGTGCGGCTCCTCCAGTGACGACGATTGAAATTACGCCTCCGGTAACTCCGGTGAACAAGCCCGCTACCAACACCAGCACGGGTTGATGATTTTTTAACCCAGCTAATGGGTTGCCGACAGAAACGCGGGTGAACCCCGCGTTTCTGTTTTTTGAAGCCGCGCTTACCTTTTGTTGCTTACCTTTTTTGGATGCCGGTGAAGTTCAGTCCGACCGCATGGGCCGTGTGGTCGGCGCGCGACAAGTTATAATTTTCAGAGGGGGTCGCCAGCCCTCAGTGCTCTACGACGCTTGGGGCGCACCCATGAAACTGTGGGGTCGTGAATCACCCACGGAGGGCGGCCACAATGTGCGATTGACATCCCAGTGATTGAAAACTAGGATAGTGGTCGCCTGACGTATTGGCGGGGTGCCGCAATCTGTAGCACTTCGTCGTGATCTCTCCGGCTCAATCATCTGCGGATACTCGCTTGGAAACCGCTGCCCCCACAAAATTTGGCAAGTACGACGTAGTCGGTGTCCTTGGCAAGGGAGCGATGGGCATCGTCTACGATTGCCGCGACCCGGTCATCGGTCGCCGGGTCGCGATCAAGACGGTACTGAAGGAATCGCTCGACAGCTCGGAAGCGGAAGGCTTGCTGGGCCGCTTCAAGCAGGAAGCGCAGGCCGCTGGCCGGCTTAACCATCCAGGCGTGGTTTCGATTTACGACTACGGCGAGACAGCCGATGTGGCCTTTATCGCGATGGAGTACATCAGCGGCAAGGAGCTCAAGTCCTATTTTGACAAGGGCGAGAAATTTGCCCTGACCGATACCGTGCGCATCATGAGCGCCATTCTCGAGGCGCTCGAGCACGCGCATCAGAGCAAGGTGGTGCATCGCGACATCAAGCCCGCCAATATCATGATCACCGACGACGCGCGCGTCAAGGTGGCTGACTTTGGTGTCGCCAAGATCGAATCTTCCCTGGCGACACAGATTGGCACGCGGGTCGGCACACCCGCCTACATGGCGCCGGAACAACACCGCATGATGGCGGTTGACGGGCGCGCCGATTTGTTCTCCTGTGGCGTGATTCTGTATCAGTTTCTGACCCACGGTGCGCGGCCGTTCACCGGCGGCAGTCAGACCATTGCGCGCAATATCCTGACCCAGACACCGACACCGCCCTCGCAGATCAATGTCGAGTTGCTGCCGGTGTGGGACCAGGTCGTCAAGAAAGCGCTGGCCAAGCGCGCCGACGAGCGCTATCAATCGGCGCGTGAATTTATCGACGCACTCCGGCGTGCCATGGGTGATCTGCCCGCAGCGCCCGCCGGGCAGCCGTCAGGTGCCGAAGACGCTACCAGAGGCGGGAGCAGACCAGCAGCCGAGCAGGCGGCGCCGGGCGGGGGGGCGGCCACCAACACCAACAGTGGCCGGCCAGAGCGTACCGACCTGGCGATGGAGTCCGAACTCGAGTTCTGGAAAGAGATCAAGGATAGCGATCACCCGGACGACTTTGCCGCGTTTATCGACTCCTTTCCGGAAGGCCGGTTTTCTCACTTGGCCAGGCGCCGGCTCGATAAGCTCAACCGTAGTAGTGGCGGTAGCGCATCGGGAGAGACAGATCAAACCGAACTGAGTGCGGGACATACGGTGGCCAAGCCGGTGCCTGGGTCGACAACCCAGAGCGGTGCCGGCCCGTTGGAAAGCAAGCCGCAGGCAGCGTCGGATGGCGTTGCCGAGCGCGAACGCGCCGAAAGGGCCCGCCAGGAAGCTGAACAACAGGCCCAGCGCGAGGCTGCGGCGGCGCGTCAACACGAAGAAGCCGAGCAGCAGGCGCGCCGTGCCGCCGCCGAGTTGGCCGAGCGTGAAGCCCGTGCTCGCGCCCAGCAGGAGGCGGAGGAGCGCAAGCAACAGGCCTTGCAGCGGGAAGCTGCACGGATTGCGTCCGAAAAAGAGCTGCTGCAACAGCAGGAGCAGGCCAAGCGAGAGGCTGAGGCAAAACGCGAGCGCGAACTGGAATCGCATAAACGCAAAGAGGCCGAGGAAAAGGCGCTCAAGGCCGCGCAAGAACGCAAGGCCGCAGAGGAACAGCGGCAGCGTGAAGCCCTGGAGAAGCGCGAGGCCGAGGCCAAGGCCAAGCGGGATGCACTGGAGCAGGAACGCCAGAAAAAGGAAGCTGACGCGAGGGCCGCGAAAGAGGCACAGGCTGCCAAAGAGTTGGCCGAACGCAATCGGCGAGAGGCGGAAAAAGCGGCGCGCGAGACCGAGGAGCGGACGCGCAAGGAAGCCTTGGCAAAGCGCGCGTCTGAAGAGCTTGCCAAAGCCAAGGCTGACGCCGCGCGCGTTGAACGCGAAGCTGGTGAAAAAGCGCGGCGCGGCGCGGCGGCGCAGGCAGAAGCGGACGCCACCGTCATCCGGCAGGTCAATGTGGGTGCAGCTGGAGTACGGCCTGCCGAAAAAGATGCAGCAGTTCCAGCGCAATTCGATCCTGACGCGACCGCCATCAGGCACGTCGATGCCTATGCTGCCCCCGCCCGTCCAGGCGCTGCCGCGGGCGGCGATGCTGCGGCCAGGAACGCGAGCGCCGCCGATATTGATGTTGATATCGACCTGACCGAAAACGCACCGGCGTACTACCTCAAGGATGCCGGCAGCAAACAGACTGCGCCGTCTGCGTCCCCAGCGACAGTAGCGTTGAAATCGTCAGGTCCGCCGGCGGCAACGCCGGTCGCCACGCCCGGTGCTGGCGCGGATGCGATTCGCGTCCCACAGCCGGCGGCCATCGGGGTGGCGGGCGGGCGTCCCGCGGTGTCCGCGACGATGGGCACAGCCCAGGATGAGGACGACGCGCCGAATCTTCCGGAAGCCAGGAAAAAGCCGGTGTTTATGATCGCTGGGGCTGCCGTGGCGTTGGTCGCTGCGGGCATTGGCTGGTTTCAATTTACGTCAACCCCTCAGCCTTCGATCCCCTCACCCGGTCAGGCCGGCGGTATAGAGGGCAAACCAGCGAAGGATCAGGCCAACACAGAGGCGCAGCGGCAGCCCAAGGATGCGTCATCCAAAGCGGTGCCTGATGGCGTTGCCGGTAAATCTGCGCCGCTTTCCCCCGTGACGCCTGGTGCATCCGCTACCGCCGACGCGCAGAAAGCGCGTGAGGCCGCGGAGGAAAGAAAAGCCGAGCAGGAAGCGCAAAATCGCGCAGCGGAAAAGGCCGCCGCAGACAAAGTGACGGCGGAGAAACTGGCGGCGGCAAAATCTGGAGCGGAAAAGGCGGCGATCACCAAGGCTGCGGCAGATAAGGCCGCAGCGGACAAACTGGCCCTTGAAAAGCTGGCAGCCGCAAAATCGGCAGCCGACAAGGCCGCGGCGGACAAGTTGGCAGCCGACAAGGCCGCAGCCGACAAAGTGGCAGCTGACAAAGTGGCGGCGGACAAGGCCGCGGCCGATAAGCTGGCGGCGGACAAAGCCGCTGCCGACAAAGCCGCCGCCGACAAAGTGGCAGCTGACAAGGCTACCGCCGACCGTGTCGCTTCTGCCGGCGGCTCCATCGCCGACCGCATCGCGGCAGCCTCGTCACCCCCCGAGCTCTACAAGCGCGCCGTGGCGCTGCGTAGTGAGGGTAAGGCCAGTCAGGCGGTGCCGCTGCTCAGGCAGGCATCCTCGCAGGGCCACGGCCCCTCGTCGCGCCTTCTGGCGGTGATTTTCAAGGATGGTGCGCCAGATGTCAGGGCGGATTTCCGCCAAGCGGAAAGATTCCAGGCGCTGGCTGAATCGCAGGGTGAGCGGTGAAGTGCCACCGCACCCCCTGCAGGTTCAGATAATCAGAGAGTCCTCGCTGGATTTGCAGAAGTAGTCCGCGCGGCGCAACGTGAGCTGCCTGACGAATCTCGGCGGGGCGCCACTCTTTCTCGGCCGTTAACCGTGGGCTTGGGAGATGTCAAACGTGATGACGACCTTGGAGTCTTCCTTGTTTGGCCGTCCAAAGCTGATCGTCCCCGACCCGCTAAGCACCATCGAATCACGGCGTACAAAGGCCTCATCCTGACCTTTGATGTGAACAAAGGTGCCGTTGGAACTGAAATCGGTATACGTGAATCGGTCTTTCTCTTTTGCGATACGTCCATGATTGCGTGACGCGAGTTTGTCGGTGGTGCAGATGCCTGAGGCGAGGTCGCGTCCGAGCGTGAGTACCGGCGCAGAACTTTTGACCGAATAGTTTTTCCCGAGGTAGCTTAGTGACATGCCGATCGGCAATTCACGGGCTGAGGCGCGAATGCTGACCATCTCGGTCAATTCAGCGTCCGACTCCCATAACAGCTCGTGCATCTCGATCGGCTCGGCCTTGCCCTTGACCGCGTCTGCTCCGAGAAATCGCGTCTTGCTCGCCAATTCAGGGGGTAAAAGGCGCTTGGCATCGCCGCTGACGACAATCTGGCCTTTTTTCGCAGCCTGCACCATGCGCGCTGACACGTTCACGGTGTCTCCAAAGACGTCGTCTTCGGTCAGTGTGACTCCGCCCCAGTGGATCCCGCAATAGATCGTAGTGCCGTGTTCCATCGACTCAGGCAGTGACGAAATGCCGAACTGCATGTCAATCGCGGCGAGGCATGCTGAAGCCACGTCCGGGAACACAACCAACACTTCATCGCCAATTGTTTTAACCACATGTCCACCGTGCGTGCGCGACGCGTGGGCGAACACCTTCAAACAACGGTCGATGACAGCAAGCGCTTTCTGGTCGCCCAGCGTATCGTAAAGATGGGTGCTGCCACTGATATCCGCAAAAAGCACTGCACGCACCGGATTACTGTGCGCCGTGTCGAGCCTCTGCGTTGAGCCAAGTTCGGCAACGCGCCCGGTCGGATCTTGGGATACATCTCGCGACATAGAGTTTTGCTCAGCCTTGCCATCTGGAATACCGGGCGGACTATACTATTTTTTGCCACTGGGGGCGAGTTCAATATGGTGATGAGGCAATCGCGCCACGCCAGCGTCAACGAAATGCGCGCGTTCAAACGCGCGCATTTTGGTGGTAGCTGCATTGCGTTATCTGGCATGCGCCAGGTCTACTGGCACCAGCTGCCCGGCGCGCATGACATAAATTTGCGGTGTGTAACCCGGATTGCGCGATGCATCCTGCTTCCAGCGGCCTTGGCCCATCAGGGTATCGAGATTGTTGACGCGCTCCAGTGCGATTCGCACGGTTTCCGGCGACGGGTTCGGGCCAGCATTGCGAATTGCCTCAACAGCCAATTGCCCGGTCGCAAAGCCAGTGCCCGCCCAGGTATCTGCATCGATGCCAAAGCGCTCGCGGTAGGCGTTGCGAAAGCGCTCGTTGCGCTCTGAGCGTGCTTCCGGCAAATAGTCTGCGGCGGTGAGTGCGCCCTCAAGCGCCGCGCCGCCGATACGTGCCAGCGCAGGCTGGGCGGCGGCAGGCGCAAAGACGAACAGCGGCGCGCGGGCAGCACCAGTAGTGGCAGTGCCACTGTTGTTGGTGCCGGTGACCGCGATGGTGGTGGCGGGAACTGCGCCAGGGGTGGCCGCAGAAGGGCTGTCAGGCCCTGCTCCTGCCACGGCGGCACCGGACGAAGGCGTGTCAGCCGGTGGACCTTTCAGAGTCGCGATGGTGTGGGCGAGTGCCGCACCCGGTTCCGCATCCATCGCAAAAAACACGATGTCCGCCCCCATATCGCGCACCGCAGTAGCGGTCTTGACCAGAAAGTCGGATGCGATGTCCGCTTCAACCTCGCCGGCGACGCTCGCGCCCGCCTTGACCGCGGCAGCGCGGAATTCGGCTGCCTGGGAGAGGTACCCGCGGTTGCCCTTGGCATGCACCAGTACCAGGCGGCGTCCTGCGGCGCGCGCGCGGCCAGCACCGGCCCCAGTGCTGCCAGCCGCCGCGGCCGACGCAGCCACCGCGTAGGCAGCCAGCGCGTGCAGTGTCTTGTACGGGCTCATGGTGAGACGAAATGCCCACCGGCCGGTCGCCGTAATCCCCTCGGAAGCACCCGGCGCCAGCATGGGGAAGCGAGCGTGATTGGCGAGATCGGCGGCGGCCTCGGCCTGCGCACTCACCACTGGGCCAATGACCAGCACCGCGAGTTCGTCGCGCACAAACTTGACCACTTGTTCGGCGACCGCCTTTGGCGTGCCGCTGTCATCGAGCGTACGGATCGACAGGCGCACATCGCCAAAGCGCCCACTGTCTTCGGCTTGTTCAAGCGCCAGGACGATGCCATTGCGCATCGATTGCCCGATCGGTGCGCGCGGGCCGGTGAGCGGCGCAAAGACGCCAATCACGTGCTCGCTGTGACCCGTCAGCGGAAACAGCGTCAGCAGCGCCGCACATGACCACTTACGCAGCCACCCACGCAGCCACCCACTCAAGCCCCCGCGCAGCCCGGCACCCAAGGGATTGGGATTGCGCAGAGTCCGGCTCTGGCACCACAACATCACTTGCGCCTCCTTTGTGACGCGGGTGGTTGCCGCGCCAGATGCTCCTGCACGCGCACCTCAAACTCGCCCATGCGCTCCACCGGCAACACGATGCGGTCGCCCTTGGGAATGGTCGCGCCATTGAACGCGGAGTTGAGCGCTGCGAACTGCGGCGGCGTCAGACCGGAAAAACGCAAGGCATCGCGGAGCGCCAGATCAGCCGACATGCGCGTGCTGCTCAGGTAAGGTCGGTTGGGCATTGGCGGCAGCAACGGCGCCAGTGCGCCCGGGTTGAGCAACAGGTTTTTTACCGCTTGCAATTTGGGCACGTAGTCAGCCGTTTCGTCCGGCAGCGTGAGGTTTGAATATGTCACCGGGCGCCCCTGCGCGCGGTTGCGCTCGACTGCACGCGCAACCGCCTTCTCCCCCCAATTGTAGGAGGCCAGCGCAAGCTGCCAATCGCCGAACATCGCGTACAGGTCCGCCAAATAATCCAGGGCAGCGCTGGTGGAGGCCACCACATCACGGCGCTCGTCACGCACATCATCGAGTCGCAGCTTGTAGCGGGTGGCGGTGAAGGACATGAACTGCCACATGCCAACAGCTTGCGCCGACGATACCGCCTGCGCATCAAACCCGCTCTCGATGAATGGCACCAGCGCCAGCTCGGCGGGCATATTGCGCGCTTCAATCTCTTCGAGAATGTGAAACAGGTGCCGGTTGGCGCGCTCCAGGATGCGTTGCATCAGTTCGGGGCGCTGCGCATACCAGGCCTGACGCTGGCGCACGCGTGCCGTGTTGAGCTCGGGTAGCGCGAAGCCACGGCGCAGGCGCTCGTACAGGTCTTGCGGCGGCGCGGCTTTGGCGTCCTCCAACGGGGTTGGCGGCGGCAGGTCGGCCGCGCGTGCGCTGGCAACCTGGCGTGGCTCAAAGCGGCCGCTGCGATCCGGCAGACGCCACCAACTCAGCGTTTCGTCCTGCTCTTCGGCGCGGTCTGCACGTGCTGGCGCGTCAAACACCGTGGTCGCGCAACCGCCCATGAGCACGCTCGCCATTAGGGACACAGCGAGGGCCACAGTGACACCAAATCTGCATGCAAACGCCATTGGATATCTGGGGAGGTGCGCAAACGGGACGGCGAGTGTAACGGAATTGCGCCGCCGTCCCGGCCGGGCAATCAGTCCGAAGCAGTCCCCAGCAGTCCCCAGCAGTCCAAGTCTTCCGGGCATGTTCAAATGCCGCAGCGCGTAGTGAAACGCTGAATAAGTACGAGACAGCCCCGCACACCTGTAGCCTGCGCGGGATCTGTTTTCACACTTCGCCCGGTAATTTGACATTCACGAATCGATTCAACCATCCGTCGCGGCGCGCTCAACCATGCCCGCAACCCTTTTACGTTCTGGAGAAACAGCAATGAGTTCTACCAAAATTGCCATCATCACCGGCGCCGGCAGCGGCGTCGGCAAAGCCACCGCCCTTGCGTTTTTGAAAGACGGCTACAAGGTCGCTCTCGCCGGCCGCCGTGAGCAGCCGCTCAAGGACGTGATCGCTGCGTCTGGCGTGGCCCCATCCAACGCGATTGCCGTGCCGACCAACGTCGCCGATCAGGCGTCAGTGCAGGCCTTGTTTGCAAAATGCGTCGCGACGTTTGGCCGCGTCGACGTGCTGTTCAACAACGCCGGCGTCAACGCGCCCGGCATCCCGCTCGAAGAACTCACGTTAGAGCAGTGGAAGAACGTGGTCGACATCAACCTGACCGGCATGTTCATCTGCATCCAGGAAGCCTTCAAGACGATGAAGGCGCAAACCCCGCGCGGTGGCCGCATCATCAACAATGGCTCGATCTCGGCGCACGCGCCGCGCCCCAACTCCGGCCCCTACACGGCAACCAAGCACGGCGTCACGGGCCTGACCAAAGTCGCGGCCCTCGATGGCCGCAAGTACGACATCGCCTGCGGGCAGGTGGACATCGGCAACGCCGCCACCGAAATGGCCTCGCGCATGGCCAACGGTGTGATGCAGGCCAACGGCGAGATCAAACCCGAACCGCTGATGGATGTAAACATCGTCGGCCAGTCAGTGCTCTACATGGCCAGCCTGCCGCCCGAAGCCAACATCCTGTTCCACACCGTGATGGCGACCAAGATGCCCTTTGTTGGCCGCGGCTAGATTCTTGGCTACAGCCTGAACGGTGGGCAGCGGATCGTGCGCTGCCGCCATCCGGGGCACCCGGGGGTTAGACAATTTTGTCAGTGATGGTTTGCGCCACCGGCACCGTGAGGGCGAATGACGGGCGCTGATCGAGGCGGTCTGCATAGGCTGCCAGCGCGGGATACATCGCGCGCACCGGCAACTCTTTGAGCCGCACCGAGAGATAGCCCACTGCGGTGCCAGCGGCGATGTCGCCGAGGCTGAAGCGCTCGCCCACCGCCCACTCTCGGGTGCCAATCAGGCGCGCGATTTCACGCAGTCCGCCGTCGATCTTGCGCCGTTGCCGCGCCAGCCACTCGGTGCTGCCACCGCCTTCACGCTGGCGCTCGAAGAAGGTCAGCACCACCGCATCGCACACACCGTTGCACAGCACGTCGAGTTTTTTCGCGGCGAGAATACCGTCCAGATCAGGCGGCAATAGCGGTGTCTGCGGAAATTTGAGTTCGAGCCAGTCGAGGATGTAGCTCGACTCGTACACCGCGTCCCCTTGATCGGGAATCAGCACCGGCAGTTTTTCCAGCGGATTGAAGCGCGGCGTGGCAGTGGTGCTGTTCCACGGCACTTCGGTGATGAGCTCGAACGGGATGTGCTTTTCGAGCAGCGCGATGCGTACCTTGCGCGCGTAAGGGCTGGGCGTGGCGCTGATCAGTTTGAACATGGTCTGGTTGGCAGGGATAAGCGTTGCGCAATGGGGAGGTTGGGTGGGCAGGAGAATGGCTTGCACCAACGGTTTCCTGCCTCATTGCACTCGAATAAAACGTTGCGCGCGCTTGCCGGTATCCACTTCCGAGGTATACACGCTGCCTTGCGAATCAATCGCGATGTTGTGTACCCAATGAAAATCGCCGGCCTGCCTTCCGGGCCGGCCAAACGCGCCGATGACCTCGCCGGTGGCGCGCACGCTGATGCGCACTTCGTTGTTGGTGCCGTCGGCCACCAGCAGATAGCGCTGTGCCGGGTCTTCTGACGGAATCAAATCCCAGATCGAACCGGAACCGCGCGTGGCCGGCTCGTAGACAAACTGACGCACGAATTCGCCATTCTTTTTGAACACCTGGATGCGATTGTTCATGCGATCGCACACGTAAACCAGTTCGTCGCGCGTGAGGCGCACGCAATGCACGGGATTGGCGAACTGCGGCGACTCGGGGTTGTAGTCGGCAATCTTGGCATCGTCAGGGCGCTTGCCATATGCGCCCCAGTGGCGCTTGTACGCGCCGCTGGTGGCGTCGAACACGATGACGCGCCGGTTGCCATAGCCATCGGCCACGTACAACTCATTGACCGCTGCATCGACCTCCATGTGTGCCGGGCGGCCAAGTTGGGTGGAGGAGTTGCTGCCCTCGCTCTTGCCCGGCTTGCCGATCTGCAGCAAAAATTTGCCGTCCGCGGTGAACTTGAGCAAATGATGATCTGCGTTCGAGTTGCCGCCGATCCACACATCACCCTTGGGGTCAACGTAAATGCCGTGCTCGTTGGACGGCCAGTCGAACCCTTGCCCCGCTTTTCTGCCATCGGCGCCCCAGGAGCGCAACAGGTTGCCTGCGCGATCAAACTGCAACACCGGTGGCGCAGCTGCGCAGCACTTCGAGCGTGGCGGGTTGAGCGTCGAACCCTTTTCGTCTTCGGTGAGCGTGAGCGGGCGGTGAATCATCCAGATCGTGTCGTCCTTCGC
>JANPAR010000231.1:0-3523 GCA_031430015.1 Burkholderiales bacterium
AATCGGTACCGCGATGTCACGCGCCTTGCCGCCGAAGCGCGCGGCGAAACTGACGTAGTCGTTGGCGATCTTGAGGCCGCTGGTAGCGTCAAACGAAATGTTGAGGACGATCTGGCCATCCTTGACGAATTCATTCGGCACGCGTGTCGTGCCATCGACGATCACCGTGATGTACGGCGTGAAACCGTTGTCAGTACACCACTCGTAGAGGGCGCGCAGAAAATACGGCTTGGTCGGTGCCGGTGGCGCCACCGGGGGTACCGAATCGTTTCCCGATTCACTCATGCGTAGTGCAGGCGCTTATTTGCGCATCACCTTTTCAGACGGCGTCAGCGCTTCAAAAAACGCCGGACGGCTGAAGATACGCTCGGCATATTTCTGCACCGGCGCGGCCTGGCGCGGCAGATCAATGCCGTAATGATCCAGGCGCCACAACAGCGGCGCAATCGCGACATCAAGCATCGAGAAATCTTCGCCAAGCATCCACTTCTGCTTGGCGAGCGCGGGTGCAAGTTGGGTCAGCACTTCGGCCGAGCGCTCGCGCGCCTTGTCCTGCTGTTTTTGGTTGCCCTTTTCCAGCGTATCGATGTGGCAGAACAATTCTTTTTCAAAATTGTGCAAAAACAGGCGCGTACGACCACGCATAACGGGGTCCGCAGGCATCAACTGCGGATGCGGGAAGCGCTCGTCAATGTATTCATTGATGATGTTCGATTCGTACAGGATCAGCTCGCGTTCGGCGAGAATCGGCACCTGGCCATAGGGGTTCATCACCGAAATGTCTTCCGGCTTGTTGAACAGGTCGATGTCCTTGATCTCGAAGTCCATCCCCTTTTCATAGAGCACGAAGCGGCAACGATGCGAAAACGGACAGGTGGTACCCGAATACAGAATCATGATCACGGCCTTTGAATGACGCCTTTGAATTGGCGGCGGCGGGCGGTTGCCCGTATTAACAACACTGCGGGGTGATGCCTGGGAAAACCTGCTGTCGCAGTGACGGTGTAACGCGCTGGGCGCAACGGGAGCGCCATGCACAACCATTGCGCGCCCTCACGCGCCACACTTTTGGTGCTGGGCTAGTGGAGGTCTTTCCAGTAGGTACGATTGAGCCACCATGCGCACGGCAGCAGGAAGATGCCAAGGAAGATCAGCACCAGCACGCCGAGCTGCTTGCGAAAAGCCGCATCCGGCTCGCCCATCCAAACAAGGAAACCTACCAGATCACCTACTGCGTTGTCATAGTCGAGCTTGTTCAATTTGCCCGGTTTGGTGATCTCGAACTTCTCGAATACTTCGACCGTCTTGCTCTTGTCATGCACGTCAGGCACCTTGGCGAACACGGCGCGCTGCTCACCCTGCAACTCCCACAGCACATGCGGCATACCGACATTGTGGAAGGCGCGATTGTTCCAGCCGGTCTCGCGCGACGCATCGCGATAGAAAGTGCGCAGATAGGTGTAGAGCCAGTCAGCGCCACTGCCGTCGCCGGACGCTTTGGAACGCGCAATCACCGACAGATCGGGGGGCACTGCGCCGAACCAGTCCTTGCCATCTTTTTTCGACAGGGACACCGTCATTAGTTCGCCAACTTTTTCACCGGTAAACAGCAAATTCGATTTGATCTGCTCGTCGGTGAGGCCTATATCTTTTAGCCGGTTGTAGCGCATCGACTGCGCACCATGGCAATTAAGGCAGTAATTGACGAACAGCTTGGCGCCGCGCTGCAGAGCCTGCACATCGGTGGCCTTTTGGATCGGCGCATGATCGAGCAGGATGGCGCCTTCGCTGGCGTGCGAGGGCATTGGCACCGTGAGCGCGCCCAAGGTTACTGCCGACATGGTAACGGCCGAAATGGCCAAAGCTGACTTGCAGGTCGACACGAGTGAGATGAATGTGTTTTTCATGTTGTTCCCCCTCTTACATCGTCACGCGCGCGGGCACTGGTTTGAATTCGCCCATGCGGCTCCACCACGGCATGCCGAGAAAGAAGGCGAAATACAGGAGAGTGCAGATCTGCGATACCAGGGTGCGACCGTCAGTCGGCGGCAAGGTACCCAGATAGCCGAGAATAAAGAAACAGACGATAAACACCGCGTAGATGTATTTGTGCATCGCCGGACGATAGCGAATCGATTTCACCGGCGAGCGGTCGAGCCACGGCAAAAAGAAAAAGATCAGCGTCGCCGCGCCCATCGCCACCACGCCCCACACCTTGGCGTCAATCCAGAAAAACGGCCACACCATGGCGCGCAGGATCGAGTAATACGGCGTGAAATACCAGACCGGCGCGATATGCGGCGGGGTTTTGAGCGGGTCAGCCGGGATGAAGTTGTTGTACTCAAGGAAGTAGCCGCCCATCTCCGGCGCGAAGAACACGATGATGGAGAACACCATCAGGAACACCACCACCCAGAAAATGTCGTGCACCGTGTAGAACGGATGGAACGGAATGCCGTCGCGCGGGATGCCGTGCTCGTCCTTGTTTTCCTTGATCTCAACGCCGTCAGGATTGTTCGAGCCGACTTCGTGCAGTGCAAGGATGTGCGCCGCGACCAGACCGAGAATCACCAGAGGCAGCGCAATCACGTGGAACGCGAAGAAACGGTTCAATGTGGCGTCCGACACAACGTAATCACCACGGATCCACACCGACAGATCCGGCCCGACGATGGGCAGTGCGGCAAACAGGTTAACGATCACCTGCGCACCCCAATAGGACATCTGGCCCCACGGCAGGAGGTAGCCAAAGAAGGCCTCGGCCATCAGCGTGAGGAAAATCAGTACGCCGAAAATCCAGATCAGCTCGCGCGGCTTGCGGTACGAGCCGTAGATCAGCCCGCGGAACATGTGCAGGTAGACCACCACGAAGAACATCGAGGCGCCGGTCGAGTGCATGTACCGCACCAGCCAGCCCCACGGCACCTCCCGCATGATGTACTCCACCGACTCAAACGCCTTGGCGCCATCGGGCTTGTAATGCATCACCAGAAAAATGCCGGTCACAATCTGGATCACCAGCACCAGCATGGCGAGGCCGCCAAAGATGTACCAGAAGTTGAAATTTTTCGGCGCGTAATACTCCGACATGTGTGCGCGCCAGTTTTCCATCAGCGGAAAGCGCTGATCGACCCAGGTGATCAAATCACCGGCGGGTTTGTCGAGGGCGCCAAGGCCGGAGACGACAACGGGTTCTTTTTTGCTTGCCATGTTCTCAGGCCCCCTTCTTGTCTTCGCCGATGAGGATGCGGGTGTCCGACAAATACATGTGCGGCGGCACCTTCAAATTGTCAGGCGCGGGCTTGCCTTTGTAGACACGCCCTGCGAGATCAAAGGTCGAACCGTGGCAGGGGCATACGAAGCCCCAGTCAGCGCCAGGCAAGGTGGGATTCACACCCGGCGCAAACGGGCCGGACGGTGAGCAACCCAAGTGTGAGCAAATCCCCACGGTGACCAGTACTTCGGGCTTGATTGAACGATGCGGATTACGACAATATTCGGGGGTGAGATCGGACGGATTGCG
>JANPAR010000232.1:0-10730 GCA_031430015.1 Burkholderiales bacterium
CGCATAGTCCGCTGCCAAGGCGAGGATGTCGCGCACCCGCAGATACACCCGCTTTTCGCTGGAACGAATGTCGCGGATGCGCTCCAGCAACTCATCGAAGAAGTCCGGCACATCAGAACCCGGCGGATTTTTAAGCCGCTCATCGTCCATGGTGAAGCCCTTGAGCAGATATTCGCCCAGACGCTCGGTGGCCCATTGGCGAAACTGCGTGCCGCGCCTGCTGCGCACACGGAAACCGACGGCGAGAATGGCGGGAAGGCTGTAGTGCCGCAACAAGCGCGACACCTCACGCGTACCTTCGGAACGAACTTGTAAGTAATCCTTACAAGTTGCCGCCTCAGCCAGCTCCCCATCGGCAAAGACCGCCTTCAGATGCAGCGTGATGTTCTGCGGCGTAGTTTGGAACAACTCGGCCATCTGGGCCTGCGTCAGCCAAATGCTTTCATCCTCAAACCGGCACTGAATGCGCGTCTTTCCATCCTCGGTCTGGTAGAGAATGAGGCTGGATGCCGGAAGTGAAGGCGCAGGCATTTCGGCGGCGGCGTTACATTTACTGTAAAAATGTATATTACTATGAGCCAGCCTTGGCCGCAGCCAGTGGTGCAATTTGAAACAAGCCTACTGCCCCGCCACCGCCACCCGCACCTGCATTTCTTCATCGACCCCACCAATGCGCATGCCGCGAATCGGCCCGGCATCCATGAAGTCGCGGCCCACTGCGAGGCGGCACAGCTCCGGGCCGGCCAGCCGATTGTTGGTGACATCGAAGCCGAGCCAGGCACCGGTGCCGCGATTGGCATCGGCGACCCAGGCTTCGGCCCAGGCGTGCGAGGCCGCGTGCTGGTCATCCTCGGTCATCAGATAGCCGCTGACATAGCGCGCCGGCACGCCGCGTGCGCGGCAGGCGGCGAGGAACAGGTGCGCCATGTCCTGACATACACCCTCGCCTTGCTCCAGCGCTTGGGCGGCGGTGGCGGTCACCTCGGTCGAGCCTTTTGCATAGGCCACCCTCTGGAAAACGGCTTCCATCAAGGCTTGCAGGGCATCGCGGCTGGAAACGCCCATTCCATGCGCCTCTCCAAGGGATGCGCCTGCAAGTTTGTCGATGGCGGCATCTGCTGCGGTGAGCGGCGTCTGCAGTGCGAACGCGAGCGGCGGCACGCTGGAATCATGTGGCAGCAGCAGGCCGCGCTCGTCCGACGTTTCGACCTGACCGTGTGCAGTGATGCGGATCTCGTGGTGGATGTCGGTCAGCGACATCGCGTAGACCTGATTGCCGTAGGCATCCACCTGGCGCCAGCGCCGCCCGGGGGATTCGATGCTCCAGTGCAGGATGCGCTGGCCGCCGTCGGTGCGCGGAAACAGGCGGATGTACTGCATGCTGTAGCTGGCCGCTTGTGCGTAGCGGTAGGTGGTTTCGTGGCGGATATCGAGCAGCATGATGAAGGCTCCTACGCCACCGGCACCAGAAAATCCTGGGCGATGCCATTGCCGAGTTCGGCGGTTTTGGAAAGGAAGTCAGTAAGGTAGCCGTGCAGGCCCACAGCGAGGATGTCGTCGATGCGGCCATAGCGCAGGTGCGAGTGCAGGCTGCCCGCCAGCCGCTGCGTTTCGTGCGAACGCGCATTGGCCACGAGGTCGAGAATTTGCTGCACCTCCTTCATGCAGGTGAGCATGGAGCGCGGCATGCCGGCGCGCAAGATCAGCAACTCAGCGACACGGTTTGGCGTGATTACGTCGCGATACACCTTGCGGTAAATCTCGAAACTGGAGAGCGAGCGCAGCAGCGCGCCCCATTCGTAATACTCGCTGCCGGCATCGTCCTGCGGGGCCAACTCGTCGTACTTGAAATCGAGCAGGCGCGCGGTGTTGTCGGCACGTTCCAGAAAGGTGCCGAGACGAATGAAGTGAAACGCCTGATCCTGCAGCATGGTGCCGACCGTGACGCCGCGCGACAAATGCGAGCGGAACTTGACCCACTCAAAATACTTGGTCAGATCACTGCCTGATACCTCGCCCTGCATCAAGACAGCAGCCGAGGTGCGCGCTTCGAGCCAGGTGGTGTTGATGGTCTCCCAGACTTCCGAGGTCACGGTACCGCGCACCGCATGGCAGTTTTCGCGTGCGGCCTTGAGGCAGGAGAGGATCGATGAGGGATTGCCGAAATCCGCCCCCATGAAACGCAGTACGGCATTGGCGCTGATGGCGCCGTGACGCTCGCTGTAGGCAGCTTCGAGCCCGGTGATGCCGAGTGCCGCGCCCCAATAGCCGCCGCCTGCGCCGTGCCGCTGCAGCGACATGCGGTACGACACTTCCATCAGGCGCGCGATGTTTTCGGCGCGCTCGGTGTAGCGCGCCATCCAGTAGAGTGAATCTGCAGTGCGGGAGAGCATCAGACACCTCCCACTGCGGCAGGGGTTGGTGGCGCGGACACTATTGACTGTGACTGCGACTGTGACTGCGACTGGGTTTGCGATTGCCCTTGTGACTGTGACTGCGCCATCTGCGCCTCCAGCACCCAGGTATCTTTGGTGCCACCGCCTTGCGACGAATTGACCACCAGCGATCCTTCCTTGAGCGCAACGCGCGTGAGGCCACCCGGCGCCATGCGCACTTCCTTGCCGGAGAGCACAAACGGACGCAGGTCGATGTGGCGCGGCGCGATGCCCGCCTCGACAAAGGTGGGGCAAGCTGACAGCGCCAGCGTGGGCTGGGCAATATATTTGGCCGGGTCGGCCTTGACGCGCAGCTTGAAGTCTTCGATTTCCTTCTTGGTCGAGGCTGGCCCCACCAGCATGCCGTAGCCGCCTGCGCCGTGGGTCTCTTTCACCACCAGCTCATGCATGTTGGCCAGCGTGTACGACAACTCATCCGCCTTGCGGCATTGAAAGGTCGGCACGTTGGCGATCAGCGGTTCTTCCGATAGATAGAAACGAATCATGTCGGGCACGTAGGGGTAGATCGACTTGTCGTCGGCCACACCCGTGCCAATCGCATTGGCCAGCGTGACCCGGCCCGAGCGATACACCGACAGCAGGCCGGCAACGCCGAGCGCCGAATCGGAGCGAAAGGTGAGCGGGTCGAGAAAGTCATCGTCGATGCGGCGGTAGATCACATCGACCCGTCGCGGCCCCTGCGTGGTGCGCATGTAGAGCGTCTCGTCGTGTACCAGCAGATCTTTGCCTTCAACCAACTCAATGCCCATCTGTTGCGCGAGGAAGGCGTGCTCAAAGTAGGCGCTGTTGTAGGCACCGGGCGTGAGCAGCACCACGGTAGGGTCATCGACACCGGCGGGCGCCACCTGGCGCAAGGTATCGAGCAACAAATCCGGATAGTGCTCGACCGGCGCCACGCTGTAGCGCCCGAACAGCTCCGGGAACAGGCGCATCATCATGCGCCGGTTTTCCAGCATGTAGGACACGCCCGAGGGCACGCGCAGGTTGTCTTCGAGCACGTAGTAATCGGCCTGTTCGGCGCTGTGCTGCGGCTGGGCAGCGCGCACGATGTCGATGCCGGCGATGTGCGCATAGATATTGTTGCGCACCGCAAGGCCTTGCATCTCGGGCCGGTACTGCGCGTTGCAAAACACCTGCTCGGCGGGGATCAACCCGGCTTGCACAATGCGCTGTTGCCCATACACGTCGTGCAAAAACATGTTGAGCGCGTTGACGCGCTGCTTGAGACCGCGCGCCATTTTTTCCCACTCGGCAGCGGGAATGATGCGCGGAATGATGTCGAACGGGATCAGGCGCTCCGTCCCTTCCGGGTTGGCAGAGGCGTCGCCATAGACCGCGAAGGTGATGCCGTAGCGGTGAAACGCGGAATCTGCCTCCGCGCGCTTTTGCGCAATACCCGCCACCGGCATGTGCGCCAGCCAATCCTGGTAAGGCGCGTAATGGGTGCGCACGGCAGCCGCAGCACCCATCGCAGTGCCCAGCTTTGGGGCATGCATTTCGTCAAAGATATTGTTCATGCGGGCGATGGTGGCGTCAATCGAGTTTGAATGGGCGGAGCTGAGAGTGCGAAGGCAGCGCAACGGGGACGAGGCGCTACTGTAGCAACTTCCGGACGCTTCATCCCTCTGCAAGGTGCATGCCTGTCCAAAACCATGACGCCGCTGCACGGATTTTGGGCGGTCTGCGTTGCATGCTCGTGGTGTGCCTGCCCCGGTCGCGCGCGCTTTTGTGTGTGTTTGTGATGGCGGGGCGGTTGTAGCGCAGCGTCCAAATTGGTCTGACCACTTGACCGGTTGCCGGGCCACGCCATGCTTCCTGCAATACAATTACTTTGCACTGGGCGGTCTGGTTCAGATTTGGCGCTACCGCCCCGTTCATCCCCCTGTCGCTCACTCAAGCCGTATAGGCACTACAAGGAGACAACATGAATCACCTCAGAAGAAAAACACTCGGTGCCGCAGGCGCCGCATTGGCCGGCAGCCTCGCTGGCAGTCTTGCCGCCAGCGCCCACGCACAAGGTGCCATCACCCTGCACGGCGCCGTACAGTTTGCCGACGACCACGCGTTCAACCGCGCCCTGGTGCGCTTCCAGGATCTGGTCAAAAAATACTATGGCAAGCCGATCAACTTTGTCTTGCACAAAAACAGCGAACTCGGGCTGGAGAAAGATTACTTCGCCTACATGAACCAGGGCAAGGCGGTGGACTACGCCATCGTCTCGCCGGCCCACATGTCCACGTTTTCCAAGGCCGCGCCCTTCATCGACGCGCCCTTCCTGTTCCGCGACTTGAAGCACTGGAATGCCGTGCTTGACCAGGACCTGCTCAAACCCATCGCCGAAGAAGTCGCGCAAAAGGGCGAGGTGATGCTGATCGGTTACGCGGGCGGCGGCGTGCGCAATATTTTCGCCAACAAGCCGGTGCGCAATCTGGCCGAGATCAAGGGCCTCAAGGTACGCGTGCAAGGCGCGCCGATTTGGAGCCGCACCTTCACCGCGATTGGCATGGCTCCCACGGTGATCGCTTACAACGAAATTTACAACGCGATCCAGAACAAGGTCATCGAGGCTGGCGAAAACGAATCAGCCGGCGTCGAAGCGATGAAGTTCAACGAGGTCGGCCCCAACATCAACCTGACCCAGCACGCCATCACGATCCGGCCGATCTGCTTTTCGTCCAAGACCTTCGGCAAGCTGCCAAAAGACCTGCAGGCCGCCATCGTCAAGGCCGGCAAGGAAGCGGGTGCCTATGGACGCCAGATCGAGTCGTCCGAAGACCAGAAGAAACTCGATGCCATGGAAAAGGCCGGCAAGTTGAAGCAAATTCCGTTTGCCGACCGTGCCGCGATGCAAAAGCTGGTGGATCCGGTGATGGTGGCGTATGCCAAAGAGATTGGTGCTGACGGTATCTACGCCAAGATCAACGCGATCAAATAAGGCCGGCCACGCGAACCGGAGCGCATCGCGAACAGGCTCCGGCTCGCGCGGCGGCAGTACCAGCGCCACGCACTCGCACGATCCAGTGCAGCGCCGGTTTTAGAACGCCACACCCCGCCAAGACCCGCTGCTGGAGCGGTCATTGGCGGTGCATCCCTCCAAGAAGTCCAACCCGTGCGGCTCTCCGGGCCGTGCGTTGATGCGGTTTTATGAAAACATTCCTCGACGTTTGGCAAAAACTTCTCACCTGGGTGATGGCCGCTGCCGTGGCGGTACTGATCATCCCGGTCTCGATTCAGATCTTTTCGCGCTTCACCTCGCTGATCCCGGCCTATATCTGGACTGAGGAGTTGTCGCGCTTCTGCTTCATCTGGATGGTGATGCTCGGCGCCATGATCGGGCTGCGCGAGCGCCTGCACTTTGATGTCGATGTGTGGCCTCAACTCTCGCCGCGCCGCGACGCGCTGCTGCGCATGGTGTCCAACAGTTTTGTGCTCATCTTCACCGGCGTGACAATCTGGTGGGGTATCGAGTTCACCAAATTCGGCTGGAACCAGACTTCCGAGTTGGCCGATCTACCGATGTGGCTGATCTTCATCGCCTGGCCACTCACGGGCCTGTCGTGGCTGATGTTTCTGATCGAAGCTTTTGTGCGTGACATCGGCATGTACCGCCGCAACGAAGCACTGGCCGCGGGAGAATTCTCATGATGTCAGCATCGTTGTCGCCGGGCATGGCGGCGCTGGTGCTGTTCGGCACCTTCTTCGCTCTGCTGATTGCGCGCGTGCCAGTGGCGTTTGCGCTGGGCCTGGCCTCGCTGCCCCTGCTGTTCATCGAAGACCGCCTCTCGGCGCTGGGCCTGTTCAACGAAATGTTCAAGGCTTACAACTCCTTCATCCTGCTCGCAGTGCCCTTCTTTTTGCTCACCGCCAATTTGATGAACGTGGGCGGCATCACCGAAAGGCTGATGCGCTTGTCGCGCGCCATGGTGGGTCACTTCCCTGGTGGCCTCGCGCAAATCAACGTGCTGCTCTCGGTGTTCTTCGCCGGCATCTCCGGCTCGTCCACGGCCGATGCTGCGAGCCAGGGCAAGCTCTTCATCGAAGCACAGGTGAAGGAAGGCTATGACCTGTCGTTCTCGATTGCCATCACCGCTGTTTCTGCTGTGCTCGCCGTCATCATTCCGCCATCGATCCTGATGATCGTCTGGGGCGGCGTGATCTCGACCTCGATTGGCGCGATGTATCTGGCCGGCGTGGTGCCGGGTTTGCTGATTGGCCTGGCACAGATGGCCACCGTGCATGCCTATGCGAAGAAGCGCAACTATCCGGTCTACCCGCGCGCCACCTGGCCCGAGTTTTTCAAGGCTGCGCTGGTATCGATCCCCGCGCTGACCACCCCCTTCATCATCGTCGGCGGCATTTTGCTCGGCTGGTTCACGGCCACCGAGTCCGCCGCCATCGCGGTGCTCTATGCGGCGGCACTGTCGATTTTTTATTACCGCGAGATGAACCTGCCCAAGCTCTACGCCTGCATCGTCGAGACCGGCAAACTCTCTTCGGTCGCGCTGTTTTGCATCGGCACGGCGTCGGTGTTCGGCTGGCTGATGGCCTATTACCAGATTCCCAAGGCACTTCTCTCAAATCTGCAGGGACTGGGCCTCAGCATCACCGGCACTGGCTTTCTCATCGCTGCTGCCTTCCTCGTAGTCGGCTGCTTTCTGGATGCGATCCCTGCCATCATCATCGTCGGCACGGTGATGCAGCCGCTGGCGCAGGCGGTCGGCATGCACCCGGTGTCGTTCGCCATCATCGGCATCGTATCGCTCGCGTTTGGCCTCGTCACCCCTCCCTACGGCCTGTGTTTGATGATCTCGTGCGCGGTGGCGAAAGTGCCGATGCGCTACGCCCTCAAGGACACCATGATTATGCTGATCCCGATGCTGCTGGTGCTGTGCCTGATCATCATCTTCCCCGAGATTCCGCTGATCCTGCCGCGTCTGATTTCGCCGGAGTTGCTCAAGTAGCGGCAGCACGCCGCACCGCCGCACAAACCATTTCACGAGGCTGGTATGCATTTCTCCAAACTGAGCGAAGGCTTTGGCATCGAAACCCATGACGCCAATCTGGCGCACCTTGACGACGCCATGTTCAACGCCTTGTGGGAGGCCTGGAAGCAGCATCATGTGCTGGTGATTCGCGGCCAGAAGCTCACCGCGCCGCAGTTTCACCACTGGGCCACGCGCCTTGGCCGACCCGAGCCGCATGTGATCGACCAGTTTCACCACAAGGACATTGCCGACATCCTGATTCTGTCCAACGTGAAGCATCGCGGCACTCCCATCGGCTTGCAAGACGCCGGCACCTACTTCCACACCGATTATTCCTACCTCGCCGTACCCGCGCGCGCGACCACGCTGTATTCGATCACCGTGCCGACCGCAGGCGGGGCCACGCGCTTCGCCGACCAGCAGGCCGCCTACGATGACTTGTCCGCCGACATGAAGCGCACGATCGAGCCCTTGATCGGCCGCCATCGCTACGGCAATCGCGATGACCTCGATGTGGCATCGCGCACGGTGGCCTCGGTGCTCAACGAGGAACAGGACAAGAAAATGCGATGGGTCAAGCACCGCATTGCGCGGCCCAACCCGGTCAACGGCAAGAAAGCGCTGTACTCGGTCTCGGGCAGCGCTTTTGGCATTTACGGCATGCCGGACAAGGAAGCCGTCGATCTGCTCGACGAACTCAAGGCGCACTCTACGCAGCCGCGTTACCTGCTCGACGTGGACTACGACGTCGGCGATGTGGTGCTATGGGACAACGCGGCTCTGCTGCACGCAGCCACGCTGATCGACCTCGCCCATCAGCGCACGTTGTGGCGCATCACGGTCAAGGAAGACCCGGCCAATCTCGAAGTTTTCCACTGACAAGCGAGACATACAAGCACATGAGCAATCCGTTTTCCCTGGCCGGCAAAATTGCCCTCGTCACCGGTGCCTCGCGCGGCCTCGGCTTCGCCATGGCCGCAGCGATGGCCGAAGCCGGCGCAACCGTCGTACTCAACAGCCGCGACGAAGCAGCGCTCAATGAGAAAGCCGCACAAATCACGGCGGCCGGCGGTCGCGCCGACGTGATCGCCGCCGACGCCGCGAACGAAGCGGAAGTCATCTCGATGGTGCAAACCGTGCTCGCGCGCCACGGCACCCTCGACATTGCGATTGCCAACGCCGGCATCCAGCATCGCGCGCCGATTACCGACTTTGCCACCGAAGATTTTTTGCGCGTGCAGGCAGTCAACCAGACCGGCCCGTGGCTGCTGGCACGCGAGGCCGCGCGCGCGATGGTGCCACGCAAGAGCGGGCGCATCATCTTCACCGGCTCGGTTTCGGCCATCCTGGGCCGCGCACCCATCTCCGCCTACACCGCAGCCAAGGGCGGCCTGCACGCGCTCACCCGCAGCCTCGCCGCCGACCTCGGCCCGCATGGCATCACAGTCAACAGCATCGCGCCCGGCTACATCCTCACCGAGATGAACCTTGCGCTCGCTGCTGACAAAGAGTTTGACGCGCGCATCAAGAGCGGCACGCCACTCGGGCGCTGGGGCGCGCCGGAGGACATTGGAAATTCAGCGGTGTATCTGGCGTCCGCTGCGGGTGCGTTTGTGAACGGACACATCCTCACCGTGGATGGCGGGTTTTCGACCACAATGTAGCGCTTCTCGCGCACTAGGCCACGCGGGGCCGGCGCTTGAATGTGGCTCCAGCCGGATTCTTCGGGTCATATCCAGGAGCCAGCGCACCGGAGCCGAACATCTTCAACACTCCGGAAAATAGTCCGGCGCTCCCTTGAGCAATTCCAGCAGCGCAATGTGCACTGCTTCGCGCTTGCTTTTTGCGCCGGTCTTGATCATTGCGCGGGCAATGAGCTCGTCGTCAATTTCGATGCAAGTTCGCATGGATACACCCTCGTTACGCCGCTTTCATCGGGATCACGTTCGTCCCTCCGACACCAAATAGCCGCTCCTTGAGCTTGGCCAATTCGTCGCGCGTCTGCGCGGCCTTTTCGAACTCGAGGTTCTTGGCATAAGCCTGCATCTGCTTTTCGAGTTTGCCGATTTCCTTGGCAATCTGCTTTTCGCTCATCACTTCGTAGTGCGCGACGGCCTTGTTCTCCTCGGCCTGCGCCTTGGCGGCTTCGGGGTCGTAGACGCCGTCGATGATGTCCTTGATGCGCTTCTCGACGCCCTTGGGCGTGATGCCATGCAGTGCGTTGAACGCGACCTGCTTGGTGCGGCGGCGGTTGGTTTCGCCCATCGCGCGCTGCATCGAATCGGTGATACGGTCGGCATAGAGAATTGCGGTGCCGTTGATGTGGCGCGCAGCGCGGCCGATGGTCTGGATCAGGCTGCGCTCGCTGCGCAAAAATCCTTCCTTGTCAGCATCGAGAATCGCGACCAGTGACACCTCGGGAATATCGAGGCCTTCGCGCAGCAGGTTGATGCCGACCAGCACGTCGAACACACCTAGCCGCAAGTCGCGGATGATTTCGACGCGCTCCACCGTTTCGATATCCGAGTGCAGGTAGCGCACCTTGATGCCGTGGTCAGCGAGGTATTCGGTGAGTTGCTCGGACATGCGTTTGGTGAGCGTGGTGACCAATACGCGCTCGCCGGCCTTGATGCGCTTGTTGGCTTCCGAAAGCAGATCATCTACTTGCGTTGACGCGGGGCGCACTTCAAGCACGGGATCGACCAGCCCTGTGGGCCGCACTACCTGCTCGGCCACGGCGTCGCCAGAATGCTTATGTTCGTAATCGGCTGGTGTGGCTGACACAAACACCGACTGGCGCATCATGCCCTCGAACTCTTCAAACTTGAGAGGCCGGTTGTCGAGCGCCGATGGCAGGCGGAAGCCGTAATCGACCAGGTTCTGCTTGCGCGAACGGTCACCCTTGAACATCGCACCGAGCTGGCCAATCAGCACGTGCGATTCATCAAAGAACATCAGCGCGTCTTTCGGCAGATAGTCGATCAGGGTCGGCGGCGGCTCGCCCGGCGCACCGCCCGAGAGATGGCGCGAATAGTTTTCGATGCCTTTGCAAAAACCGATCTGGTAGAGCATTTCGAGATCGAACTTGGTGCGCTGCTCGATGCGCTGCGCTTCGACCAGCTTGTTCTCCTTGTGGAAAAATTCGATGCGCTCGCGCAACTCGACCTTGATCGCATCGGCGGCGCGCAGCGTGGTCTCGCGCGTGGTGACGTAATGCGAACCCGGATACACCGTGAAGCGCGGAATCTTCTGGCGAATGTGACCGGTGAGCGGGTCGAACAACTGCATC
>JANPAR010000233.1:0-13887 GCA_031430015.1 Burkholderiales bacterium
CAAATCACGCGGCTTGCTGTTCTATCGTCTTGTAGAGCAGGCCGTTGTGACCGCTCCCGTGACTTACCAGAAAATCGTGAAATCGAGAAAATTACGATAAGTGGAGCTAAGTGGATACCCCTTGTTTTAATACAGTATCCGACAGCGCCTTTTGCCAGATTCACTGGAGCCCGCCATGCAAACCCTGCTCAACCTGTTTGTCCCCGTTAATCCGCTGCGCTGCCCAAACCCGTACGACGACGGGCGGGATAAATGGGTGGCATTGGTGTCTGCGGTCGGGCTATGCGCCCTCGCCGCGAGTGATTTGATCAGCCTGCTTTGATTTTGGCGCTTGCGCCGTGGCCGATGGGCGCCGTGGCCCAGCGACCACAGCCGCGATGGCCCGCCAGGGTCAATGATCAGCGCCGCCGTGCCGCCGCGCTTCGGTGGTGGCCTTCTCCATGATGTAGTCGGTGATCGCGATGGCGATCGCCGAGAGCAGAAAGGTGATGTGGATCGCGGTCTGGTAGTACAGCGTCTTGTCGTCGTAGGCCTTGGCGTTGATGAAGGTCTTGAGCAGGTGGATTGACGAGATGCCGATGATGGCGGTTGCCAGTTTGACCTTGAGCACGCTGGCGTTGACGTGCGAGAGCCACTCGGGCTGATCGGGATGGCTTTCCAGATCCATGCGTGACACGAATGTCTCGTAGCCGCCGATGATCACCATGATCAGCAGGTTGGAGATCATCACCACGTCGATCAATCCGAGCACCACCAGCATGATGGTGGTTTCGTTGAGCTTGGTCGGGCGTGGCGCGCCTTCGACCGCGACCGAATCCAGTATGTGTTTGAGCGCGGCTTCGTTGCCGAGCGCGGCGCCGATCAGGTCGATCAACTCGACCCAAAAGTGGAACACGTAGACCCCCTGCGCGAGGATCAGTCCGAGGTAAAGCGGGAACTGCAGCCAGCGGCTGGCAAAAATAAAACGCGGAATCGGGCGCATTGGCCTGACCAGTTTTGCGTTTTCCGTGGGGGTAATTTCGCTCATTGCGCGGGTCTCTCAAATGGCAATTCGGGATCGGTTTGGGCTCAGTTCACATGCAGTTCGTTCGCAGTCAGGCCAAGCGGCCTGCATCGTTCAAACGCGGCTGCCGATTCTAGCACCGGCCCATTTTTGAATCGATTCAAGGGCTTCGCGGCCTGCATGAAGTAAGGGAGTATTTAATTGCTGCATCGCATGATTTAAGCTCTTATTTAATCTTGATAAAAATCAACAATTAATTACAAAGATACTTAAAAACAGATACTTATTTAAGTAAGTGCTACAGGTCGCTAAAGTTGTTGCGCTGCCGTATGTTGGCTTGCAACATACGGCCCATGGTGCTTGAGATGTTCCGCAAAACCGGATGGCGAGGCGAGGTCTTCCGGAGCAATGGCGGAGTGTGAGGCAACCAGTTTATTGACGTATTTTCATTCCTTGAAGGGGAAAAAGCCATGACAAGCCGTGACCTGGAAATCCAGAAAATTCAGAAAGACTGGACTGAAAACCCGCGCTGGAAGGGCGTGAGCCGCGACTACACTGCCGCCGACATTTACCGCCTGCGTGGCAGCGTGAAGGTCGAGCACAGCCTGGCGCGCGCCGGTGCCGAGAAACTGTGGAAGATGTGCAACGAGCGTCCTTTCGTCAATTCGCTCGGCGCACTTACCGGCAATCAGGCGATGCAGCAGGTCAAGGCGGGTGTACCGGCGGTGTACCTTTCAGGCTGGCAGGTCGCGGCCGATGCCAATGATTCGTTGTCGATGTACCCCGATCAGTCGCTCTACGCCACCACCTCGGTGCCGACGGTGGTCAAGCGCATCAACAATGCGCTGATGCGTGCCGACCAGATCCAGCACATGGAAAATGTCGATGACGGCGCGGCCAACATTGACTTCATGGCGCCGATCGTGGCCGATGCCGAAGCCGGGTTTGGCGGCGTGCTCAATGCGCACGAGCTGATGAAGGCGATGATCGAGGCCGGTGCCGCAGGCGTCCACTTCGAAGACCAGTTGGCGTCGGTCAAGAAATGCGGCCACATGGGCGGCAAGGTGCTGGTGCCGACACAGGAAGCCGTGGATAAATTGAAAGCTGCACGCATGGCCGCCGACCTGATGGGCGTGCCCACTGTGTTGCTGGCGCGCACCGATGCAGAAGCGGCAGACCTCGTGACCTCGGATTGCGACGAGCGCGACCGTGAGTTCATCACCGGCGAGCGCACGCAAGAGGGCTTTTATCGCGTGCGCAAGGGCTTCGATCAGGCACTGTCTCGCGGCCTCGCCTATGCTGAATACGCGGATATGGTGTGGTGTGAAACCGGTACGCCCGATCTGGAATTTGCACGCCGCTTCGCCGAAGGTATCCAGAAAAAATTCCCCGGCAAGATGCTCGCGTACAACTGCTCGCCGTCATTCAACTGGAAGCGCAACCTGGACGATGCCACCATCGCCAAATTCCAGCGTGAGCTCGGTGCAATGGGCTACAAGTTCCAGTTCATCACGCTCGCCGGTTTCCACTCGCTCAACTATTCGATGTTCGAGCTGGCCTACGGCTACGCGCGCAACAACATGACCGCTTTTGTCGAGTTGCAGCAGAAGGAATTTGCGGCGGCGGAAAAAGGCTTTACCGCGGTCAAGCACCAGCGCGAAGTCGGCACCGGCTATTTCGATGCCATCACGCAGGCAGTGCAGGGCGCGAATGCCTCGACCACTGCGCTGCATGGCTCGACCGAAGATGAGCAGTTTTTTGATGCGAAAAAAGCGGCAGCGCTGAAGGCTGCGTAAGCCGCAACACTTTAGGGGTGAGGAGACCCGGCCCAAGAATAGCTCTCAGAGCCGTTCTTGGGCCTTTTTGTTTGTGCGGTCCGGCACTTGGCGCTTCCGGGACGGGTACGCCGCGTGGCGATCTATGAAGTTAGGTGAAAATGATTCATCGAACGGGTGACGCGACCCGCCCGCTCAAGAGCGATCAGATGGGCTTCAACAGAGCGAGCCGCTGCGCGATGCAGGCCGGCATCGACATTGGCATAGAGGCGTGCCACCATTGCTGGAATCTCTGCGACACCATCGCCGATGCATGCGACGATCTGCGCTTCACGTTCGAGCCGGTGTGCGATCAGTTGCGCGATGAAGGTCTGCGGGGCCGTAATCGGCGCGCCGTGGGTCGGGTAGAGCACTGAATCCTTGCGGGCCAGCAGCTTGCGACAGGAGGCGATGTATTGGGCCATGTCGCCATCTGGCGGTGACACTACGGTGGTGGACCAGCCCATCACGTGGTCGCCGGAAAACAGGGCCTGTTCTTCGGTCAGCGCATAACACAGGTGATTCGAGGTATGGCCTGGCGTGTGGACGGCGCCAAGCGTCCAGCCCGGTCCCCGCACGAGGTCGCCATCATGGAGTTCGGTGTCGGGCTTGTGGTCAAAATCGCCGCCTTCTTCAACCGGTTCATCGTTCGGCCCCAAGCGTGCATGGGGGGCGCAGCCCACGATCGGCGCAACGCCAGCTGACTCAGACTTGGCACGCAGATGCGCTTGCAACACGCGTGCCCCGGGCGAATGGTCGGAGTGGGTGTGCGTCACAACAATATGACCAATGCGTTCATCGCCCAGATGCTTGAGCAGATTGTCGATATGCGCAGCGTTATGCGGCCCCGGATCGATCACCGCGACCTCACCGTGTCCAACTACATAGGTGCCACTGCCCCAGGCCGTGAATGCTCCCTTGTTGGGTGCGACCAGCCGCCGGACCAGGGGGGATACCGTTACAAGCTGCCCGTATTGGGGTTCAAAAGAAGTGATGAAGGGGATGGCGCTGGGCATGGCGGGATGTGTTTGGATCACAAAGGGTTGAAGTCAGCGCGCTTGGCGTAAGCGGGTTGTCAGTTTCGGCTAAGGCGCACGTAAGCTTGATTCGTTAGCATGCCCTGCAGTCGCAAACCGGAGCAAGCCTTCTGAAATGGGTCGTTCGGGTTAGAGATAATGGACTAAGGCGGCATTTGCGTTCGATGTTCTAGTAACACGATGTATCAATAACACTACGGAGATATTGCGATGGCATCAACAGCATCATCGGCAAACGGAACGGTGGCCGCTGCGGAACGCAGCAAGCCCATGACCCGCGAGGAGAAAAAGGTCATTCTGGCTTCATCCGCCGGTACCATTTTCGAATGGTACGACTTTTACCTCTACGGTTCGCTCGCCGCCATCATCGGTGCGCAGTTCTTCAGCCAGTATCCGGAGGCCACGCGCAACGTGTTCGCATTGCTGGCCTTTGCCGCCGGCTTCCTGGTGCGCCCGTTCGGCGCCCTGGTGTTCGGCAGGCTGGGCGACATGATCGGCCGCAAATACACCTTCCTGATCACCATCATGATTATGGGCCTGTCGACATTCCTGGTAGGCGTGTTGCCGAGCTACGAAACGATTGGCTGGGTGGCCCCGGTGGCGCTGATCCTGCTCCGCATGGCCCAGGGCCTGGCGCTCGGCGGCGAATATGGCGGCGCCGCCATCTATGTGGCGGAGCATGCGCCGCACCATCGCCGCGGCTTCTACACCAGCTTCATCCAGACCACCGCGACCCTGGGCTTGCTGCTCTCGCTCGTGGTGATCCTGTTCACGCAGATCTACGTCAACGCCAACTGGCCGGAGGTGGTGCTCGCGAATGGTACAAAGCTGACGCCGTTTGCCGCCTGGGGCTGGCGCGTTCCGTTCATCGTATCGGTGGTGTTGCTGGGGATCTCGCTCTACATCCGCCTGCAGATGAACGAATCGCCCGCCTTCCTGAAAATGAAGGAAGAAGGCACACACTCGAAAGCGCCGCTGTCGGAAGCGTTCGGGCAGTGGAAGAACGCGAAAATCGCCTTGTTTGCCCTGCTCGGCATGGTGGCGGGCCAGGCGGTGGTGTGGTACACGGGCCAGTTTTATGCCCTGTTCTACCTTCAGAACATTTTGAAGGTGGACCAGTTCACCGCCAATGTGCTGATCGCGTGGTCACTCACCATCGGTACCGGCGGCTTCCTTTTTTTTGGCTGGCTGTCCGACAAGATCGGCCGCAAGCCGATCATCCTGGGTGGTTGCCTGATCGCCGCGCTCACCTTCTTTCCGCTGTTCAAATACATGACAGCGACGGCCAATCCGGCCCTGCACAAGGCGCAGCAGGAAACCAAAATCGTGGTGACGGCGGACCTCGACCAGTGTTCGTTCCAGTTCAACCCGACCGGTACCGCGAAGTTCACCTCGTCGTGCGACGTGGCCAAGGCGCTGCTGGCGCGCAACTCGGCCAACTACGCGACCGTCGCCGCGCCGGCTGGCACCACCACCAAGATCAAGATCGCCGACACGGAGATCGAGGCCTATGACGTGGGCAAGCTGACTGGCGACGATGTCAAGAAGGTTCCTGCGGCCTTCGCCAAGGCAGTCACTGACGCGCTGCAGAAGTCCGGCTACCCGGGCGCCAGCAATCCGAGCCTGGTCAAGATCGCGATCGATCCAAAGGAAGGCTTGTGGAACTTCTCCAAGATGTTCGACATCTTCACCGAACAGCGCTTGACGCTCATCGGCATCCTGACCATTCTGGTGTTGTACGTCACCGCGGTCTATGGTCCGATCGCCGCCGCCCTGGTGGAGTTCTTCCCGACGCGCATCCGCTATACCGGTCTCTCGCTGCCGTACCACATCGGCAATGGCTGGTTTGGCGGGCTCCTGCCTGCCACCTCATTCGCGATGGTGGCGGCAACGGGGGATTCCTACTATGGCCTTTGGTATCCGGTGGTCATCGCGTTGATGACGGTGGTGATCGGTATTTTCATGGTCCCGGAAACGTACAAACGCGATATCTTCAAGAATTGATCGATCGGGATCGGCAGCCGTTTGGCTGCGGAGTATTGGTTGACACAAAAACCCCCGCCCGATGCGGGGGTTTTTGTTGCGGCACGGCAAATGATGAATGATGCGTCGCACAATCGATTGAAGCCCGAAAAGGCGGTAGGTTTAAGGAAGTTGTAAGAAACTTGTAAGTTCCATTAAATAGCGTGCATGCTGGGCTGACTTGTACAGTTGGCTCAGGCACCAAAACTCGGAGTCAAGCATGTCAAACATGTCATCGCTGTCACACGAAAGCAGATTGTTCAATCCCCCGGCGGAGCTCGTGAGGGATGCGGCCGTTTCAGGCATGGACGCCTACCGAGCCTTGTGCACCGAAGCCGAGGGCGATTACGAGGGCTTTTGGGCGCGCCTGGCCCAGGCCAATTTGGAGTGGAAAAAGCCCTTCACCCAAACGCTTGATGAATCGAATGCGCCGTTTTACAAGTGGTTCCAAGACGGTGAACTCAATGCCTCCCACAACTGCCTTGATGTTAATTTGAACAACGGCAACGCCGACAAGACGGCTATCATTTTCGAGGCCGATGACGGCGCCTCGGCCACAATTACTTATCGCGCCCTGTATCTGCGCGTGTGCAAGTTTGCCAACGCACTTAAGAGCCGCGGTATCAAAAAGGGTGACCGTGTCATCATCTACATTCCGATGACGATTGAAGGCGTGATAGCGATGCAAGCCTGTGCACGCATCGGTGCTACCCACTCGGTGGTGTTCGGTGGCTTCTCTGCGAAGAGTTTGCAGGAGCGCATCATCGATGCCGGCGCGGTCGCAGTAATCACTGCCGACGAGCAGTTGCGGGGCGGCAAGGCTTTGCCGATCAAGAATATTGTCGACGAGGCATTTGGCTTGGGCGGTTGCGACGGGGTCCATTCCGTGATCGTCTACCGTCGCACGGGCAATCCCGTGGGCATGGCACCGGATCGCGACGTGTGGTGGCATGACCTGGAGCCCGCCCAGTCTGCAGTCTGCGAGCCAGAGTGGGTCAACGCGGAACATCCGCTGTTCATCCTCTATACCTCCGGATCCACCGGCAAGCCCAAGGGCATTCAGCATTCCACGGCCGGCTACCTGCTCTGGGCCAAGCTGACGATGAAATGGACCTTTGATCTCAAGCCGTCCGACGTGTTCTGGTGCACGGCAGACATTGGCTGGGTCACTGGGCATTCGTACGTGGCATACGGCCCGCTCGCGGCTGGCGGCACTGAAATTGTCTTTGAAGGCGTACCCACCTATCCAAACGCCGGCCGGTTCTGGAGCATGATCGAGAAACACAAGTGCACCGTTTTTTATACGGCACCGACCGCCATCAGGGCGCTGATCAAGGCCTCGGAGACCGACTCAAAAGCACATCCGCGCAATTTTGACCTCAGGAGCTTGCGTATTCTGGGGTCGGTGGGCGAGCCCATCAATCCGGAGGCATGGATCTGGTATTACGAGAATGTCGGGGGTTCACGTTGTCCAATCGTTGACACCTTTTGGCAAACCGAGACTGGCGGGCACATGATTTCACCGCTTCCAGGCGCCACCCCAATGGTGCCCGGCTCGTGCACTCTTCCTTTGCCTGGGATTCAAGCAGCCATTGTGGACGAAGTCGGGCATGACTTGCCCAATGGCCACGGGGGCATTCTGGTCGTCAAGCGTCCTTGGCCTTCGATGGTGCGCACTATTTGGGGTGATCCGGAGCGCTTCAGGAAAACCTATTTCCCATCCGAACTCGGCGGCAAACTGTATTTGGCAGGCGACGGCTCAATCCGCGACAAGGATACGGGTTACTTCACCATCACCGGGCGTATTGATGACGTCCTCAATGTATCCGGCCATCGGCTCGGTACCATGGAAATTGAGTCGGCACTGGTGGCCAACACCAAATTGGTTGCCGAAGCCGCAGTCGTTGGGCGGCCCGACGATCTGACCGGCGAAGCCATTGTGGCGTTTGTCGTAACCAAGGGTCCCCGCCCGACAGGTGATGCTGCGAAGGCGATGGCCAAGGAATTGCGGGACTGGGTGGGCAAGGAGATCGGCCCGATTGCCAAGCCCAAGGAGATTCGTTTTGGCGATAACTTGCCCAAAACGCGCTCAGGCAAGATCATGCGCCGCCTGCTGCGCTCCGTCGCAAAAAATGAAAGCATTACTCAGGATATGTCTACACTGGAGAATCCGGCGATACTTGAGCAGTTGAAGCAATTGGTTTAGGCGGGGCGGGGCGGTCTGCAGTTTTGCTCGCTTGCCACCCATTGACGCGACGCACTGAAGGATCGAACAGAAGGAACGGTAGGTAGACTTGGCGCCGGCATATTGGTGAAAGCGGATCAAAGCGAGAGACTTTGACCGCCAGCAAGAAAGGAGAGTACGTTTGGACAATCTGTTTCTGCTCCAGCTTATGAAGGCGATCGTCGAGATTGCCCTGATGTTCTTTCTTGCGCGCGGCTTGCTCGTGCTGTTTTTTCTGCCAGCACGTCACAAGCTCGATACCAACTTCGTCTATCAGCTATTCGTCAAGGGCACCCAACCATTCGTCACGGTAGTGCGTTACGTCACGCCCAAGTTCGTGCTTGACCGTCATTTGCCGTTTGCCGCTTGTGGCTTGTTGTTCGCTTGCTGGTTGGGCCTGACCATCGGCAAGGTACAGTTGTGCGCAGACAATCTGGCACACCAGGCCTGTTCTGCCCTCGCCGAAAAACGTGCGCAGCAGGGGGGGCCGGGCGTACCCGGCGCGCTCACGCCCAGTCAACCGGGAACACCGCGATGAACAGTCTGCTGGTGTTCTATCTGTCAGTGGCCGCGCGCTTGTGCGTGCGCTTCAAACAATATGACCGTGCCCTTGAGCTCTATGACGACATCGAGAGACGTTCGCCGGGAAATACGGCGCCGGTGATGGCGCAAGGCCATGTGTGGGGGTTGAAAGGAGACCGCGCGCGCGCGCGCGCCGAGTTTGAGCGCGCGCTGCGTATGAACCCGGATGAAGCGGTGGCGCACTTCAACGTGGGCTGGGTGTGTGACCAGCAAGGGCTGCACGATGACGCGCTGGCCCACTTCGGGCGTGCTCTGGAGATCAACCCCAATATTGACCGCGCCTGGTACGGTATGGGGGTTATTCACATCAAGCACAACCGTCACCTGGAAGCCAAAAAAGCATTTCAAGAGGTGGTGCGCATTGAGCCGATGAACCAGCATGGTTGGTACCAGCTCGGCATGACCCATTTCGTGCTTGGTGAGATGAGCGAGCTTGATGGCTTGAAGAATCACACGCTCAAATTCAACCCCAAAGTGGCTTACCTGCTCGATATCGATATGCAAAAACTGAAGGCACAGCGTGATGCAGCGAGCGCCATCAGTGTGCCGTCACCAGCGGCTTCCGCCACAGTTTCCACACCCGCCGCCGCCTGAGGCGGGGCACTGTTTTACCCGTTTGTTTCAGCAGTTCGCAGTCCCGTAGCACCTATCAAAAAAAGGAGGCAAGACATGTCACTCGTCGTCAGTGAGAAGCACAAGGAGTACTGGGGCAAAAACCTCAAGTTAACCGGCATATTGCTGTTTATCTGGTTTGTGTCCACTTTTGTGATGGGCTACTACGCGCGGGAGTTGGCCGAATTCAATTTCTTCGGCTGGCCCCTGTCGTTCTACATGGGCGCACAGGGTTCGCTCATCATCTACGTGCTGATCATCTGGTATTACGCCAGGGCGATGGGCAAGCTTGACGCTGAATATGGCGTCGCCGAAGACGACGCATAAAGGAGAACGACATGGCTAGTTCAAAAGCAGAACGCTCGGCGTTCTTTAACCAACTCAGGGGTGCCTACACCTGGTACACCGGCGGCTTCATCGCCTTCGTGATTGTGCTTGGCGTGATGGAGCAAATGGGCCTGCCGCGCCAGTGGATCGGCTATCTGTTCCTGATCGCCACCATCGGCCTCTATGCCGGTATCGGCATCATGAGCCGCACCTCGGAAGCCTCCGAGTATTACGTCGCTGGGCGGCGCGTGCCGGCGTTGTTCAACGGCATGGCGACCGGTGCAGACTGGATGTCGGCCGCGTCTTTCATCGGCATGGCCGGCACTCTCTACCTCACTGGCTTTAACGGCCTCGCGTTCATCCTCGGATGGACCGGCGGTTACTGTCTGGTCGCGTTGTTTCTGGCACCTTACCTGCGCAAGTTCGGGCAATTCACGATTCCCGACTTCCTTGGTGAACGTTACGGCGGCAACTTTGCCCGCACCATCGGCATCATCGCTGCCATCGTCTGCTCGTTTACCTATGTGGTGGCACAGATCTACGGTGTTGGCCTCATCACCACGCGCCTCACGGGCGTGTCGTTTGAACTGGGTATCTTCCTTGGCCTCGGCGGCATTCTGGTGTGTTCTTTCCTAGGCGGCATGAAGGCGGTGACCTGGACCCAGGTGGCGCAATACATCATCCTGATCGTGGCCTACATGATCCCGGTGGTGTGGCTGTCGGTAAAACATACCGGTATTCCGATCCCGCAACTGGTCTATGGCAGCGTGCTGCAAAAGGTGACCGAGCGCGAAAAGGTGTTGATCAACGATCCAAAGGAAAAAGAAGTCCGCCAAATCTTTGCTGACCGCGCCAAAGCCGCGAACGACAAGATCAAGGGCTTGCCAGGGTCGCTGGACACCGAGCGTGCCAAGGTGCAAAAGTCGCTGGATGACCTGAAGGCCGCCAATGCGCCGCTCGCACAGGTGCAAGCGGCAGAAAAATCGGTGCAGACCTTCCCGAAAGATGCGGCAGCCGCCAAATCGGCCTGGACCAAGGATGCCGGCGTGGCAGCTCGTGCAGCACCGCCCACACCGCACGCAGCGGTGTTCCCCGGCAAGGACGAAGCAGCGCGTGATATCTCGCGCCGCAACTTCCTCGCGCTGGTGTTCTGCCTGATGGTGGGTACCGCAGCGTTGCCGCACATTCTGATGCGCTACTACACGACGCCGTCGGTGAAGGAAGCCAGAGAGTCAGTGTTCTGGTCACTGTTCTTCATCTTCCTCTTGTACTTCACTGCGCCCGCATTGGCGGTGCTGGCCAAGTTTGATATTTACACCATCCTGGTTGGCTCTGAGTACGCAAAACTGCCTGCTTGGGTGGCGTCATGGACCAAAGTAGACGCATCGCTGCTCTCGGTGGTGGATATCAACAAGGACGGCATCGTGCAACTGGCAGAAATCGCCATCGGCGGTGACATCGTCGTGCTGGCCACGCCGGAAATTGGCGGCCTACCCTATGTTGTGTCTGGTCTGGTGGCCGCCGGTGGATTGGCAGCTGCGCTCTCAACTGCTGATGGGCTGTTGTTGACTATTGCCAACGCCTTGTCACACGACCTCTACTACAAGATGTTGGACCCGAACGCGTCCACGGCACGCCGTGTGACCATCTCCAAGATATTGCTGTTGGTGGTGGCGCTGGCGGCGGCCTCGGTGGCGGCACAAAAACCGGCAGATATCCTGTTCCTGGTGTCGGCGGCATTCTCGCTGGCCGCAGCAGGCTTCTTTCCGGCACTGGTGCTCGGCATCTTCTGGAAACGGGCAAGTTCGATGGGCGCGTGTCTGGGCATGATCGCCGGCCTCGGCGTCACGTTCTACTACATGGCGATGACGCAGCCGTGGCTGCGCGGTGTATTCGGCGTTACCTCACCGATTGCGGAAAACATCTGGTGGGGCATCCAGCCGATCTCAGCAGGCATCTTTGGTGTGCCGCTCGGGTTTGCCGTGATGATCATCGTCAGCCTGATCACGCCCGCGCCAGATCAAAAGACGCAGGAGTTGATCGAGCACGTCCGCTATCCCCATCTGGCGGGTGATATCGATACCAACGCGACGTGATGGTGTAAAGAAGGTACCGGCTTAATTCCGGTACTCAGTACCGCCCCGGTCACCGCAAGGTGCCGGGGCTTTTTTGTGTCCCGTGGAGGGAAGACAAATCGGTGCACCGCTTGCATTTGCACCTGTGGTGCGCGGTCAAGCACGTGGTCACGATGCTAAAATTGTGGCACCGGAGAGATGGATGAGCGGTTTAAGTCACACGCCTGGAAAGCGTGCATAGGTTCATAGCCTATCCGGGGTTCGAATCCCCGTCTCTCCGCCACGATGACAAAAAAAGCCCCGCGATGCGGGGCTTTTTTTGCTGGTGATGCCCATGCCGCTAAGCACCGGACGCGTCTTTATTGCGGTACAAAATCAATGCTGGCGTAGGCCAGCGCGCCCGACTTGGCATCTTTTTTCAGCGTGACTTTGACCGCGGCGTCATTGGCGTTGGCGTTTTCTGCGTCAAATGTGCGCTTGTTGAAGGTCCAGACTACTTCGCCGGTAGCGAGGTTTTCCACCGCGTCTGCCTTGCCCACCGAGGACTCGATGTCGGCAGCGGAGCGGTCTACCACCTTGCCCTGAAACACGCTGCGCGAAAAGCCGTATTCATTTGAGCAGCCGGTGACAGCGAGTAGTGCAGAAAGGGCTGCTGCACCAAGCGCATGGCGCGTGGCGCGTGCGATGAAATCGATCATGTTGAAGTTTCCCCTGTGTGAATCGGCACCTTGGCACCGAAAAAAATGATTACCTCATATTGCAGCACGACGGTCTTACGCTGTGCTGACGCCGCAAACGGCGGCTGTTTCGCGCACGTTTACAACGAAAGAGTTGGCAAACGATGCCGCTGAAACCTGCTGAAACCCATGGTGCAAGCCATTGTACTGGCCCCATGGCTTGAAAGCCTTGTGCCATGCGCCTGTCATGCCATCTGGCGTGTGAATCTGTCCATCCAACGCGCTTCAGGGATACCGTAGCCCGCTACATCCCCCCCGGATAGTTCGGCCCCTCACCGCCTTGCGGTGCAATCCAGTGAATGTTCTGCGACGGATCCTTGATGTCGCAGGTCTTGCAATGCACGCAGTTCTGCGCGTTGATTTGTAGACGGTCAGAGTGGTCTTCGTTCTTCACAAACTCGTAAACGCCGGCCGGGCAGTAGCGTGACTCGGGGCCGGCGAATTTGGCCAGATTGAGACTGACCGGGATCAATGCGTCCTTGAGTGTCAGATGCACCGGCTGGTTTTCTTCGTGGTTGGTGTTCGAGATGAACACTGACGACAGGCGGTCGAAGGTGATCTTGCCATCGGGCTTGGGGTAGTCGATGGGGGTGAACTCGCTCGCGGGCCGCAGACATTCGTGGTCGGCGTGCTGGTGATGCAGTGTCCACGGCACCTTGCCGCCAAACACTTTTTGTTCGATGCCGACCATTAGCGTGCCGGTGTACAGGCCCTTGGCCATCCACTGCTTGAAGTTGCGCGCCTTGTCGAGTTCGGTGTGCAGCCAGCTTGCCTTGAAGGCCTCTGGATACGCGCTCAACTCGTCGTGCGCTCGGCCCGCGCCAATCGCATCAAACGCGGCCTCTGCGGCCATCATGCCGGTCTTGATGGCGGCATGGCTGCCCTTGATGCGCGAGGCATTGAGGAAGCCCGCATCGTCGCCCGCGAGTGCGCCACCGGGGAATGTGAGCTTGGGCAGTGACAGGATGCCGCCTGCTGTGATGGCGCGCGCGCCGTAGGCGATGCGCTTGCCGCCTTCAAAAAATGGCTTGATGTGCGGGTGCAGCTTGTAACGCTGAAACTCCTCGAACGGGCTCAGATAGGGGTTCTCGTAGGCGAGGCCCACGACAAACCCCACCGCGACCAGATTGTTTTCGAGGTGATACAAAAACGAGCCGCCGTAGGTGGCGCTGTCAAGCGGCCAGCCGGCAGTGTGTACGACCAGGCCCGACACATGCTTCTCGGGCGCGACCTCCCACAATTCCTTGAGACCAATCCCGTAGACCTGCGGGTCAACCCCATCGCGCAGATTGAAGCGTTCCATCAACTGCTTGCCCAGATGGCCGCGGCAGCCCTCGGCGAAGATGGTGTACTTGGCGTGCAGCTCCATGCCATCCTGAAACGCCTCCGTCGGCTGGCCGTCGCGGCCAATCCCGACGCTGCCGGTGGCCACGCCCTTCACGGCACCATCGTCG
>JANPAR010000234.1:0-7828 GCA_031430015.1 Burkholderiales bacterium
TTGTGGAGAAAAACGGCGGCATAGGGTGGCCGGAGAGCCGCTCTGGGAGCGCGTCTACGGACATCACGGCCTGCGATGCGCTCCGGGAGCCATTCTCGGGCTAGGTGGTCTCGCGAAATCAGACAGCCTCAGGCCACCTCAAGCAACGTCGGGCCTCGTCTCGAACAAGCCCAAGCGGCACGGCTTCGCTATTTCTTCAAGCGCTCCGCATACTTCTTGCGAAATTTTGCCACCTTGGGCGCGACCACAAACATGCAGTATTGCTGGTTGGGGTTGTGGGCGAAGTATTCCTGGTGGTACGGCTCGGCGATGTAAAACGTGGAGGCTGCCGTTACTTCGGTGACGATGGCATCGCGGTACAAGCCTTCACTGGTGACCTCGGCGATGATCTCTTGCGCTGTACTTTTCTGCGCTTCAGAGTGATAAAAAATCGCCGAGCGGTATTGCGTGCCCGAGTCATTGCCCTGGCGGTTGAGCGTGGTCGGGTCGTGAATGGTGAAGAACACGCGCAGGATATCGGCGAAGCTGACCCCTGCCGGATCGAACGAGACGCGAATCACCTCGGCGTGGCCGGTGCGCCCGGTGCAGATGTCGTCGTAAGTCGGGTTGAGGGTTTTGCCGCCCATGTAGCCGGACTCGACGGCGTGGACGCCCTTGAGATCGTCGAACACGGCTTCGACACACCAGAAGCAGCCGCCGGCCAGCGTGGCGGTATCAAGAGCAGTGGTCATGTCAATTTCCTCTTGTGACATATAGTTGCACCATCATACGGTGCCGCAGCACCCGCGGATGTGGACATGCGTATCTGTGCTCACTTGCCCGCACGCCGCCCGAAAATCTGCGGCAGGGCAACGTCCATCACCTCACGCGTCAGCGGCTTGACGATATAGCCGGTGGCGCCGAGCATCAGCGCGCGCGCCAGGTCGGCGCGCTCGCCATGTGCGGCGATCAAGACTACGCGCATGCTCTTGAGCGCCGCGTTGGCCCGAATCGCTTCAAGCGCACGAAAGCCGTCAATGCCAGGCAGATCGGCATCAAGGAACAATACGTGCGCGCGCGTGTGCGAGCGCAGCATCGCGAGCAGCGCTTCGCGCGATTCAACCGGCTCCGGCGCACCGCCGGCGTGTTTGATCAGCAAGGTGAGCAGCTTGGCCTGCGCGGCATCGTGGGTGGCGATGCAGGTACGCGCATCCGCCGGCAAACCCTGTGCGGCATCCGGGTAAATGAAGAAGCCGGCGCCCTCGACCGATTTGTAGGAAGTCACCGATTCAATCACGGCCAGGCGCGCGGTGCGCGCGAGCTTCTTCTCGGTGGCGGCACTGGTGGCCGGGTTGATGCTGCGCGAGACATCGGCAGTGATCGAGTCGATCATCGCACCGGTGTCCTGTGTAATGCCATGCGCGCCCGGCGCTGGCATCGCCATATGCGGAGACATTTCGGTGGTGAGGCTGAACGCAGCGTCTTCAGCAGCCAACTTGTCCTTGGGGGCGATGAAGCCTTGGCGCAGCAACTCGAGCGTCCAAAGCGTGAGGTCTTCGCTGTCCAAATGGGGTGACTCGGTGAGCAAGGCAGCGCTGTCGCGCTTGCCGTTGAAAAGGCCGAGCAGGCGGCGAAAGCCCGCCGACATCGGTACGCTCTCGTCGGACATCGCCGCGCCGCCTTTGCGGGTGCGGGTAAATACAGTGGGGGCAGACATCAGGTTTGCTCCATCATTACGCTAGTTCCATACGCACATGCTTGATAAAACCTTCACGCACTGACAGGCGCTCGATCCATCGCATCAGATGCGAATGTTCGCCATGTACCATCGGCAGGGCCAGCCAGCGTTGCGCAAAACAGCCGACCGGAATATCGCCCATCGTAAGCCAATCGCCGGCGACGTAGGGGCGCGCGGCCAATTGCCTGTCGAGAATTTGCATGATGTCTTCCATTTGCAGGCGCAGCGAGTCGAGTGCGGCGGCGTCGCGCTTCTCGGGCGGCGTGCGGATCAGGCCCCAAAACAGAGGCGTCATGACCGGGTGCATGGTGGTGGTGGCCCAGTCCATCCAACGGTCGGCATCGGCACGTACGCGCACGTTGGCGGGCCAGAGTGTGACTGCCGACGGCGTGCCGGTTTCCGGCGAAACGCTGCTTCCCTGCGCCGCACTGTTTCCGGAAGGCTCCGCATGCCTGGCCGCCAGGTAGCGCACAATGGCGTTCGACTCCCAGAGGACAAACCCCTCATCGTCGATCACCGGCACGCGGCCATTCGGGTTCATGGCGCGATACCAATCTTCATTGTTGCCGCCAAAATGAAGCCCGGCGTCGATGCGCTGGTGCGGCAGCCCCAGTTCGGCCACGGCCCACATCACTTTTTGCACGTTGATGGAGGTGATGCGCCCCCAGATTTTGAGCATGGTACTTCTCCGTTCCGGTCGGTTGCGAATGGTAATGCATGTGCGCCGCATGCTGCTCTGAGTGGTGTTTCGCCCTAGAATGTCGGTCAGAACCGGTACGCTACACCGCCCCACGCCCCCTGCATGAGGAGAAACGATGTCCGCAGTGACCCCAGACCTTGCCAAGCAACACGCTGCGCTCGCCGCCCTTGACTCGCGTTATGTCGATGCCCCCTCCCTGCCGTGGCGCGCGACGCGCTGGCCGACCATCAAGGCCAAGGTTTTGATGGAAGACAAGGAGCGTGGCTTGGTCACCATGCTCATGCGTTGGGAGGCAGGCACCGAGTTTCCCCTGCACGAACATGTCGATATCGAGCAGACCTATGTGCTCGAAGGCTCGTTTGAGGACTCACAGGGCGTGTGCCGCGCCGGCCAGTTTGTCTGGCGCCCGTCCGGCAGCCGCCACACGGCGCGCTCGGTCGATGGTTGTTTGATGTTGGCAATTTTTCTCAAGCCGAATCAGTTCTTTGATCAAGCAGAGGTCAAGCACTGACCACCGAGACCATGTGTTGGCCTGGCTCGCATATCGCCGGCTGACTTTTTGCACCTGAAGGAACTCAACCTCCATGCCGGTCTTTGACCAACCATTCAATCCTTCCACCGAAGCTGCTCTCGTCACGGGCGCAGGCAATGGCATCGGCCGCGCGATTGCGCAAGCGCTGGTTGCCGAGGGCGTGCGCACGGTGTTCGCCGATATCAAACCTGACACCGTGCAGGCAGCAATCGCATCTTCTGCCAACCCCGTGCTCGCCAGCGCCTGGGTGGGCGACCTAGCGGAGCGCAGCGAGTGTAATCGCCTGTTCCATGATGCGCGCGCGGTGCTTGGCACTATCACCCACTTTGTCCACAGCGCGGCGCCACCGCGCCGCGAGGCCGATCACGCGCTCGCGGTGACGGATGAAACCTGGATTCGCATGCGCGCAGTCAACGTTGATGCGGGGTTTTTTCTGGGCCGCGAAATCTCCAAGGCGTTGATCGCGGCCAAAGTGCCGGGCAGTCTGCTGTATCTGACATCGCTGCACGCCGAGACGCCGCGCAATCTGCCGCACTACAGCAGCTCGAAGGCGGCGATGGCGATGATGGTCAAGGAACTGGCGAAGACGCTCGGGCGCTATCAGATTCGCGTCAACGCTCTGGTGCCGGGGGCCATCGCAGCGGGCGGTTTTGTGGCTGACCCCGAGCTCGCGCGCCACATTCCCCTCGGGCGATTGGGCAAGAGTGATGATCTCGCGCCGCTTGCACTCGCGGTGTTGTCTAACAAAATCTCGGGCTACGTGACCGGTGCCGCGATTGTCATCGACGGCGGTATTTCGCTCACCAATTGGTTTGATCCGCCGGTACTTGACCTCTGAGTGACGGGGTGGCGCAGGGCCCGTCAGGATTGAGCGGCCTGAAAGCATATTGGAAGGGTGGCGGCGCGCTTTGCCTGGTGTGCTCCACGTGTGAAACAGGGTTTTGTGCCATCGCCGCGCGACGCATCACGTTCTCTTAGAAAGCACCGCAAACGTTGACGCCCGCGACGATGGGCACCTTGAAAGTCATCACCTCATGTTCACCACCCGCCCCGAGATCATTGGCACCTTCGGCGTCGCTTCCTCCACCCACTGGCTGGCGTCGCAAACGGCGATGGGCGTGCTCGAACGCGGCGGCAACGCGTTCGATGCCGCCGCCGCCGGTGCATTTGTGTTGCAGGTGGTCGAGCCGCATCTCAACGGCCCGGGCGGTGAAGTGCCGATCCTCTACTGGAGTGAGCGCGAACAACGCTTGTCTGCGCTCAATGGACAGGGCTTTGCGCCGGGCGATGCCAGCCCGGCTGCGTTCCGGCGCATGGGCTTTGAGCAGGTGCCGGGCATCGGCCCTCTGGCGGCGACGGTCCCGGGGGCGGTGCCGGCCTGGCTTACGTTGCTCAAGGAACAGGGCACCTGGCCGTTGGCCGACGTGCTGGCGCCGGCGATCGGCTACGCGCGCGATGGCTTTCCGTTGGTGGCCCGCGCGGTGCAGGCGATTCTCGCGGTGCGTGAGTTGTTTTTGACGCATTGGCAGACTTCAGCCAATGTGTGGCTGCCTGGCGGCAAGGTGCCGCAGCCCGGCGCGCTGTTCCGGCAGCCCGTGATGGCGGCGATGTATACGCGCCTGGTGGCGACGGCTGAGCAAGAGGGCGGCGGCCGTACCGGCGTGATCGACGTGGCGATTCGTACTTGGCAGGAAGGATTCGTGGCCCGGGAGATCGATCAATTTTGCCGCACGCAGGATGTGCGCGACAGCAGCGGCGAGGCGCATCGCGGTTTGTTGCGCGCGGAAGATATGGCGGCGTGGCGCGTGACCGAGAGCGCGCCACTGACGATGGAATTTGGTCGCTACACGATGGCCAAGTGCGGCTTTTGGAGCCAGGGGCCGGTGTTGTTGCAGCAGATCGGCATGCTGCGTCATGCCGGGCTGGAACACCACGCGCCTGGTTCTGCTGGCTTTGTGCACCGGGTCACCGAAGCGGCCAAGCTCGCGTTCGCCGACCGCATGGCCTGGTATGGCGTGGCGCCGGGCGCGCGCAGGGATTCGCCGCATGGTGCGCATGCCGATCTGCCGCACGGCGCACCTAACGGTCTGGCGCAATTGCAGCGCACATTGTTGTCTGACAATTACTTGCGTGACCGCTGGGCGCAGGTGGATCTCCAGCGCGCGTCCACCACTTTGCAGCCCGGACATCCCGCCGGTCACGCGCCGCGCTTGCCCGACCTCAGTGTGGGCGAACGCAGCCTGCGCAACGCCGATACACGCTTTGGCATTGGCGAGCCGACCTTTGCCAACTTGCCGCCGGTGGCTCAGTGGGCCGACCGCGAAATTTTTGTCGGCGATACCTGCCATATTGACGTGATTGACCGCCACGGCAATATGGTCGCGGCGACACCTTCGGGCGGCTGGCTGTCGTCCAGCCCGGTGATTCCCGCACTCGGTTTTGCCTTGACTACGCGACTGCAAACCACCTGGCTCGACGAGGGCCTGCCCAATACACTGACGCCGCATGTGGCGCCGTGCATCACCTTGTCGCCCTCCATCGCGCTGCGTGACGGCGCGCCTTATCTGGCGTTTGGCACGCCGGGCGGTGACCAGCAAGACCAGTGGCAGACGGGGTTTTTCCTGCGCCATGCGCTGCACGGTTTTAATTTGCAGGAGGCGATTGATGCGCCATCGTGGCACGTGAAGCATTTCCCCGGCTCATTCTGGCCACGTCAGACCACGCTCAACACCCTGACGCTGGAATCACGTTTCGATGCGGAGACTATTGAACATTTACGTGCGCTCGGGCACCAAGTGGTGGTGGGCGAGCCGTGGTCCGAGAGCCGGCTGTCGGCGTGCGGCCGCATGCGCGATGCGCAAGGGCGGCTGGTGCTGCGCGCGGCGGCCAATCCGCGCGGGATGCAGGGGTATGCGGTGGGGCGTTGAATGCGGCGGGGGAGGGATTCGGCGCGTAGCCAAAAGAGCCGCTAAGAAAGTGAAGTGGCGAAGAAGTTGAACTCGGTGGGTGAGATGGGCAAGGAGCTTCGGCGCGTAGGGTGTGCAAACGGGACTATTCGGGCTTGTCGTTTCGTAAGACGTTTCGGTTGCTTTTTCCGAGCGTCTTGCGGAGCAGGTGATTTTTTGGATGTTCGATCCCTCGCGGATTGCCGTATGGATTTTCAATATAGGAGCAAGCCATGTTGATGCAATTTGTTCGTCGTTCGGCAGCGGTAACAGTTGCATCGCTACCGCCACTGTCGCCGTTCGTGCATTTGCTGATGTTGCCGCTCGCTGTCACCTTTGCCGTTACGGCACCGGCTGTGCTCGCTGCCTATCCCGATAAGCCCATCACGCTCATAGTGCCGTGGGCGCCGGGGGGCTCGACCGACATCATTGCCCGCGTCATCGCCGAGCAATTGACCAAATCCCTCGGCCAGTCCGTTCTGGTGGAAAACCGCGCTGGCGCGGCGGGCAATATAGGCTCCAATCTGGTTGCCAAGGCCAAGCCCGACGGCTATACGCTGTTGGTAGGGTCAATGAGCACCCACGCGATGAACCCCGCGCTGATCGCCAATATGCCCTTCAAAGGCGTAGAGGACTTCACGCCGGTTGCGCTGGTGGCGAACGTCATCAACACTATGGTGATCAACGCTGCTGTGCCCGCCACCAGCGTGCGTGAGCTGATTGCTTACGCCAAGGCGAACCCCGGCAAACTCGCCTACGCTTCGGCAGGAGGAGGCTCGACCAATCACCTGAGTGCGGAGTTATTCATGAAGGCGGCCGGCATCACTATGCTGCACGTGCCGTACAAGGGCGGCGCGCCCGCCGTGCTCGATACCGTGGGCAATCAAACGCAGGTGCTGTTTTCAGCGGGCACCCAGACGCTGCCCCACGTGCGCTCCGGCAAATTGCGACTGCTCGCCGTCACCGAGCCAAAGCGCGCGGCGCTGCTGCCCGATGTGCCTTCCCTGATGGAGACCCTGCCAGGGGTGGAAATGAGCGTCTGGTATGCCGCGTTCGGCCCGGCGGGATTGCCTGCCGAGCTCGCAACCCGCCTCAACAACGAGATCAACAAAGCGATGGCCGTGGCCGAAGTGCGCGCGCGCATGGAGGCAATTGGCGTGGAAGTAGTGCGAGCGGGCCCTGAACATTTGGCTACAGCGCTGCGCAGCGATAGTGAGCGCTACACCCGCATCATTCGAGAGTTGGGTATCAAACTGGATTGATGCTGCTGGTGCGGCTTGAATCGCCTGAGCAGCCGGTGTTTGCGCGCTGCGAGCCGCATTTGGGGAGTGGTGAGGGCGCTGAAGCGGCATATTTTTTCTGCGGATAAGTTGGCCGCTCGTTAACCCCATGATTATCCTAAGGCTTTGGTGCGCAGCCGAGATTTTCGTGGCCGAAACCAGCAGCCAGCGGCGCAGACTAACTTAAATTATTTTCATCTTTTTAAAGATATTTGCAGCAAAGTGTTGACAGCCCCCCTAATTCACTTCATAATCGCGCCTCTCTGCTGCTGAACATTTAAACGCAACAACGCAAGACAAAATGTTCAGGAAAATCAGCAATCGCTCTTTAAAAATTAACAGCCGATAAGTGTGGGCGCTTGATGGCGAGTCTAGGTGAAATTCGGGTCACACCGGAGATTGCCAAAAGCTATAAGCATCAAATGCTCACACTTGAAATATTAGGTAAGTTGTAAAAGATTTACCTGTCAGTATTTTGAGTTGGGCGACGCAGATAATTTCTGCAAAACAGCGATTAAACTGAAGAGTTTGATCCTGGCTCAGATTGAACGCTGGCGGCATGCCTTACACATGCAAGTCGAACGGCAGCGCGGGAGCAATCCTGGCGGCGAGTGGCGAACGGGTGAGTAATATATCGGAACGTGCCCAGTAGCG
>JANPAR010000235.1:0-5228 GCA_031430015.1 Burkholderiales bacterium
ACTGAAGCATCGTCAAAACCGTTGGTGAGAACGGGTTGCAGGGAATATATTGTCGAAGAACCGCACACACCAATGGTTTTCAGCCCGTGTCCTTACAATTTTTCAGCGCAGCCGCGGCACGTCATCCTTCACTTCCCGAAACTCGCCTTCAATCACCGCGTCATTCGCCGCGCCTTGCCCGCCGCTCGTGCGCTGGGACGACACGGGCAGCACCCGCCCCGGCAACAGCACGATCAACAATGCCAGCACATCGGTGAGCACACCGGGAAACAGCAGCAACAAGCCGGCGAAAAACGCGCGCGCACCCGCCATCAAGCCCCACAGTGATGACGACAGCGCGCGTGCATCCCCGCCCGCCATGCCGCGCAGTGCCAGGCGAAACGACTCCTTGGCGCGCACCAGCAGCCAGATGCCCCCCATCGCCGCCACTGCCAGCCACAGCAAAAATCCATCGCCGTAATGCCGGTATAGCGCCAGATCGAGCAGAAATTCCGCGACCGGCAGGGTCAGTACAATCAAGGGCAGAAAGCGCAGCATGAGTGAGGTTCCAGTGAGTGATGCCCGCAGCACCGATGCGCCGGATGAGCCGAATGATCCGGACGGCGTGATCGCCCTGTTGACCAACGTGCCCAACGAAGCGCTGGCGCATCAGATGGGGGCGTATCTGGTGGAACAAAAGCTCGCCGCGTGCGTCAATATTCTAGGCGCTTGCGAGTCGGTGTACCGCTGGCAGGGCAAGGTCGAGACGGCGCGCGAAATCCCCATGCTTATCAAGACTACCCAAGCGCGTTACGGCGCAGTGGCGGCGGCCATCATCCGTCTGCATCCCTATGACGTACCTGAGATAGTCGTCTTCCCGATCGATCAAGGCTGGCCCGCGTATCTGGGCTGGGTGCGCAGCGAGACTGCGCCGGCCCTCAGCTCTGACCCGCATCAGCCCTCTGATGCCGGCCCAAGCTGAACCAGCGCCCATCTGACATCATTTCAAAGTCCATCGCATGCCCTCATTCAAATGTCTGCTCGCCGCATTGCCGTTAGCCTGGCTCACGCTCTGTGGCGCGCATGCCGCGAGCGGCGCCAAGCCTGAGCCGGAATTGCTCGACGCCGACGTCGCGTTCCGCTTCTCGGCCAAGCTGAAAGATGCGAAGACCGTTGAGATTCGCTACGCCATTGCGCCGGGCTACTACATGTATCGCGAGCGCTTTGCCTTCAGCGTCAACGGTGCAGCGGTGGGCAAGGCCTCGCTGCCGCGCGGCAAAAACAAGTTTGATGCAACCTTTAACAAAACCATGGAGACCTATCGCGATGGCGTGACGGTCACGCTGCCGCTGACACAAGCAGCATCGGGCGCGCTCACGCTCAAGGCGACTTCGCAAGGCTGTGCGGATGCGGGAGTTTGCTACCCGCCGCAAATGCAAACGGCGCAGCTCACGCTCTCGTCATCGACAGCGTCACCGTCGAATGCGCCGGGTGCGTTTGGCGTGCCGAACGCATCGAGCTCATATGGCGCGGCGAACGGGATGACGCCCGCCACTGGATTGGCTTCAACACCATCGGGCGCGCCGTTGCCCACATCACTGCCCTCTGCGCTCACCAAGGCACCTGCTGCTGCATCCAAAGACGGCTTGTTCCTGCGCGTCACGTCAGTCGAAGAGGCGCAGCAAAAAGTCAAAGCCGCCGGCCGCGTTGCGCTCCTTGATTTCTACGCCGACTGGTGCGCACCCTGCAAGCAAATGGAGAAAGTCACGCTGTCCGATAAACGCGTCAAGGCCAAGCTGGCGCAGTTCGCAGCGCTGCAGGCCGATGTCACGCGCAACACGCTTGACGACAAGCTGCTGTTGAAGAACTACAAACTGGTGGGCCCCCCGGGCATCGTCTTCTTCGACCGCGCGGGGCAGGAGATGTCCACGCTGCGTGTCATCGGCTTTGAGCCGCCGGAGAAATTTCTCAAGACACTCGATCAAGCGCTCGCGGCGCGCTGACGTGCGCTACGCCCGTATGCTACGCCACTGCATAGCATAAAGGCGCTAATTTAGTCGCCACGCAACTGGGCGTCGAGCCGGCGCGCCATCAGACGGTCGGTATCGATCAACAGCGGTTGCGCCGCGGCGAGCGCGCCCCGCATTGCGGTCACATCGCCCTTCAACACACCTTGTAAAAAAGCCACACACAGATCGCGCGTCGCTGCCTTGATCGCGAGCGCGCGCTCGGAGCGCGTGCGGTCGGTGAACACGCTGTGCTCGCCGCCTTCAAAAATGGCGAGGAACTTCATGTCCGGCCGCGCTGCCGGCATGTCGCGAAACACACCGATGCGGTCTGCCACGTCCGAGCCATAGCCCGGCACGCGGATCACGTCGTCGCTGCCGGTGATGTGCAGCGAAGGCAGGCGTACATCGCGCAACACGGCGGCCTGATTGTCTTCGCCGTGAAACGGCGGTGCCGAGAGCAGGATCGCCGCCTTGATGCGCGTGTCGGCGTAGTTGATGCGCTTGCCATCACGTTCAATCGACGCGCCCGCAATCAGCATTGCGGTGTTGGCACCATACGAGTGACCAGCCACCGCAATCGCCTGGCTGTCAATCAATCTGCCCAGCTCGCGATCAGCGAGCAAGGTGGTGAGCGCGAACGACACATCCTGTACGCGCGCGACAGCGTTGGCTTCACTCGCGGCATCGCGCACATTGCCGAGCAGTGTGAACGGGCCACCTTGCCACACGGCGCGGTCGCTGCCCGCGTGCTGCAGGTGCAGAGCCACAAAGCCGTTGCGCGCGAGATGCTGGCCGATGTGGCTGTATCCAAGCCGCGAGCCGCCCAGACCATGCGAGAAGATTACCAGCGGCCATTTGGTGATGCCTGAGGCGGCGTTGCCAGCAGTTGGGTCGCTGGCAGCCGCGCTGTCAGAAGCAGCGGGCAGGTAGACTCGCACCGGCACCGCGCGCTGGCGCGCGGCATCAAACCAGTCGGCATCGCGAGTGGCGACGCCCGCAGCCAACCCCGTAGCAACTGCCGGGGCAATCCCGGCGGTCGGTGCCGCGCGGTCAGGCACACCTTGCACGGACTGCGCAACGGCGGCGGCCATGCCGATGCTGAGCACGGTGCCGGTGAGGATGCAGGCGAGGCGTTTGAAGTGAATCATGGTGATATGGATCGTGGTGGTGACGGGTTTATGTGAGAAGGGGTCAGACCGTGCGGGCGGTGTCATGGTTCCGCGCCCTGACGCGAAAGCCCATAACTTTACACGCGCCCCCTGCGCTTGCCAACGCGCTGGTAAACACACGGTTTCAAATTGCGCGGGCTGCACCGTGTTGGTTGCGGTCCGCTAAACAATCGCGAGATGAACTGTTACCGGACCGTCTTCTCAATAGCGCATCACCAGCGTCGCGCCGACACTGCCGGTATTGCGTGCCACCGCATCCGCGCCGCGCAGCACATGGGCGGCGTGCAACGACAGAGCCACGTTGCCCCGAAGTTGGTAGTGCAACAGCGCCCCGATGCTCGACGCATTGGCACGCCCGGCCAGACCCGGCACCGGCTGATTGCGCCGCACCGTGCCAAGGTCCACAAAGCCGCCCGCGCGCAGATCATGGCTGCCGATCTGACGGCTCCACAACTCGACGCTGGCCTGCGCACCGGAGTCGCCGCTGGCGGCGCGTTCCGGCAAGCCGCGCACACCGGCGCTGCCGATCCACGGCGCGCGCTGCCACACCGAGAACGCGCTGCCCCAAGGCTGCAAAGCTGCGCCGAGCGCAAACTGCTCGCCGGGGATCAACGCCTGATTCGATAGCTGCGCGCGTCCGCGCACCATCAGGCGGATGTCATAGGTGAGGATGCGCACCCACTCGCCATCGAGCTTCAAGGCGTTCCAGTTGCGCTGTGCACCGGGCCGCGCGAGCGCGTAGCGCGCGCCATCGTTGCCCGCACCGCCAGCGAGATTGCTTGCCCACTGTGCGCCAAATTTCCAACCCATCCAGTTCTCTTCCCAATGACCAGCATAACCGAGTGTGAGCGGGCGGCTGCGCACTTGTGGCGCTGCGGCAACGGCGGGTGCACCGGTGGCGGGTGTGGTGAACCAGTCCCGGTCTTCGACACGCAGCGAGACGTGATGGTGATAGTCAGCGCGCGGCGTCAAATGCTGACGATAGTAGACGCCAGTCGAGCGGCCCGCCCCGGTGATGCTTCTCAAATCAGCGTCAATTCCGCCGCCATCGCGTGCACGCGTAGCGGTGAACCCGAGCATGCCGCCGAATGCATAGAGCGGCGCGCGGTAGGCAAAGCTCGCGTTGCCATTGCGGCTCCAGTCGCTCGTGGCACCGGAGAGTTTCAGCGCCGCCTGATGGTCGCGGTTCCACAGGTTGACGTGCTCACCGCCCAACCATAGGCGTTCGCGCCGGCCGCCGGCCACGCTGGTGTTGGTCAAGCCCGCGTTGAGTGACCAGGGCTTGGTGTCGCCGACGGCAATATGGGCATTGGCGGTGCCCGTTTGCGCGACCGGCGTAAAGGCTGGCTCAAGATTTTTGGCAGGGTTCTCACGCACCAGTTGCAGTGTGCGTGCCAGCGCCGCCGCATCCACTGCTTGCCCCTCGCGCAATGGCGGCAAGCTCGCGCGCACGTTGTCTGCATCGTGATGGGTTGCGCCGCTGATGCTCACGGTACCTGCGGTGAATGCCGGCGCGCCGGAGGCGCGCGGAGCCTGGCCTGCACCAGCTGCGGCGACCGCACTGGCAAGCGGAATCCACTCGGCCGGCTTGATCCAAGCCACCGGTTTGAACTTGCCCGGATCACTGGCCACGTGATTGCGCGGGTCAAACACCAGCGCATCGCCCTCCTGAATCACCAGGCCAGTGAGATCAAAGGGCCGGTCACCGTGACCGCCGAGGAAAGTGTTGGTGCCCGCCGCTGGCGGCGTCGCAACTTCGCGCCTGATCTCAACCAGCGTCTCCGGGCTGGAGAGGCCGGTCAGCCATTGCGTGCGCACCGGCGTCTTGCCGGTGATGAGGCCGACATATTCCGACGGGCGGCAATAGAGACTGCCGAGCACCTTGCCCACCGGGATGCGTGCCGCACTAAGCGCCGCATGAATGTTCGCAGCGTCATCGCGCCCGAGTTGATCGAGATTGCGCTGGGTCGCGCAATTGTCGAGGTCGTGCCGCCCCTCGGCCTGCATCGCGCTCTCGATGATCTTCTGTTGCCAGTGCGTGTGGCCGTGGCGAAAGTAAATCACGTAGCCG
>JANPAR010000236.1:0-4156 GCA_031430015.1 Burkholderiales bacterium
GCAGTGGGCGAGCCGCGCGGCGACTGGCCCTCACCCGAATTTGGCGCTGGTGCGAATCCCGCCGGTGCCGCTATCCCCGTCGCGCGCCTCACCGACATGTTGGAGAAGCCGGGCGAAGCGTATGCGTTCAACGGCGCGCAGCATGTCTATCCCGATATTGATCTGGTCTATTGGGCCGGTGGCAACCCGTTTCACCATCATCAGGATCTCAATCGACTCGCGCGCGCGTGGGCCAAACCGCAGACCATCATCGTGCACGACAGTTGGTGGACGGCCACCGCGAAGCGCGCCGACATCGTGCTCCCCGCCACCACGCCGGTGGAGCGCGACGACATCGGCGGCTCGTCGCGCGACAACTACATTTTCGCCATGCAGCGCGCGATTGCGCCGGTACATCAGAGCCGCGATGACTTCGACATCTTTCGCGAACTGGCCGCGCGCGGCGGCCACGAGCACGCCTACACCGAAGGCCGCGACACGCAGGCGTGGCTGCACGCGATGTGGACGCGAGTACGCGACAGCGCGGCGGCCAAAGGGATGCGCCTGCCCGAGTTCGATGCGTTCTTCGCGCAAGGCTGGGTCGAACTGCCTGCGCCGCTGCGGGCACAGGCGACGGCGACGGTCCCGGCAACGGTACCGAGCAGTGACGGCTACGTTTTGTTCGAAGCGTTTCGCGCCGATCCGGCTGCACATCCCTTGCACACGCCGTCGGGGAAGATCGAATTGTTCTCGCACACCATTGCGGCATTCAACTACGCCGATTGCCCGCCGCATCCGGCGTGGCTGCCACCGGCTGAGTGGCTCGGCGCCCAAGCGGCGCAACGCCACCCGCTGCACCTGATCACGATCCAGCCACCGGATCGTTTGCATAGCCAAATGGACCCGGCACCGCTCGCGCAGGCCAACAAGGTGGCGGGCCGCGAAGCGCTGCGCATGCATCCGCAAGACGCCGCCACGCGCGGCCTTGCCAATGGCGATGTCGCGCGGCTCTACAACGAACGCGGCGCCTGCCTCGCCGGTGTGGTGACGGATGCCGCACTGGTCGCAGGCGTCGTCGTGATGGCCACTGGCGCGTGGCTCGATCTTGCGCCGCCTGACGCCGAAGCGTTCCCTAACACCGCAACGCATACCCTTGAGCGCAACGGCAACCCCAACGTGTTGTCGCTCGATACCGGCACCTCGTCACTCACGCAAGGGCCGAGTGCGTTGTCGGTGCTGGTTGAGGTGGAAAAGTGGCAAGGGGCGATTGCGCCAGGTGCTGCGTATTCGCCGCCCGCATTCCGCCACTCGCCAGCTTGAATGCCAATTTGGCATGCCGTGGCAACCTTCCGGAATTACCGGATAGTTTGATTTGAGTGCCGGAATTCACGCTCTCCATTGACAATTATTATTCGAAATTTATGACGGCTAATACCGATATTTAGTTATTATTCGCCATGTATTGCGAGTTAATTATTGTTAATTAACTCGCCTTTTGTGACGAACAATAGTATATTTCCCACTTCTAATCGCCATAATTGACGCATGATAAAAATCTCCAATCAACTCGCGGACGAGGCGATTCTTCGCGAATTGGGCGAGCGGCTGATGCGTGTCCGGCTACAGCGCAACCTGACGCAGGCTGAGCTGGCAATCGAAGCCGGTGTTTCCAAACGCACCGTCGAGCGCATGGAGGCGGGCGGCGCTACACAGTTGGTCAACCTGGTGCGCGTGTGCCGTGCGTTGGGTTTGGTTGAGGGTTTCGAGACGCTGATTCCGCCGACTGTGCCAGGCCCGGTGGCGCAACTGAAGCTGCGCGGCAAAGAGCGGAAGCGGGCTTCCTCTGTGAAGCCGGCCGAGCCGGCCGGTAAATGGCAATGGGGTACGCAACCAGGTGATGCGGCATGACGCTGGCCGAAGTGCGGCTATGGGGTCGCACCATCGGTGCGGTTTCGCTGGACGACGGTGCCACCGTCGCGGCGTTTCAATACACACCGGCATTCGCGGCGAGCGGCATTGAGGTGTCGCCCATCATCATGCCGCTTGGCAATCGCGTGCACACCTTTCCTGCGCTGCCGCTGAGTACGTTTCACGGCCTGCCGGGGTTGCTGGCGGATTCGTTGCCGGATAAATTCGGCAACGCGCTGATCGATGCATGGCTAGCCACGCAGGGCCGCTTGCCGGCGGGCTTCAACGCGGTGGAGCGGCTTTGCTACACCGGTGCGCGCGGCATGGGGGCGCTGGAATTCGCGCCCGCCGCCGGGCCGGCTGCAAAGGCTGCGGAAAAAATCGACATCGATGCCTTGGTGCGATTGGCGTCTGACGTGCTGGGCCGGCGCAACGACCTTGCGGGCTCGTTTGCCGATGCCAGCCGCGCGGTGGCGCTGCAGGATATTTTGCGTATTGGCACCTCGGCCGGCGGCGCTCGCGCCAAAGCGGTGATCGCCTGGAATCGCGACACCAACGAGGTGCGCTCTGGGCAAACCGCTGCGGGTGAGGGCTTTGACCATTGGTTGCTGAAATTCGATGGGGTGTCCGGCAACAAAGACAAGGAGCTTGAAGACCCGAAGGGTTACGGCGCCATCGAGTACGCCTACTACCTGATGGCGCAGGCCGCAGGGGTGACGATGAGCGAGTGCCGCCTGCTGGAAGAAAACGGCAGGCGCCATTTCATGACACGGCGCTTCGACCGGTTGCCCGGCGGCGGCAAGCTGCATGCGCAATCGCTATGTGCCATGGCCCATTTCGATTTCAACCACCCGGCGGCTTACGCCTACGAGCAGGCGCTGCTGGTGATGCGTCAGCTCAATTTGCCGATGGCGGCGGTGGAGCAACAGTTCCGGCGCATGGCGTTCAACGTGATCGCGCGCAACCAGGACGATCACGTCAAGAACATCGCCTTCCTGATGGATCAAGAGGGCAATTGGTCGCTCTCACCGGCGTTCGACATGACCTACAGCTACAACCCATCCGGCGACTGGACTGCGCAGCACCAGATGAGCATCAACGGCAAGCGCGATGGATTCACCTGGGAAGATTTTCGTGCCTGCGCCAAAAGCGCCTTGATGAAACGCGGGCGCGCCGAGACGATTATTGAAGAGGTGCGCGCTGCTGTGGCGCAATGGCCGGACTATGCCGCTAAAGCACGTGTGAGAGACGGCTGGCATGAGCAGATACAGCGCAATCTGCGCCTGACTTTGCCGCGCCAATGACAGGTAAACGCGTACCGGGGTCATGCTGATCCTGCGAGCACCTCTTTTTTTGATTGCGCCATCAGCCAAAACCCTTGGTGGGAGCGCGTTTCAAGGATGTATCTCGTTTAGAATCGCTCACACCAAGGGTTTCCATGACATGCCTGTGGTGAATAGTCTGCTGCCGCAGATCAAGTGTTCGATCCGGACAGCTACCGGGGCGTTCAACCCGGTAGACTGCCTACAGCGCAACAACCGAACATCACAAAACACTCCATGGTCACCAAAGCTTCAAAGAAAAACGCAGACAGCAGCGCCAATCTGGGCTTCGAAGCCAAGCTCTGGCTCACCGCCGACAAGCTGCGCAACAACATGGACGCAGCCGAATACAAGCACGTCGTGCTCGGCCTGATCTTCCTCAAATACATCTCCGACACGTTTGAGGAACACCGCGCCAAACTGATCGAAGGCGCAGCTTCCAAAAAGGGCGACTACGCCGGCGCCAACGCCGAAGACCCCGACGAATACAAAGCCGAAAACGTCTTCTGGGTGCCGGCCGACGCGCGCTGGTCGCACCTGCAGGCCAACGCCAAGCAGCCCGGCATCGGCAAGACCGTCGACGACGCCATGGTCGCCATCGAACGCGACAACCCGCGCCTCAAAGGCGTGCTCCCCAAAGACTACGCCCGCCCCGGCCTCGACAAGCAGCGCCTCGGCGAATTGATCGACCTGATCGCCACCATCAGCCTCACGGCCGCGAGCGAAGGCGAAAAGACCCATCGCTCAGTCGACCTGCTCGGCCGCGTCTACGAATACTTCCTCACCCGCTTCGCCAGCGCCGAAGGCAAAAACGGCGGCCAGTTCTACACCCCCTCGTGCGTGGTGCGCTGCCTGGTCGAAATGCTTAAGCCCTACAAAGGCCGCATCTACGACCCCGCCTGCGGCTCCGGCGGCATGTTCGTCCAGTCGGAAAAATTCGTCGAATC
>JANPAR010000237.1:0-8218 GCA_031430015.1 Burkholderiales bacterium
AAACAATTTTGGAATCATGTAGTACATCGAGCCGATGGAAATAAACGCGACCCAGCCCAGCGCGCCAGAATGTACGTGGCCAACAATCCAGTCGGTGTAGTGCGCGAGGCCATTGACGGTTTTGATCGCCAGCATCGGCCCTTCAAAGGTGCTCATGCCGTAGAACGACAGCGACACGATCAGGAATTTGAGGATCGGGTCGGAACGCAGTTTGTGCCATGCGCCCGACAAGGTCATGATGCCGTTGATCATGCCGCCCCACGAGGGCGCCAGCAGGATCAGCGAGAACAACATGCCGAGCGACTGGGTCCAGTCCGGCAGCGCGGTGTAGTGCAGATGGTGCGGCCCGGCCCACATGTAGGTAAAGATCAACGCCCAGAAGTGGACGATGGAGAGCCGGTAGGAATAGATCGGCCGCTCGGCCTGCTTGGGGATGAAGTAATACATCATGCCCAGGAACCCGGCAGTGAGGAAGAAGCCAACCGCGTTGTGCCCGTACCACCACTGCACCATCGCATCCTGCACGCCGGCATAGGCCGAGTAAGACTTCCAGAAGCTCGCGGGCACGGCAGCACTGTTGACAATGTGCAGCAGCGCGACGGTGAGGATGAAGGCACCGAAGAACCAGTTGGCGACTTAAATGTGCGGAATCTTGCGCTTGACGATGGTGCCGAAGAACACCACCGCATACGACACCCACACCACCGCGATCAGGATGTCGATCGGCCACTCCAGCTCGGCGTATTCCTTGCCCTGCGTGAACCCGAGCGGCAGCGTGATGGCGGCGAGCACGATGACCAGCGTCCAGCCCCAAAACGTAAAAGCGGCGAGCCCTGGCGCGAACAGCGGCGCATGGCAAGTGCGCTGCACCACGTAGTACGACGTGGCAAACAATGCCGACCCGCCAAAAGCGAAAATCACCGCATTGGTGTGTAAAGGCCGCAAACGCCCGTAGGACAGCCACGGAATGCCGCCAAGAAAATCCGGAAACGTCAGCTGCGCGGCAATGATCACGCCGACCAGCATGCCGACCACGCCCCAGACCACGGTCATCACCGCGAACTGGCGCACCACCTTGTAGTGGTAAGTCTGCGGGACATTCCCGACCGTACCCGCTATACCGCTCCCCGCTTGCGTCATTGGACGAACTCCCCGATAGCCCGGCTGCGGTCAGTGAAGCAGCCTGTGATGCGACTTTAGGGGCCGGGGAAATCGGCTATTTGATCTTGATCAAACGAAGTGAAAATTCCAGCCTTGCCGGATTTTGGTAGTTTGGGGCCGCGATGATGCACTGCTAAACTTGACTTATGGCACCCACCATTTTTCGCGATGGCGCATTCCGGTTTTTCTTCTTTTCACGAGAGGAAACAAGAATGCACGTTCATGTCACACATACTGACGGCGAAGCCAAGTTCTGGATGACACCGAATATTGAAATTGCCGTGAACCAAGGCCTTTCGCAAAAGCAGCTCAGCGATGCGCTGGCTTTGGTGTATTCCCATCGAGAGGAGATTACCCATGCCTGGCGTATCCACTTCGGAGATTGAAGTCTCTTTGGTCTCAAGCAAGGGCTTCTGGCTGCTTCTTGAGGATGAAGAGTTATTCGTGTCTTACACCGAATTTCCGTGGTTCAAGCAAGCGACGGTTGAACAGATTACGACCGTCGAGCGGCCGTCGAGCGATCACCTCTATTGGCCCCTGATTGATGTTGATCTGGCAGTCACGTCGATTCGCGACCCTGCTTTGTTTCCACTGATTTCAAAGCGCCACTCTGCTTTATAGCAATGATGATTTTTCGCATTCCTCAGATTGCAAAATGACAAAGCACCACCTCGGCGACCACGTGCCCCTTCTGGAGGAGACACTCGGTGTTCAGCCTGGGTTCTTCAACTCGCTCGATGCTGATGACGAGAATGACTGGTCGTTCGTGATCAAACTTCATGCGCTGGTCGAAGCTGCTGTATCTCATCTCCTGACGGCGCAATTTCATCGCGAGGAGTTGTCGGGCCTGTTTTCTCGCCTTGACATGAGCAACGAGACAACTGGTAAGGCAGCATTTGTGAAAGCTCTTGCGCTGCTCGGCAAGCCCGAGAGAAGGTTCATGAGTTCGCTATCCGAATTACGAAACAAGCTCGTTCACGATGTTCGGAATGTCAATTTCGATCTACTACATCATGTCGAAGGTATGAATAGGGATCAACAAGCTGCCTTCCTGAAAGACTTCAACCTTCTTTCGACGGAAGTCACCAACGACATACGCAATTTGTTCCGGCATGACCCTCGACAAGCGCTTTGGTATTCGGGCATGGCCTTTCTGGGCATTGTTTACTTGAATATAAAGCCGGTAGTACTGCATTGAAATGCGTTTTGGCTCTTCGCTCAAGCAAACAGTTCAATGTCCTCTAACGTAATTCAAGTCAAAGTCAAACCCAACGCCCGCACCAGCATCTTTGAGCCAGCCGACGACGGCACCTGGCTCGCCCAGATTAAATCGGCGCCGATTGACGGCAAGGCCAATGCGGAGTTGATTGCGCTGGTCGCCGATCACTTTCGATGCCGCAAGTCTGCGGTGACGATCAAGAGTGGCGCTTCGGGGCGGACCAAGCTGGTGCGGATCGACGCTTAGGGTCAAAAATCGCACAGGCCATCAGCCTGAAACCATTGGTGGGTGAGCCTTGCGGGCATTCGGTGGCCTGGGAGTGTTGGTGGGAGCGGGTTTTCGGCTACTGCCCGTCTAAAATTCAATCTTCTGGAATCTCTTACGTCCCATATTTTTGATATTTAAATAGCATTTAATATCGCATATGCGATATTATTGCTATTATTATGTCAATTAAATTATTCTCCTCTGATGAGATGTGTGCCACGCTCGGCGCACGGGTGCGGCAGTTGCGGCTGTCCCAGAATTTGACCCAGGCTGAACTGGGCGCGCGCGCCGGTGTTTCGTTCGGCGCCGTGCGCAAGCTTGAATCAAGCGGGCAGACCACCCTGGCCACGTTTGTCAAATGCGTGCAGGCGCTGGGGGCTGCGGGCGATCTTGAAGCCGTGCTGACGCCGCCGGCGCGGTCGATCGCGCAACTGGAAAGCCAATTTCAGGCGACGCGCCGCCAGCGCGCAAGCAAGCCTTCCGGCCGGCACGCGCATTGAACAAACAATGAACAAGCTCAACGTGATGTACAACGGCTGGGGCGAGCGCTGGCCCTTGGGCGTGCTTGCCGAATTCGGCCATCGTTCGCTGTTTGAATATGCCCCTGAAGCGCTGCGCCAGGGTCTGGAGTTGTCTCCCTTCCGCCTCGCGCTGCGGCAGCCGGCTTACGAGGGGAGCGAACCCTTCCTTGAAGGGCTGCCGGGGTTGATTGCCGATGCCCTGCCGGATGGCTGGGGCCGCTTGCTGATGGACCGCCGGTTTCGCAAGGCGGGGCGCGATCCGGCCACGGTGTCCGTGCTGGAGCGCCTGGCGTTCATCGGTGACCGCGCGCTTGGGGCCTTGTCGTTCGAGCCTGCGGCGGGGCTTGCCTTGACCACGCAGGATGTGTCGCTGCTTGAGCTCGCGCAACGCATTGATCGTCTGACTGCAGGCGCCAGCGCTGCCGTGCTGAATGAATTGTTGCTGATCGGTGGCTCGCCGCAGGGTGCGCGCCCCAAGGCCCTGATGCGCTACGAGCGCGGCAACGGACGCATGAGCGCCGGCGAGGCCCGTATCGACGCAGATCGCGCACCGGGCGAGGACTGGCTGATCAAGTTTCCCGCCCGTGGCGAGCATGCCGAAGCCTGCGCCATCGAGGAACTCTACGCCCGCTCGGCGCGCGCCTGCGGCATCGACATGCCGGATAGCGAATTCTTCCCGCTGGGCCACGGCCTGGCCGCATTTGGCGTGAAGCGCTTCGACCGGGAAGCCGGAATGCGCGTTCCCATCCATACCCTGGCCGGGGCGCTGCATGCCGATTACCGGGTGCCCGCTGTTGACGCAATCGACTTTCTGCGCATGACCCGCCTCATGACCAATGACATGCGCGAAGTGCTCAAGGCGTTCGAGCGCTGCGTGTTCAATCTTGCGTTCCACAACCGCGATGACCATGCGAAGAATTTTTCCTATCGGCTTGGTCGCGACCGGTGCTGGCAGTTGAGCCCGGCATACGATCTGACATTCAGCGCCGGCCCCCGTGGCCACCACCAGATGGCGTATGCCGGCGAGACAGCGGCGCCGTCTTTGGCCGATGTGCTGCAAGTGGCGGCAAAGGGAGGCATTGACGAGGCCATTGCGCTACGATGCGTAAAGCGCGTGCGTGCGATGGCGGCGGGTCTGGAAAAAAGTACGGACGGGTTGCCGATACGCAAAGCCAGCTTGCGCACCATCGTGAAAGCGGTTGCCGCGAATTGCGCGCGTTTGAAGCCGTAAGCGACGCGGATTACACATGCCATCGGCCTGAAACCTTTGGTGGGTGCGCCTTGCGGGCATGCGCTGGCCTGGGAGGGTTGGTGGGAGCGGGTTTCCGGCCACTGCGCTATTAAAAAATCAATCGTCGTCGTCGAGGATTCTTTGCGCCGGGCCGTCGAGGTCGTCGAACTGGCCGCTGCCGAGCGACCACCAGAACAATCCACCCACCGCCAGCACAAGCAGCACGGAGAGCGGCACCAGCAGATAGAGGATTTCCATGTTCAGGCTGCCTTCAATTCTTGTGTGGCTGGCGCGGTGGATGGCGTGGATGCCGGTGCGGTGCGCGGTGCGCCTTGCCACAGGCGCATCGAGTTGCCAACCACGATCAGGGAACTCATGGCCATGCCGAGGCCGGCCATCCACGGCGTGAGCACACCGGCCGCCGCGAGGGGAATCGCGACGAGGTTGTAGGCTGCGGCCCAGACGATGTTTTGCCACACCACGGCCCGGGTGCGGTGCGCCACCAACACCGCATGCGCGAGGTCGGCCGGGCGGGTTGACATCAGCACCATGTCGGAGCGGGTTTGCGCCAGCGGTGCGCCGCTGCCCATCGCGATCGAGACGTGCGCTTGTGCCAGCACCGGGGCGTCGTTGACGCCGTCGCCCACCATGGCAATCACGGTGCCGGCGCGCTGCAGCGCTGCTACAGATTCAGTTTTTTGCTCTGGCGTCATGGCAGCCTGTACGTCGTCAATGCCAATGGCGGCAGCAACGCGGCGCGCGGCATCGGGGTTGTCGCCGGTGAGCATGGTGACGCGGTAGCCGGCCTCGCGCAGTGCCTCCACCATGGCGCGCACGCCGGGGCGGATGCCATCGCCAAGCGCGAAGGCACCGAGCCAGCCCTGCTCGTCCGCCAGCGTGACCAGTGTGTGTGCGCCGAGGCGATGGGCCGCTGCGGGCGGAAACGGCAGACCGTGCAGTGCGCCTGTAAACGCGGGGCTGCCGATGCGCACGCGCCGGCCGTTGATCTGCGCTTCGATGCCGGCGCCCGGTGTTTCGGTGATGTCGGTCAACTGCGGAGGGTTCGCACCGGGTTGCCTTGCGTCTGCTGCGAGCAATGGCGCGGCGGCCATTGCCAGTGCCTGGGCCACCGGATGCACCGCTTGCGCTTCGAGACGGCCGGCGAGGCGCAGCAAGCCGTCTGCCGTGCGTGCGCCCTCTTCCTGAAGACCCAGCACCAATGTATCGACAACCTGCATGCGCCCGGTGGTGAGGGTGCCGGTCTTGTCGAACACGAAGTGGTTGACGCGCGCGAGGGTGTCGAGAGCATGGCCCTGCGTGACCAGCACGCCGTGGCGCGCGAGGTTGCCGATGGCGGCGGCCTGCGCGGCTGGTGCGGCGAGCGACAGTGCACAGGGGCAGGTGACGATCAGGACTGCGACCGCGACCCACAGCGCGCGCGCCGGGTCGATCTGCCACCAGGTGAGGCCGGCGGCCAATGCCAGTGCCATGATGGCCCAGAGGAAGGTACCGGCGTGGCGGTCGGCCAGTTGCATCAGCGCCGGTTTGCGGTTGGCTGCCTGCTCCATCATGCGCACGATGGCCGAGGCGCGCGAGTCAGGGCCGACGGCGGTGACGCACACCACTAATGGCGCCGTGAGGTTGATCGCGCCGCCGGTAACGGCGTCACCGGTGCCGCGCGCGACCGGGCGGCTCTCGCCGGTGAGCAGGGCTTCATCGTTCAGGCTCGCGCCCTGCACCACCACGCCGTCGGCCGGCATGGATGCGCCGATCTGCACCAGGACGTGGTCGCCTGCACGCAAGGATTCGGCTGCGACTTCGCGTGCTGACTGGGTGGACGACGCTGCCGGTGATGCGTCAAGTGTCCATGCAGACAGGAGCAACGCGGTAGCGGGCTGCGTGCTTACCAGCGCGTCGATGGCGCTACTGGCACGCACCCGCGCAAGTGACTCGAGATGGCGCGCACCAAGCAGCAGGAAAACAAACATCGACACCGAGTCGTAATACACCGGCCCGGAGGCGACGAAGGTGGACCAGGCGCTGGCGAGGAAGGTGACCGTGATGCCGAGCACCACCGGTACATCCATGCCGATGCGGCGCACGCGCAAGTCGCGCCAGGCACCGGCATACAGGGGCGCAGCCGCAAACGTCAACACCGGCACCGTCAGCACGAAACTGGCAATCTTGAGCAGGGTGTCGATGTCGGCGCTCATCTCGCCGTCGATGGCGAGATAGGCGGGGAAGGCGTACATCATCACTTGCATCATCGAAAAGCCGGCGACGAACAGGCGCCAAAGCGCGGTGCGCTGGGCGCGGCGTTGCGCCAAGACCGCTGCGTCATCCAGCGTCGCCGCTGCGCCGGCCGGAGCGCCCTGCGTGCCGTACATTGCGCCCCGCGTGCCGCACATTGCGGCCCGCGTGCCACGGGCCGCTACCGGCCATGCGCGATAGCCGGCCCGCAGCAGCGCCGCCATGATGTCCTGCAGGCTGGCCTGCGCTGCCGCCCAGCGTACACGCACGCGATGTGTCGCGAGGCTTGCCTCTACCCTCGTCACGCCGCGCAGGGCACCGACGCGCAAGTCGATCAGTTGCACGCAGGCAGCGCAATGCATGCCTTCGACAGCAAGCAGCGCCTCGGCTTGCGGCGCAGGCAATGCCGCCGCTTCAGACATCGGCGCCAGCGGCGAGCCGCAGTCTTTCGCGATAGTAGTCACCATAGCCTGCGGCCATCACTGCCTGTGCAACGGCGGCACAGGCCGCGCAGCAAACTGGCCAATCCCGGCCTTCAAATGCTACCCAGTCACGCCTTGTGTCAGGCAGGGGCAGGCCGCAGTGAAAGCATGGCCCCGGGGTGGCCGGCGCCGCATGTTGGCGCGGTAAAAATGAAAACACGGGCTTGTCCTCGTTTGGTTCGCGCGGCAGTTCGTGAACGTGCGGTCGCGGCAGCAACGTTGGCGCGTCGCGCCGCAGATACCAGCCATGCTAAAAGGCGTGACGCGTGGCGGGTTGATGTGGATCAAACAAGGCCCGCATCGCCATGATTGAATCGGAGCCGCCATGTCAGCGCACTATCTTGCTCCCCTGTTTGCACCACGCAGTGTTGCCGTGATCGGCGCCAGTGCGCGGGCCGGTTCACTCGGCCATGCGGTGTTGGCCAACTTGCGCACGGGGGGATTTACCGGCGGGTTGTTCGCGGTTAATCCCAAACATGACTTGATCGATGGCCTGCCCTGCTATCGCAATCTTGCGGTGCTGCCGCAAGCACCGGATCTCGCGCTCATCGTGACCCCGGCCAACACCGTGAGCGGCGTGCTCGAGCAAGCCGCGCGCGCCGGCACCAAACATGCAGTGGTGCTCAGCGCGGGTTTCGGCGAAACTGGCGCGGATGGTCACGCGCGCGAAGAAGAAATCCGAAGAACCGCCCGCACCAAAGGTCTGCGCCTGATTGGCCCAAATTGCCTGGGTATCATGCGGCCCGCCATTGGCCTCAACGCGACGTTCGCGCGTGGCACGGCACGCGCCGGATCGATTGCGCTGGTGTCGCAGTCGGGCGCGATGTGCGCGGCGCTGGCCGATTGGGCATGGTCTGCAGGCATTGGCTTCTCCAGCGTGATCTCGCTCGGTGCTGCGGCCGATCTCGACTTCGGCGAAGTGCTCGACTACCTGCTGCACGACGACGAGACCAAATCCATCCTGCTCTATGTCGAAGGCGTACACGACGCGCGCCGCTTCATCAGCGGCTTGCGTGCGGCGGCCCGCACCAAGCCCATCGTGGTGCTCAAGGCCGGGCGGCACGCAGCGGGCGCCCACGCGGCTCTC
>JANPAR010000238.1:0-14619 GCA_031430015.1 Burkholderiales bacterium
GACTGGTGGGACCTGCCTGTCGCGCTCACGCTGATCGAGCCGGAGACCTCCGCAGTGGCCCTGGTGACCATGCTGACCATGCTGTTCACCGCGCGGCGCTGGCCGCGTCTGCCCGGTGCAATTGTGGGGGTGGTGATCGGCACACTGACCTACTACGCATTGCTGCGCTACTGGCCCACCAGCATACTGGGGATGCCTGATCTCGGGCCGGTGGTGGGGGCGATTCCGCCCAAATTTCCGGCGCCGGTGTACCTCGAGCAATTTGTGGCGGCGGCCTTTGATCCTGATACCCCGCGCGCGCTGTGGTACATGGCACCGTCGATTGCCGTGCTGGCGATCCTCGGCGCGCTCGAATCCCTGATGTGCGCCGTGGCGGTCGGCCAGATCAGCGGGCGCCGCCCCGAAGCGAATCGCGAACTGATGGCGCAGGGCGCTTCCAACATCGTCGGCGGCGCGTTTGGCGCGGTGTTCGGCGGCTCGACCGCGTCGCGCACCTTGCTCAACTATTATGCCGGCGGGCGCGGCCGCCTGTCCGGCGTGGTGCATGCGGGTGTGATGCTGCTGGCGCTGATGACGGCCAGCTATTGGGTGGCGTATCTGCCGCATGTGGTGCTGTCGGCCGTGCTCACCTATATCGCGATCACCATGTTCGACGGCTGGACGCGCCAGATCGTCATGCGCCTGCGCCATCGCGGTGTGCATCGCGAGGTCTACACCAGTTTTGCCATCGTGGTGCTGGTGACGGTCGCCACGGTGGCGTTCAATCTGCTGGCCGGGGTGGTGGCAGGCGTGATCGCGACGGTAATCGTGTTCGTCAACAAGAGCAGCCAGTCGGTGGTGCACGCGGTGTATCGCGGCGACAAGCGCCATTCGCTCAAACTGCGCAGCCCCGAGAAGACCGCGTACTTGCGCGAGCACGGGGCTCGCATCATGGTCGTTGAACTCGAAGGCACGCTGTTTTTCGGCACGGCCGACCACTTGTCGCTGATGGTGGAACAGCTCGCGCCCGGCGCGGATTTCGTGATTTTCGATTTCCGCCGTGTCACCGAACTGGACGCCACCGGCGCGCACATCCTGGAACAGATCGGCGCGCGTCTGCACAAGCAGGGCAAGACAGCGGTGCTGGCGCACCTCACCCCCAACGACGCCAACGGCCAATTCATCGCGGGCATGGGCGTGACCACCGCGATTCCCCTGGAGCGCTGGTTCCCCGACGCCGACTACGCGCTTGAATGGTGTGAAGGACGCGTGCTGGCGCGCGCGTTCCCCGAAGATGAAACGCAGTACGAACTCCCGGTTGCGCAACTCGGTATTGCCAAGGATTGCACGCCAGACGAAGTGGCCGTGCTGGCACGGCATCTGGAGCGGCGCACATTTGACGCCGGCGAGTATTTGTTTCGGGAAGGCGACGCGGGTGACAGGCTGTATGTGGCGGCGCAAGGCGTTGTCAGCATCAAGCTGCCGCGGCGCAAGGGGCAGCGTGCCGCCGATTTTGGCGCGCCAGCCGGCAGCGAAACCTTGGGAACCGGCGCAAGCGTGACATCGCGCCGTCTCGTCACCCTCAGCCCCGGGGTCATGTTTGGCGAAATGGTGCTGGTCGAGAACCAGCCACGCTCCGCCGACGCTGTGGTCGAGGAATACGCGGTGGTATACAGCCTGTCGCGGGCCGCGCTCGAATCGCTGAGGGTGAATCATCCTTCGCTCTCCAGCAAGTTGTTACTCAACATGAGCCGCCTGCTGGCTGACCGTCTGCGCACGACCACTGAGGAATTGCGCGCCGCAGCGAGTTAGGCTGCAGCATAAAATTAACTTTAAGTGAGGCCTGAAGAGCCGCTCCAGGAGCGGATCATAGGCCATCGATGCCCCGGAAGCCGCATGGGTAGGGCATCTTAGGCCACAGGCATGTGCCAATTTGATGAGAGCGCGCATTGCGTCGGGTAAAATGACCGCTCGCACCCGCACCTTTTTCAAGCCGCTGCGCTTCCTCTGCACTGACCCCATCGTGATCACTCTCGCGCTCTCAAAGGGCCGTATCTTTGACGAAACCCTGCCGCTGCTCCAGGCCGCCGGCATCCGCGTGTCCGGCGATCCGGAGACCTCGCGCGAACTCATCCTGGCCACCAATCGCGCCGACCTGCGCATCATCATCGTGCGCGCCTCCGACGTGCCAACCTATGTGCTCTATGGCGCGGCCGATCTGGGGGTGGCCGGCTCCGACGTGCTGCTCGAACACGACGCGCGCCATGGCAGCGAAGGCTTGTATCGCCCGATCGACCTCAACATTTCCCGTTGCCGCATGATGGTCGCCGTGCGCGCGGGCTTCGACTACGACAACGCCCTGCGCTCCGGCGCACGCATCCGCGTCGCCACCAAATATGTTGATACCGCGCGCGAACACTTCGCCACCAAAGGCATGCACGTTGATCTCATCAAACTCTACGGCTCGATGGAGCTGGCGCCGCTGGTGGGGTTGGCCGATGCCATTGTCGACGTGGTCTCCACCGGCGGCACGCTCAAGGCCAACGGTCTCGTCGCAGTCGAAGAAGTGGGACAGGTGTCGGCGCGTCTCGTGGTCAATCAGGCGGCGCTCAAAGTCAAGCACGCCAAGGTGCAGCCGCTCCTCGATGCGTTTGAATCTGCGGTGACTGCCTCTTTGAGCAATGCGGCATGAACATCGCCCGTCTAGATGCTGCGGCGTCCAATTTTTCGCAACGGCTCGATGCCTTGCTCGCGTACGCGGAAGACACCGACGACGCTGTCGAGCACGCCACTCAAGGCATTCTCGCGGATGTCAAAGCGCGCGGTGACGCAGCGCTGCTCGAATACACGGCGCGCTTCGATGGCGTGAAAGCCGCTTCCACCAACGATCTGCGCGTATCACCGAGTGACATCACTGCCGCGCTCAAGTCCATTCCGGCCGCGCAGCGCGATGCTCTCGAAGCCGCCGCCGCGCGCGTCAGGGGATATCACGAGAAGCAGAAGTCGCCCTCGTGGTCCTACACCGAAGCCGATGGCACGCTGCTTGGCCAGCAAGTCACGCCGCTCGATCGCGCCGGCCTTTATGTGCCGGGCGGCAAGGCGGCCTATCCGAGCTCGGTGTTGATGAACGCGATTCCCGCCAAGGTGGCCGGTGTCGGCGAACTCGTGATGGTCACGCCGACTCCGGGCACGCCAAGCAATCCGCGCGGCGAAACCAACCCACTGGTATTGGCCGCCGCCGCGATAGCCGGTGTCGATACGATCTACCGCATCGGCGGCGCGCAGGCGATTGGCGCACTCGCCTACGGCACGCAAACGATTGCGCAAGTAGACAAGATCACCGGCCCCGGCAACGCCTATGTCGCCGCCGCCAAGCGCCGCGTGTTCGGCACCGTCGGTATCGACATGATCGCCGGGCCGTCGGAAATTCTGGTCATCAGTGACGGCACGGCAGACCCGGATTGGGTCGCGATGGACCTGTTCAGCCAGGCCGAGCACGACGAAATTGCGCAAGCTATTTTGCTCTGCCCCGACGCAGCGTATCTCGACAAGGTCGCCGCCAGCATCGACAGGCAAATCGCCGCGATGCCGCGCGCCGCCATCATCACCGCATCCATGACCGGGCGCGGTGCCCTCATCAAAACGCGTGACCTCGCCCACGCCTGCGAGATCGCCAATCGCATCGCGCCCGAGCATCTCGAACTCTCGGTCGCCGACCCCGACGCGCTGCTGCCGCTGATCCGCCACGCCGGTGCCATCTTCATGGGCGTGTATGCGAGCGAAGCGCTCGGCGACTATTGCGCCGGGCCGAACCACGTGTTGCCGACCGCACGCACCGCGCGCTTCTCGTCACCGCTTGGCGTCTACGATTTTCAGAAGCGCTCGTCGATCATCAAAGTGTCGCGCGAAGGCGCACGTACGCTCGGCAAGATTGCTTCCACACTGGCGCACGGCGAGGGTTTGCCCGCGCACGCAAAATCGGCGGAATATCGCTTGTGATCGCCCCAAGAGCCACACCATGACCCGCGCCAAACAAATTATCCGCGACGACGTGCAGGCGATGAGCGCCTATCACGTCTCTGACGCATCCGGCCTCGTCAAGCTCGACGTGATGGAGAGCCCGTACCGCCTGCCCGATTGGCTCGCCAAGGAAGTCGGCGATGTAGTCGCCAACCTTGAACTCAATCGTTACCCGGTGCCCACCGCCCACAAGCTGCGCGCATTAATCCGCGACGTGATGCAGGTGCCGGCGGGGTGTGACGTCCTGCTTGGCACCGGCTCTGACGAATGCATCCAATACATCACCGCAGCGATAGCACGCGAGGGCGCGACGGTGATGGCCCCTGCGCCATCGTTCGCGATGTTTGGGCTGTACGCGCAGCTCTATCGCCTGCGGTTTGTCGGTGTGCCGCTCAACGCCGATTTCACGCTCGATGCCGGCCGCTTCATCGCCGCGATGCAGCAGCACAAGCCCGCGCTGGTGTGGCTGGCGTTTCCGAACAACCCGACGGGCAACCCGTTTCCGGTCGCCGACATTGAACGCATCATCGCCGCCGCGCCGGGGTTGGTGGTGATCGACGAGGCGTATCAGCCCTTCGCCGGCACGACCTTCATGCCGCGCATCGCCCAGGTCGATAACCTCGTCGTGTTGCGCACCGTCTCAAAAATTGGCATGGCCGGCGTGCGCCTGGGCTATGTGTCTGGCCGCCCAGAGTGGATCAACGAATTTGACAAGACGCGCTCGCCCTTCAACGTGAGCGTGCTCAGCGAAGCGGTGGCGATCAAGCTGCTGGAAAACAAACAGGTGCTTGATGCGCAGGCCGCCATCGTGCGCGCCGAGCGCGAGAAGCTGGTTGAGGCGCTCAAGGGCCTGGGCGGCCTTACGCAGTTTCCGAGTGCAGCCAACTTCGTGCTCGCGCGCGTTGAAGGCGATAGCCAGGGCAGAGTCGGTGCCGGTACCCGCGTGTTCGAGCGCATGAAGCAGCAGGGTGTGCTGGTGAAAAATTTCTCCGGCGGGCATCCGCTGCTCGACAACTGCCTGCGGCTTACCGTTGGCACGCCCGTCGAGAACGCCGCCATGCTGGCGGCGCTCAAAACTGCGCTAAGCTAAATCCTCCATTGAGCGAATCACCCACCATGCGCACCGCCGAAGTTACCCGCAACACCAACGAGACGCAGATCCGCGTCAAGCTCAATCTGGACGGCACGGGTGTGTCGTCGTTCACAACAGGCGTGCCGTTTCTCGATCACATGATGGATCAGATTGCACGGCACGGATTGATCGACCTCGAAGTCGAGGCCAAGGGTGATTTGCACATCGATGCGCACCATACCGTCGAAGACATTGGCATCACCATCGGTCAGGCGCTGGTGAAAGCGATTGGCGACAAGAAGGGCATCCGCCGCTATGGCCACGCTTATGTGCCGCTCGACGAAGCCCTGTCGCGCGTGGTGCTCGATTTTTCGGGGCGGTCCGGTCTGGAGTTTCATGTCGAATTCACGCGTGGCATGATCGGGCAATACGACGTGGATCTCACGCATGAATTTTTTCAGGGCTTCGTCAATCACGCACTGGTGACCCTGCACATCGATAACCTGCGCGGCGGCAATGCGCACCATCAGTGCGAGACCGTGTTCAAGGCATTCGGCCGTGCGCTGCGCATGGCGGCCGAACTGGATGCGCGCACCGCCGGCAGCATTCCCTCGACCAAAGGCTCCCTGTAGCCCTTCGATCATGAAAGTCGCTGTGGTTGATTACGGCATGGGTAATTTGCGCTCGGCCGCCAAGGCGATGGAGAAGGTCGCGCCGCAGGCCGAGGTCGTCATCTCGGCCGACCCCGATTTCATCCGCAAGGCAGACCGCGTGATCTTCCCCGGTCAGGGCGCTATGCCCGATTGCATGCGTGAGATGAATGCCTCGGGCCTCAAGGCCGCCGTGCTGGAAGCCGCATCCACCAAGCCTTTCCTCGGCATTTGTGTCGGCATGCAGATGCTGTTTGAAAGCAGTGAAGAGGGCAATACGCCCGGTCTCGGCTTATTCAAAGGCAGGGTCATGCGCTTCGCCGCCGGGCAGGTTGGCGCCGATGGCCTCGCGCTCAAGGTGCCGCACATGGGCTGGAACGAGGTGCATCAGGTGCGACCCCATGCGCTGTGGAATGATGTTCCCGCAGCATCGCGTTACTACTTCGTCCACAGCTTCTACCCGGCGCCGGTCGAGCCGCAAGTGACCGCAGGTGCGTCAGACTATGGGGTACACTTTACCTGTGCCATCGCCCGCGATAATATTTTTGGCGTCCAGTTTCATCCCGAGAAAAGTCATCAGGCCGGCCTCGCATTGTTTGCCAACTTTGCATCGTGGAATCCCTGACGCGGAACCTGTGAACGTCCGCTGAATTTGCCAGCGCGCCTCCTGCCTCGCGCCCATTCTTCCCGCGACTCTCTCGACCCTCTTTCTCCACCACAGCAGCACGACGCCATGCTGATCATCCCCGCGATTGATATCAAGGACGGCCATTGTGTCCGTCTCAAACAAGGCGACATGTCGGACGCCACGGTCTTTTCCGAAGACCCGGCGGCGATGGCGCTGCACTGGAAGGCGCAGGGCTGCAAGCGCCTGCATCTGGTCGATCTCAACGGGGCGGTGGCCGGCAAACCGAAGAACGAAAGCGTGATCAAAAAAATCCTCGCCGCGATGGGGGACGATGTGCCGGTGCAGTTGGGTGGCGGCATTCGCGATCTCGATACGGTCGAGCGCTGCCTTGATGACGGCATCAGTTACGTCATCATCGGCACGGCGGCGGTGAAGAACCCGGGCTTTGTGCACGACGCCTGCGGTGCCTTTCCCGGCCACATCATGGTCGGCCTCGATGCGCGCGACGGAAAAGTCGCGACTGACGGCTGGAGCAAGCTCACCGGCCACGACGTGATCGATCTCGCGATGAAATACGAAGACATGGGTGCCGAAGCGATCATCTACACCGACATCGGACGCGACGGCATGTTGGGAGGCGTCAATCTCGAAGCCACGCTCAAGCTCGCCCAGGCGATCCGCATTCCGGTGATCGCCTCCGGCGGCCTGACCTCGCTCAAGGACATCAGGGCCCTCAAGGCAATGGAAGCCGACGGTGTCATCGGCGCGATAGCGGGGCGCGCGATTTACGAGTGCCAGCTCGATTTCAGGAAGGCTGTGGCGGAAGCGCTGAAGTAACACTTCTTGCGGCCATTGGCCCAAGAGCCGCTCGTACCAACGCTTTATCAGGGGTGCATCGCTGTGGCCCTTGCCCACCAAGGCTTTCCGGCCGGTATGCTATCCCGAAATTCATGAGTCTCGCCAAACGCATCATCCCCTGTCTTGACGTGACCAATGGCCGCGTGGTCAAGGGCGTCAACTTTGTCGGCCTGCGGGATGCCGGCGACCCGGTCGAGATCGCCAAAAAATACGATGACCAGGGCGCGGACGAGTTGACCTTTCTCGACATCACGGCGTCGAGCGACGCGCGCGACATCATTCTTCACATCATCGAGCGCGTTGCCGACCAGGTGTTCATTCCGCTCACCGTCGGCGGCGGTGTGCGCAAACTTGAAGACGTGCGGCGCCTGCTCAATGCGGGGGCGGACAAGATCAGTATCAACACCTCCGCCGTGCAAAACCCGCAACTGGTCGCCGACGCTTCGGCACGCCACGGCGCGCAGTGCATCGTGGTCGCCATTGACGCCAAGCAGACCTCGCCGGGCAAATGGGAAGTCTTCACCCACGGTGGGCGCAACAACACCGGCATGGACGCCATTGACTGGGCGCGCAAGGTCGCGTTGCTCGGCGCGGGTGAAATTTTGTTGACCAGCATGGATCGCGACGGCACCAAAAATGGCTTCGACCTTGGCCTTACCCGCGCGGTGGCCGATGCGGTGCCGATCCCGGTGATCGCTTCGGGAGGTGTCGGCACGCTCGATCATCTGGCCGATGGCGTGACCCAAGGCCATGCCGACGCTGTGCTCGCCGCGAGTATTTTTCACTACGGCGAATACACCGTGCGTCAGGCCAAGGAGTGCATGGCGGCACGCGGGATTGAGGTGCGGTTATGAGTAACGGCGCAGGCACCCAGGCCGGTACGGCGGTGAACTCGTCCGTTCCAGGCGTTGCACTCGACCATGTTAAATGGGATGAGCGCGGCCTGGTGCCGGTGATCGCCCAGGAACTCTTCACCAACCGTGTGTTGATGTTCGCGTGGATGAATCGCGAATCCTTAAAGCTGACGATTGAGACCGGCCAGGCGGTGTATTGGTCACGCTCGCGCAACAAACTGTGGCGCAAGGGCGAAGAGTCGGGCCATACGCAGAAAGTGCATGAAGTGCGCCTTGATTGTGATGAAGACGTGGTGCTGATTCGCGTCGAGCAAACCGGCGGCATTGCCTGCCACACTGGACGGCACAATTGTTTCTTCCAACAATTCGAAAATGGTGCCTGGGTGATCACTGATCCGGTGATCAAGGCGCCGGACGAGATTTACAAATGACCCGCTTGCAGACTTCGTGGCACACCTCCGGGCAGATGTCGCGCAAAGCGCTTTCACTTCAAGCGGATGACGCATGAGCGATATATTCGCGCGGCTGGCAGACCTGATTGAGTCGCGCCGCGGTGCCGATCCGGACAAATCCTACGTCGCACGCCTGCTGGCGAAGGGCAATGACGCGATCCTGAAAAAAATCGGCGAAGAAGCAACCGAAACCGTGATGGCCGCGAAGGATGGCGACCGCGCCAAGATCGTCGGTGAAATGGCCGACCTGTGGTTTCACTGTCTGCTCGCGCTCAATGCCTATGGCCTCAAGCCGCAAGACGTGCTCGACGAGCTGGCGCGCCGCGAAGGTCTCTCGGGCCTGGATGAAAAAGCCGCGCGCAAGGATGGTGAGCGCAGCGATGCTGAGGCCTTGAACGCAAAATTCAAAGGCAACTGAACCCGCAATTGTGATGCTCACCCCGGTTTGCGTCGCCCAACCACATGCGAGTATTCGTCATGGCCCACAACCCCAACTGCCTGTTCTGCAAAATCGCCGCCGGCAAAATCCCCTCGAAAAAAGTCTACGAAGACGACGACATGTTCGCCTTTCATGACATCAATCCGTGGGCACCGGTGCATTTTTTGATGATCCCGAGGGATCACATTGAGTCACTGGTGTTTGTGGACGGACAGCATGCGCCATTGCTTGGTAAAATGCTGGCGTTGGCTCCCCAACTGGCGGCGCAGGAAGGCCTGAAATTGGAAAGCGAGGGCGGCTTCCGCGTCCTCATCAACAACGGCAAGGAAGGCGGGCAAGAGGTCTTTCACCTTCACATGCATGTGATGGGCGGGCCCCGGCCCTGGAAACGTGGCTAAGAAATAAATCTAACCGACGCTCACGTAACGCTGTTTCCCAACGTAACGTAATTCCATTCGTCGACACCACGTTTTAGGAGCGCATCATGGGTTCATTTTCGATTTGGCATTGGCTGATCGTGCTGGTCATCGTCATGCTGGTATTTGGTACCAAAAAACTGCGCAACATGGGCAGTGATCTCGGTGGCGCAGTCAAGGGCTTCAAGGACGGCATGAAAGAGGGCGCTGCCGCTGCGGGCGACAAGAAAGTCGAAGAGGGCGATCCGGCCAAAGTCGGCCAGACCATCGACGTCAAGGCTGAAGAAAAGAGCAAGGTCTGACGCGCCGCTGCCACGCTGGTTGCGCTGCGCGCAGCGTGACCGGCGCGCATCAAATCCACCTCTTCGCCCAGGGCACATTCCCCCATGTTTGACGTCGGCTTCTCCGAAATGCTGGTCATCGGCATCGTGGCCCTGCTCGTCATCGGCCCCGAGAAATTGCCGAGCGTGGCGCGCACCGTTGGCGCGCTGCTTGGGCGCATGCAGCGCTATGTCAATGACGTCAAGGCCGACATCAATCGCGAGATCGAACTCGATGAGTTGAAGAAACTGCAGACCACGGTGCAGGATGCCGCTCGCTCCATCGAGACGTCGGTGAATGACACCATGTCGACGTTTCAGACCCAGGCCGATGAATTGAACAAGATTGCCTCGGGGGATATCGCAGGTCTTACCGAAACGAAACCGAATGAGACCAATTCCGCAGAAGCTGGCACTAGTGGCACCAGTGGCAGCAGTGGCAGCAGTGTCATGACAGGCACCGGCACTTCGGACACAGCTTTGATCGCAGATACCACTGCGATTGCAGGTGACGGTGCAGCGGCAGCAGCCGTGCCGCAGACTGATTCGCATGCCGACGCGATGGCGATGCTTGCTGCTGCGGAGGCCGCCCCTGGCCCTGCGGCCATGGCTGAACATGCCGCAGAGGGCGCTGCGCAAAGCGGCTCCCAGAGCGGATCTCAAGGGACACTGGCACTGGAAGCCGCTTCCACAAACGCTCCCAGCCAAATCACTGGCGCCAAATCAGCGACGGTGCCGGCATGACCGATGCGGTGCAGGACACCTTCGTTTCGCATCTGGTTGAACTGCGCGACCGCCTGATCAAGGCGCTGATCGCGTTTGCCGTGGTGTTCGGCATTCTGATGATTTGGCCTGGCGCGGGTGCGATTTATGACTTCCTCGCCGCGCCGCTGACGCGCGCGCTGCCGGCTGGCACCAAGATGATCGCCACCGGCGTGATCACGCCGTTCATGGTACCGCTCAAGGTCGGCGCGATGGTGGCCTTCGTGATCGCGCTGCCGGTGATCCTCTATCAGGCATGGGCGTTCGTTGCGCCGGGGTTGTACCAGCACGAGAAAAAATTTGCTTTGCCTTTGGTAGTCGCCAGCACCATCCTGTTCATCATCGGCATGGCGTTCTGCTATTACTTCGTATTCGGCAAAGTGTTTGCATTCATCAGCGACTTTGCCCCCAAGAGCATCACGCCTGCGCCAGACATCGAGGCCTACCTCAATTTTGTGCTGACCATGTTCGTGGCGTTCGGCGTTACGTTTGAGGTGCCGATTGTGGTGATCGTGCTGGTCGCGTTCAACATCGTCAGCCTCGAAAAACTCAAGGAATGGCGCAGCTACGTGATCGTCGGTGCCTTCGTGATCGCCGCCGTGGTCACGCCACCCGATGTGCTCTCACAATTGCTGCTGGCGATTCCGATGTGCATCCTTTACGAAGTGGGCCTCTTGTGCGCGCGCTTTGTTGCCAAACCGCAGACGCGTGCCCAAGCGGATGCGGCTGAAGCGGGTGCTGCGTCAGAGTCCGGGAAGCCAAGCACCTGAGCCGGAACCTGAGGCTTGCTGGCGCGTTGCACTGCCCAGCAGGGCGCTAGCCGCGATCTTCCCGATTTTCATCTTGCGCGGCGCGCCGCTGTGGTTTGGGCCGTTTGCCGATCACCACGGCGAGATCCACATTTTTGCCGGAGCGCAATAGTTTGAGGCCGGCTTTGTCACCGGGCTTTAGTTGCGCGATCAAATTGAGCATGCCGGCCGAGTCGGCCACAGCCTTGCCTTCGATCTGCATCAGTACATCACCGGGGCGAATGCCGGCTTTGTCGGCCGGCCCGCCGCGCATCACACCGGCAATGATCGCGCCCTGGCCGCGCGGCAATTTGAATGATTCGGCCAGCTCTGGCGTGATTTCCTGAATCTCGACTCCGATCCAGCCGCGCGTCACACTGCCGGTGGCGATGATCTGCTCCATGATGCTTTTGGCCATGTTGGCGGGGATCGCGAAACCGATGCCGAGCGAGCCGCCCGAGCGCGAATAGATTGCGGTGTTGATCCCGAGCAAATTGCCCTGCGCGTCGACCAGCGCACCGCCCGAATTGCCGGGGTTGATCGCGGCGTCGGTCTGTATGAAATTCTCGAAGGTGTTGATGCCGAGCTGCGAGCGCCCGAGCGCCGAGACGATGCCCATCGTCACCGTCTGCCCGACACCGAAAGGGTTGCCGATGGCGAGCACCACGTCGCCCACGCGCGATGTTTCAGGGCGCCCGAACACGATGCTTGGCAGGTTGGGCAACTCGATCTTGATCACCGCGAGGTCGGTGTCGGGGTCGCCGCCGACAATCTTCGCCGCCGCACGGCGGCCATCGGAGAGCAGCACTTCGATTTCGTCGGCTGAGTCGATCACGTGATAGTTGGTCAGCACATAGCCTTCAGGCCCGACGATCACGCCGCTGCCCAGGCTCGACGAGCGGCGCGTACTGTCACGGCCGCCGCCCTTGTTGCCCCCCTGACCGCCCCCTTTGGCGCCATCTTGGCCGCCTTGTTCGCTATCGAGCTCGCGTCCGAAAAAATGGCGAAACAAGGGGTCATCGAGGAACGGATGGCGCGCGCTCTTGACTTCTTTCGCGGTGAAGATGTTCACCACCGCAGGCATGGCCTTTTTTGCCGCGTCGGCGAAGCCGGGCTTTGATGCGTCAACACCCGCCGGAGACGGCGCAGCCGATTGTGTGAGCGTCACCGCACTGGGGTTGCCGCCGGCTGCCGCACCTTTTGATGAGGGCGGCGGAGGAGTAATCTTCGCCGCACTGTCCGTCGAGCGCTGCGCCACCCAATCGGGCTTCAGAGTCGTAACGACAAACCACACGGCGATACACACCGTGACGGCTTGAGCGAAAATGAGCCAGAAGTGACGCAGCATGAATGAAGCCGGAACGGGAGAGTCGAACGTGAATATCGCAAATAGTTGTTACTGGCCCATGCCCGCACGCACCAGAGCGCAATGAAAACAACAGACCGGGAATACCTGCGCAGCGCACTCGACACCCTGCTTGACGCCGCGCACTTTCGTGATTATTGCCCAAACGGCTTGCAGGTGGAAGGCAAGGCTCGCATCACGCGCGTGGTGAGCGGCGTGACCGCGAGTCTGGCCCTGATCGAAGCGGCCGTTGACGCCAAAGCAGATGCGCTGCTGGTGCATCACGGCCTGTTCTGGAAGGGCGATGACATGCGCATCACGGGGCCAAAGAAAAAGCGCATCGAACTGCTGCTGCAACACCAGATCAATCTTTTCGCCTATCACTTGCCACTCGATGCGCACGCCACGCTCGGCAACAACGCACAACTGGCCAAGCAACTTGGCTTCACCATCACCGGGCGTTTTGCCGAGCAGGACATTGGCTTTCTCGGCGTACTCAAAAAGGCTGTGCTCGCCGATGCGCTCCAGTCAAGCATCTCCGGAGCACTGGGCCGCAAAGCCTTGGTGGTCGGCCCTCTCGGGCGCACCGTGAATAAGGTCGCCTGGTGTACTGGCGGGGCGCAAGGCTATTTCGAAGCGGCCATTGCGGCGGGCTGTGACGCGTTTCTCTCCGGTGAAATATCGGAGCAGACTACGCACCTCGCGCGCGAAGCTGGCGTACCCTACATCGCCGCCGGGCATCACGCCACAGAGCGCTACGGTGTTCAGGCGGTGGGGGCGTGGCTGCACACCAAGTTTGGTGTCGCGCATCAGTTCATTGATGACGACAACCCAGCTTGAGTGGAGCGCGGACCTCTGGCCTGCGTATTGACGTCACGTTCGTGAAATGAACTTCGCGAATCGGGGAAAAAAGCCGCGCGTTGCGCGGCTTTTTTCCGTGAGCGCCGGCAGCGTTCTGTGCCGGCAGAATCCACCAGTCTTACTTTTTCAGCGAATCGCGAATCTCACGCAGCAGCAGCACATCTTCCGGAGTGGCGGCGGGCGGCGCGGGCGGGGCTTCAGCCTTCATGCGATTGATCTGCTTGACCATCATGAAAATGATGAAGGCGAGAATGATGAAGTTGAGCGCGATGGTGATGAAGTTGCCGTAGGCGAGCACCGCGCCGGCCTTTTTCGCGTCGGCCAGCACCGTGGTGGTCTGTCCGGCGAGCGGGATGAAGTAGTTGGAGAAATCAAGACCGCCGAAAATCTTGCTCACGACCGGCATGATGATGTCGCCGACGATCGAGTCGACAATTTTGCCGAAGGCGCCGCCGATGATCACGCCGACCGCAAGGTCGATCACGTTGCCTTTGACGGCGAAATCCTTGAATTCTTGCACTACGCTCATGTTGATTCCCCTTACTAGTTGTTTGAGGCCGCGAGAGTAACCGCTCTGGCGCGGCTTGGCAAGATGCGCATATTTTCATTAAGTGCATGAATTAAAAGGAAAAAACGAGAAAATGCTTTATTCCGGCGCTGCGCTGCGATATAATTTAACCTTTTCCGCAGTTGCTTTCGCTTTTCGTGCTTTTTTCGTGCTTAACCCTCTGTTTTTGTGTCCATTTTCCAGTCTGAGGCTTTCATGAGTAATCAGCATTCCGTCGAAGAATCCGTGGACGGCGGTCGGCGCGGCGCGATTGTCGCCACTTCTGTCGTTGGCGGCATTGGCGGCCTGTGCACCGCGCTGCCTTTCGCCCTCACTTTTCAGCCGTCCGAAAAAGCCAAGGCGGCCGGCGCGCCGGTCGAAGTAGACATCAGTGACATTAAGGAAGGCGAAGTCAAGGTCGTCGAGTGGCGCGGCCAGCCGGTGTGGGTGGTTCGTCGCACCAAAGAGATGCTCGATTCCCTTGCCAAGGTTGAGCAGCAAGTCGCCGACCCGAAATCGGAGCGCAACCCATCTGATCTCACCCCCGAGTATTGTCGCAATCCGCATCGTTCGATCAAGCCCGAAGTGCTGGTTACGGTGGGTATTTGCTCGCATCTGGGCTGCTCAC
>JANPAR010000239.1:0-8305 GCA_031430015.1 Burkholderiales bacterium
GAACGTCATTGCCACCTGCCGCCTCCTTTTGGAGAAACATGGGGGTGAGGTACCCGACAATCGCGAGGCGCTGGAAGCCCTGCCGGGCGTTGGCCGCAAGACCGCCAACGTGGTGCTCAACATTGCCTTTGGCCATCCGACCATCGCGGTCGATACGCACAACTTTCGCGTTGCCAACCGCACCGGCATGGCGCCGGGCAAGACGGTTGAGGAAGTCGAACGCCGGCTCATCAAGTTCGTGCCGGATGAGTTCATGATGCACGCGCACCACTGGCTGATCCTGCACGGGCGTTACGTGTGCAAGGCGCAAAAGCCCGATTGCCCCAATTGTCTGATCTCCGATCTGTGCGAGTTCAGGGACAAGACGCCGGATCCGCTCGCGCACAAACCGGCGATACCCGCAAAAGCCCGCGCACCAAGCGTTTCCAAGGCATCATCGCAGAAACCCGCTCCCACCAAGGCGCGCAGGCCGATGCCAAAGTCAAGAGCGGCAAAGACGGCCGTAGCGGCCAAAGCAACCAAGACGGCGAAGGCGCGCTAACAATGTTCACCCCCTCGCGCGACGAAGTACGCGATTTCTTCTTCGGCGTCTGGAAAAAATACGATGCCAAGGAGATCATGACGGCGCTCGAAGCCCAGGCGCTCGACTGGGTGCTCGAGCACCCCGAATATCATCCCTTGCTCGCTGCGCCGGACAAATACCGCGACAAGGATTTTCTGCCCGAGTTTGGCGAGGTCAATCCGTTTTTGCATCTGTCGCTGCACCTCTCTGTCACCGAACAAATTTCCATCGACCAGCCGCCCGGCATTCGCGCGCAGTACGAGCGCCTGGCCAAAAAATACGGCTCACTGCACGACGCTGCGCACGATGTGCTCGAATGTCTCGGTGAAACCGTCTGGAAAGCGCAGCGCGACAACGCACCGCCGGATGGCGCGGCGTATCTTGAGTGCATCAAACGCAAATAGCATCGAGGCTCCAACATGACTGCCGCACCAGCCAACCTTGCCAACTCCGCCAACGTAGACCCGGCCGAACTGGCCAAGTTTTCCGCACTTGCCGCCAAATGGTGGGATCCGACTTCCGAGTTCAAGCCACTGCACGCAATCAATCCGCTGCGCCTTGACTGGATCGAGGCCCGCGCAGCGCTGGCCGGCAAACGCGTACTCGACGTCGGCTGCGGCGGCGGCATCCTCGCCGAAGCCATGGCCGGCAAAGGTGCGCACGTACGCGGCATCGACCTCGCCGAAAAATCGCTCCAGGTCGCCAACCTGCACAAGCTTGAGTCCGGTGCCAAGGTCGATTACGAATGCATCAGCGCCGAAGACCTTGCCACGCGCGAACCGGGCAGCTACGACGTGATCACCTGCATGGAAATGCTCGAGCACGTGCCGGTGCCGGCATCGACCGTGCGCGCCTGCGCAACGTTGGTCAAACCCGGTGGCCAGGTGTTTTTCTCCACGCTCAACCGCAACCCGAAGTCTTATCTCTTCGCCGTCATTGGTGCGGAATATCTGCTCAACCTGTTGCCGCGCGGCACGCATGACTACATGAAGTTCATCAAGCCTTCGGAGCTGGCGCGCTTTGCGCGCGCGGCAGGGCTGACGACTCAGGGGCTCATGGGCATGCACTACAACCCGCTCACCGGGCGTTACTGGCTGGCGCCGAACACCGATGTCAATTACCTCGTGCACACGGTCAAGACCTGAGCCCGGTTGGCATCAAGCGTGACTTCCCAAGGCCCACCGCGCGTCATCGCCCTGCTCGGCCCCACCGCTTCAGGCAAGACTGGCTTAGGCGTTGCGCTGGCCAAACGCTTCAATGGCGAGGTCATCAGCATCGACTCGGCGCTGGTGTATCGCGGCATGGACATCGGCACCGCCAAACCCTCGATGGACGAGCGGCAAGGCATTGCCCACCACCTGATCGATGTGATCGACCCGACCCAGAGCTACTCCGCCGCACGCTTTCGCGATGACGCATTGCGCCTGATCGCCGCGATCCACGCACGCGGCAAACTGCCCATCCTCGCCGGCGGCACCATGCTCTACTTCAAGGCCCTGCGTGAAGGCATCGATGAGCTGCCCCAGGCCGACGAGGACATCCGCACCGAAATTGAACAAGCCGCCTACGCGCAAGGCTGGCCCGCACTACACGCCGAACTCGCCAAAGTCGATGCCGAGACCGCACAGCGCCTGGCACCCAATGATTCGCAACGCATTTCGCGCGCACTGGAAATCCATCGCATCACCGGCCAGCCAATGTCGGCGCTGCTGAGCCACGCCACACGCGCACCCGAAGCCCTCCCCTTCGACCTGCTCACGTTCTCCCTCGAACCCTCCGACCGCGCAGTGCTGCACCAGCGCATCGCGCAGCGTTTCGACGCGATGCTCGCGCGCGGCCTGCTCGACGAGGTCAAGGCCCTGCGCCGCCAGTATCCGCTTCTCACGCCGGACCATCCGTCGATGCGCTGCGTCGGCTACCGGCAGGCCTGGATGTTCCTCGATGGCAAAATCGACCACGACGTCCTGCGCGAGCAGGGCCTCGCCGCCACCCGGCAACTGGCCAAGCGACAACTGACCTGGCTGCGCAGCATGCAAGACCTGACCCGCATCGACTGCCTCCAGCCCGGCCTGGAAGCCGCCGTTACCGCCACCACCCAGCTCTTTCTCGAAGGGAAACCCGCATGAGTCGCTATTCATAGGTTTCTCCAATGAGCCTCGAAGACCAGCACACCGACCGCAAATCCCTGCGCACCATCACCGGCAAATCAGCCGATTGGGATGCGCTGGCGAAAGACTGCGTGTGCTTCGCCAACGGTGCGGGCGGCCGCGTGCTGATCGGCATAGAAGATGGCGAGGCAGCGCCGCCTGCCGGGCAGACGGTACCGCCGGATTTGCTGGATCGTTTGCGCAGGCGCATCGGTGAGTTGACGGTGAACGTGCAGGCGCTGCCGAGCTTGCGCAGCGCGGCCAATGGCGGCGAGTTCATCGAGCTGGCGATTGACCGTTCGCCCAGCGTGGCGTCGACGCGTGACGGGCGTTATTTTTTGCGGGTGGGTGATACCTGTCAGCCGGTGCTGGGCGACGATGTGCTGCGGCTGGCCAATGAGCGGCCGGGGCGGCCCTGGGAGGCGATGGATAGCCGGGTGCCGCGTGATGCGGTTGACACGGCTAAGCTGACGCGCTTTGTTGCAGGCATCCACAGTGCTGACCGCGTCAAGGATTCCGTGAAGGAGAAGCGGTCAGATGAGTTGCTGACGCACTATGGGTTGGCCGCCGGGTTGTCTGCCAACACCACGCTGACGCATTTGGGCGTGCTGCTGCTCGGCGCCACGGCAGACCGGCGGGCGCTGGGCACTGCGCCGCTGGTGCAGGCGATCAAATACGACGAGCAGGGCAACAAGATCAACAAGTGGGTGTGGGACGACTGTGCGCTGTCGCCGGTCGAACTGGTCGATGCGATCTGGCGCGAGGTGCCGGATTTTCGCGAGAGCTACGAGGTGGCCGAAGGTTTGTACCGACGCAGTGTGCCGGCCTATGACGAGAAAGTGGTGCGCGAGCTACTGGTGAATGCGCTGGTGCACCGGCCGTATACGCAGCAGGGTGACATTTATCTCAATCTGCATCCGGAGCGGCTTGAAGTGGTGAACCCCGGCCGCCTGCCGCTGGGGGTCACACCGCGCAACATGCTGCATGCGAGCCGGCGCCGCAACGAGGGCCTGGCGCGGGTGTTCCACGATCTGGGTTTGATGGAGCGTGAGGGCAGCGGCTTTGATCTGATCTACGACCGGCTGCTGTCGCAAGGCCGCCCGGCGCCGGTGCCGGAGGAGGGCGTGGATTGGGTCAAGGTGACGATTCAGCGGCGCATTGTGAAACCCGAGGTGATGCGGCTGGTGAAGGACGCGGATGAACGTTTTGGGTTGACGCAGCGCGAGCGCATTACGCTTGGTGCGTTGGCATAAACGGAAGGCATGACGGCGAGGGAATTGGCCGCGATGCTTGAAACGGATGGTGCGGATGAGCTTGCAGTGTGGCTCGGGCGGCTGCAGGTGTTTGGGGCGGTGCATACCGCGGGCCGCACGAGCGCCACGAGGTATTTCGTTGCTCCGGAGTTGCTGCGTGGCGTCGAGGTGAAGGTGCCAACCACATTGCTGCGCATTGAGCCGCACCGGCTGCAAGAGCTGGTGCGTGAGGATTTGCGGCGTTATCCGCGCTCAAAAATTGGCGAGATCAGCAGCCGTATCGGCCCTGAAGTAAGCCGGGCGCAACTCAAGCGGGCGCTTGCCGATTTGCTCGATGCGTCTGCTGTGAGCATGGATGGAACGCGGGCGATTGCGCGCTATCGCCTGATCGATGGGCAATAGCTTTTTCTTTGGCTCAAAACACGGCGAATTTGGCAACTTTCTTTGAATATTTGCGCCAAAGACCGGATGGAAAAAATATAAGCTATTGTTTTTAAAAGATCTTTAGGCGACGCATTAGCTTCCGAATGAGCCAAAGGTGAGCTAAAGGTGAGCCAAAGAAATTGATTCACGGTGGCTGTGGGGGCCGAACGATTCAGCGCCCCTTCGGCAGAAAGCGAAAGGCCTCCGAAAATTTCCAGAGGCCCAGCGCCGACCAGAAATTTCCAGTCCAGCTTGCAATTGACGATAGCATGAGGTTGCACTCCAATAGGTGAATTGATAGAGCGCATGGCCTACACCGACATCACATGCAAGACCTGACCCGCATCGACTGCCTCCAGCCCGGCCTGGAAGCGGCAGCCACCACCACCACCCAACTCTTTCTCGAAGGGAAACCCGCATGAGCACTTTTGTATTGATCCACGGCGCCTGGCACGGCGGCTGGTGCTGGAGCCGCGTCGCACCCCTGCTGCGCGCCGCAGGCCATGAAGTCCACACCCCCACGCTGGCCGGCATGGGCGAACACGCCCACCTCGCCTCGAAACAAAACACCCTCGACACCCACGTCGAAGACGTGGTGAGCTATCTCGAAACGTATGAGCTCAAAGACGTGGTGCTGGTCGGCCACTCCTACGGCTGCCCGATCATCACCTGGGCGGCGGACCGGCTCGACGGCTCCGGCCGCATCGGCCGCCTGGTCTACCTCGACGGCTCGGTGCCGAACGACGGCGACGGCTGGTTCTCCTCCAACAAGCCCGAACAGATCGCAGCGCGCAACAAGGCCGCGAAGGACTCCGGCGGCCTCACGATCCCCTGCCCCGACGCCGCAGCCTTCGGCCTCAGCAACCCCGACGACATCGCCTGGGTGCAACGCCGCCTGCGCCCGCACCCCTACGGCTGCTACCTCTCAACCCAGCGCCTGCCCAACCTCGCCGCAGGACGCGGCATCAAGCTCCTGCCGCGCACCTACATCGACTGCATCAAGCCCTTCTATTCGGATTTCAACGGCACCAAAGGGCGCGTCAAGGCCGATGCCGAGTGGAAATACCTCACGATCGAGACCGGGCATGATGCGATGGTGAGCGCGCCGCAGGAACTGGCCAAGCTGCTGCTCCAGGCCTGAAGCCTGAAGAAGCTCTCCCACCAAGGGTTTCAGGCCGTCGGCAGTCTGAACCCCTTGCCTGACAATGGTTTTCGCGATATGCGTCAAACGCTTGTCAGAATGCGCATCCTCAATTTTGTGGATGCGTCTGTTCTGGCGTTGACGTAGGATTGGCACATGTGCCACGTGGGCGTGGCACCGGCGAGTGCGGGTTTGTGGTTTTATTTATACCTGTGTGAATGAGTCAGGAAAAGCGCAATATCGAGTCCGAGTAATGTTGCTCAATGAATACCGAGAAAGGTATCTCAGGAATGGAAAATTTCGCCATCCAATGTGCCGAGTGGCTTGAAAAACGGGTTCGCAATGCTGAGCAGCAAGACGCCCAGCTTCGACCATTGAAGGACAAAATTAACGATCTGACTGAACAGATCAAATCAGCATCTGGCGATGAAGTTGCACGACTTCTGCGGCAGCAAGATCATGCAATCCAAAATCTCATCAGCCATGTTGCATTATGCGGTAGCGCATAAGCGCCGCCCAACCCGTCGTTTCAAGGAGCGTTGCGCTCCTGTGCTAGCACGTTGGGCAACACTATCCTCGCGTGGTGCTTAACTTTTTATATCAGGGGAAGGGAGCATACAGAAATGAATGGAATGAAAAAACTAGCTTTAGGTTTTGCCTTTGTTGCCGCTTGTGGCAACTCGTTTGCAGCCCAAGGACGATGGACAGAAGGATATGGGCAGGGGAACCTCGAATATTTTATTGACCAAGAGGGTGTGCGACTTTATATCGGGTGCCCGACGAAAGATGGAAACGCAGATTCACAATCGAGCGTTTCCCTCTCTCAATTGAGCAACAGCAAAGAGATTCAAAAATTCACTATCGACGTTAACCGTGTTTCTTACGATGGACCCTTTAGTGCTGACAGTCGCGTAGGAGACAATAACTTCCTGTCTTTGCTTGAAAATCTCCGCAAAGGGGATGCCGTTGTTAAGTTCGGCGGAAAATCGATAAAAATTCCCAAAAGCAATGCAGCCAAGGTGATCCCTGCTTACGGGAAAAAATTTAATTGCAATCTATCCCTCTAGGTCTTGCAACGAAAGACCGCGAATTCGAGCGATATGCTGGCGCACTTGGAGTGCGTCTGCACTTCGTTGCGATATAGGCAAAACTGGACCTCACCGAATGTCTTGGTTATTTTTGTTGGCCGTGGTCGGTGTATTGCTGACAATAGGATTTATTTTTCTCTTCATAATGAAGCTTGGAATTATTTTTTTCCTTATCTGCCTCGGTCTGTTAGGACTGATTTGCCTTGGTCTTTTTCTCCTTCTTGGATGACGGGATCACATGCAATCAAATCAAAGATTGACATGAAGAATTAAAACCCCGTTGTCAACTTACTTCTCGTGCTTTCCGTGTGGACTGTTTGAACAACTACCTGAACTAGTCGAACCACAATAGATACACTTGTTCCTACCACTTCCATGCTGATGATGCTTATGCGGACTGTTCGAACAGGTACCGTAACTACTAGAACCGCAGAAGGCACAGTGATTTTCATCATCCTGATGCTCATGCTTTTTGTGCGGGCTGATTGAACAACTACCGTAACTCGTCGAATTGCAGAATTTGCATTTTCCTGACATGGACTCCTCCTGATGCGACGTCGAGATTAACTTTCAGCAATCACCTTTTGAAACCAACGCTCCACAGTCTTTAGAAAATCCTTAGTTTTGTCTATGATGATTCCCGCAGCTGCATCAACATCCTTGCCGGACTCCCACATTCCGACTTCGGCACCCAACCAATCTCTTCCTTTCTCTTTGGCAACGATGTTAGATGGCAGGTGGCCAATCTTTATCCGCTCTCGAACTACCTTCGTCTTACCGTGTGGAATTTTCACGTTTACCGAGGCGAAAACGGCATACCGTTGACGCTCCTTTTTTGCGCGTTTGAACTCTAGCGAAATTTCGGCAAAAACACCTCCATCGTCAATTTCAATCGCGTATTCTCGATAACCTCGATACTGTCTCGCATACTTCCTAGATCGATCGCAATTGGCAAGTTGAATATCTGGCAGTTGGAGAAGATTTTCGTGTACTAGCCAACAAATTTGCGTGATTTCATCAGAACGAACTCCCCGTTTCTCTGATTGGCTTGCTGTCGAATCTACCGACGTCACGGATACGGAGACAAGCAATTCTTCCAAGAAAGCGAGCGATGGCGTGGAAGTCGTCGTTTCTTGCTCTTGCATTTCTTTTAGAGCATCAAGAATTTCGTCGAATACCGAAATAATGTCATTTGTTTTACGCGAGGAAGAACTCTGCCTGCACAGCAGATAGAGGACTTTGTGCCAATCCTGAGTAAGTTCATTGAACTGATCGTCTCCCGTCTTCAGATTGAAATCGGGGCCGCTCAATTCCCAGCGCCTTTCCAATTTCTCTGGCGTCCACGTTACAAAGTCGGGCGACTCTGCGAGTCTTTCGTAAATAGCAGGAAAATTTATTTGCAGGCCCACGATTGCAAAAAGCACCACAAGCTCAGCGCCATTTGAATGATTGGCGTCATTAACTTGGAGCGGCTCTGTCACGTCATTGCTGGGAGCGCTGCGCTTGATTTGGCGAAGCAGAGAAAGCGTGTTGATAATCCGTTTGACACTAGGCGATGTCCCGCGCGTAGTTGAAGGTTGAGTTGGTGGTTGAAGCAGTCGAGGGCCCAGAATGCGGGTTCTTGACATCCTCAACCTGAAACCAAGAAAGCTCAACCACCATGAACAAGTCTACTCGCAACAGCCGTAACC
>JANPAR010000240.1:0-6708 GCA_031430015.1 Burkholderiales bacterium
GCGGCGCTCATGGCGCGCGGCATGCGCATTGTCTCGGGGCGCACCGAGTCGCATCTGATGCTGGTCGATCTGCGCGCCAAGAAAGTCACCGGAAAACTCGCCGAAGCCGCGCTCGACAAGGCGCACATCACAGTCAACAAAAATGCGATTCCGAACGACCCGGAAAAGCCGATGGTCACCTCGGGCATCCGTCTTGGTTCGCCGGCGATGACCACGCGCGGCTTCAAGGAAGCCGAAGCGGTGCAGGTTGCGAACCTCGTGGTTGATGTGCTCGACGCACCGGAAGACGAGGCCAACCTTGCGCGCGTGCGCGACAAGGTTGCGATGTTGTGCACGCGGTTTCCGGTCTACGGAACGTAGAAAGTAGACTGCCGTGAAATGCCCGTTCTGCCCCGACTCTGACACCGCCGTGGTTGACAGCCGCGAGGCGGACGAAGGTGCGGTGATCCGCCGCCGCCGCCGCTGCCTCGCGTGCGATAAGCGCTTCACCACCTATGAGCGGGTCGAGTTGCGCATGCCGGTGCTGGTGAAAAAGAACGGCGCGCGCGTCGATTACGATCGCGAAAAACTGCGCGCTTCATTCAAGCTTGCGTTGCGCAAGCGCGATGTGTCGTCCGACAAAGTCGATGACGCGATCCTGCGCGTGGAAGAAAAACTGATTGGCACCGCGGAGCGCGAAGTCTCGACCCACCGCTTGGGTGAGCTGGTGATGCGCGAGTTGAAAAAACTCGACAAAATCGCCTACATTCGTTTCGCCTCGGTATATCGCAACTTTGCCGACCCGGAAGAATTTGAAGACGTGGTTGCTGAGCTCAATCCGCAGCGCAAGGGCCGCAAATAAGCGCCTCGTTTGGCGATTGCTGCGCTGCGCGCCCACGGCCCTTTTTTTGACACGCACTGTTCGCGACCATGTTTACGCCGCTTGACCAAACCTACATGCGGCGCGCGCTCGAACTCGCCGAGCGCGGCCTTTACACTACGACACCAAATCCACGCGTGGGCGCGGTGGTAGTCAAGGACAACCGCGTCATCGGAGAAGGTTGGCATCAAGTCGCGGGTGAGCCGCATGCGGAAGTCAACGCGATTCGCGACGCGAAACAAAAAAGTGGCGACGCCGCCGTTAAAGGCGCAGCCATCTATGTGACGCTGGAGCCGTGCAGCCATCACGGTCGCACGCCGCCGTGCGCTGACCTGCTCGTCAATGAAGGCATCACGCGCGTGGTGGCCGCGATGGAAGACCCGAACCCAAAAGTGGCGGGGCAAGGATTCGCGGCCTTGCGCGCCGCCGGCATCGACGTGCGCGTCGGCTTGCTGGAGTCCGAGGCACGCGAACTGAACATCGGCTTCATCGCGCGCATGACACGCGGCCTGCCGTGGGTGCGTCTGAAAGTCGCGGCCAGCCTCGACGGCAAAACCGCACTGACCAATGGCAAGAGCCAGTGGATCACCGGCCCCGAAGCGCGCAAGGATGGCCACGCCTATCGCGCGCGCGCCTGCGCCATTCTCACCGGCATCGGCACGGTGATGGAAGACAACCCGCAACTGACCGTGCGCGAAGTCACGACGCCGCGCCAGCCCTTGAAAGTGATTGTCGACAGCAATCTGCAGATCGCGCTTGACGCGAAAATATTGCAGGAAGGCAAGGTGCTGATCGTGCATGCGGGCGGCAGCGATGATGCCGTAAAAGCCTTGGTGGGAGCGGGTCTTGAGGTTTTATCTCTGCCCAATGCTGCTGGAAAGGTGGATCTGCCGGCATTGATGAAAGCACTCGCGCAGCGCAACCTGAACGAAGTCCACGTGGAGTCGGGATTCAAACTCAATGGTTCGTTGCTGCGTGAAAACTGTGTTGATGAGTTGCTGATTTATTTTGCGGCAAGCATCATCGGGCATAGTGGTCAAGGCATGTTCAACCTGCCCGAATTGACCGATCTCGAGGAGCGCCGCAAAGTGCGGATACATCGTGTCAATCAGTTGGGTGCCGACCTGCGCCTGATCGCGCGCCTTGATTGATGAAAACGTTGATGAAAGCGTTGATGAAAGCGCGAGAAGCCATTTTCGATTGCGGCGCACGAATACCTTTCGCTGCGCGCAGCGAGACGTGGCGCGGTTTGGCGGCGCAACGCAGATCCCGGTAGAAACCTTACAAAGGAAACCATCACCATGTTCACCGGCATCGTCGCCGCCGTCGGGCGCATCGCTACAGTCACCTCGCTCGGCGGCGCGGATGCAGGTGTGCGTCTGGCCATCCACGCCGGCACGCTCGGGCTGGATGATGTCGGCATCGGCGATTCGATTGCAATTCAAGGTGCGTGCATGACCGTGATCGCAAAGCGGGATGCGACCTTTGCGGTCGAGGTGTCGCGCGAAAGCCTGCGCCTCACAGCCGGTCTGGGTGAGCCGGGCGAAGTCAACCTGGAGAAAGCTTTGCGCGCGAATGACCGTCTCGGCGGCCATCTCGTCTCTGGCCACGTTGATGGCTTGGGCGAAGTGATGCGCTTTGCGCCAGTGGGCGAGTCATACGAACTGGTGATCCGCGCACCGCGTGAACTGGCCAAGTTTCTCGCCTACAAAGGGTCGATCACTGTCAATGGTGTAAGCCTGACCGTGAATTCGGTTGTTGATGTGATGGCCGCGGCAAAGCAAAGTTCGGCAACGACAGAGTCAGGCTCTGTGGCAGGTGCCGAGATCAGCATCAACCTGATCCCGCACACCATTGCTGTCACCACGCTGCGTCATCTCGCAGCCGGGCACTGTGTCAATCTCGAAATCGACTTGATCGCGCGCTATGTCGAGCGGATGTTGACTGCCAAGTGAGTCCCGTTGTCTCTGCCCCATCTGCGCGCGCTGTACCCCCTGCCGCTATCCATCCGCCTGCGGTCATCCATTCCCCCGCCGTCGTCAAATGGTCACTGTTCGCCGCCATCGCGATGATGGTGGTGTGGGGCAGCAATTTCGCGGTAACCAAAACCATTCTCGCGCACACCGGCGTGATGGTGTTTTTGTTTTTGCGATTTGTCTGGCTGCCGGTGCTCGGTTTTGCGCTGCTGGCGTGGGTCTATCGCGGCCGCTGGCGCGAGGCGGTGCCGGCGCGTGCTGACTGGCCGCGCTTCGCGGCCTGCGGCCTGATCGGCCACACGGTGCATGTCGGCGTGGTGCACTGGGGCATGAATCTCTCAACGGCATTTTCCAGCTCGCTGGTGCTCACCAGCGGGCCGCTCTTTACCTTGCTCATCCTCGCGGCACTCGGTGCAGAAAAATTGCATCGCCCGCAAGTGCTCGGCACGCTCGCGGCGTTCTTCGGCATCGTGATTTTTTTGCCCGACAAGTTCGCCGCCGGTCTCGCACGCGCCGGCGCCGGTGATCTGGTGCTGCTGTCAGCGGCATTTTTGTTTTCGCTCTACACCATCATCGCGCGCCCGCTCACTGCGCGCTACGGCCCGGTGATTTTGCTCGCGTGGACACTCCTTTGCGGCGCGCCGTGGCTGTTCGTGATGTCTCTGCCGGCTGCATTGGCATTCGACTTCTCCGCCCTGCCCACGCGCGTCTGGCTGCTGATTGCCTGGTCCTGCACCGTATCAGCATTTCTCGGCTGGATGGTGTGGGCCTGGGTGAATCAGGTGCGCGGTGCCGCCAGGAGCGCGCCACTGCAATACTTGATGCCACCGGTCGCAGCGCTGGTGTCGTGGCTGTGGCTCGACGAGTCGTTCACGTGGATCAAGATCACCGGCGCATTCATCGTGATGGCGGGCGTCGCCTATGCGCAATTCGGCGGACGCCATGTTGAGGTGGCAGAAAAACAGGTCGATGCTGCGTAGCCAACAGGCGCGCCAAGCGCTTCAAAAATTGCGGCGAGCCGCGCCAGACGCACGGGCTTGGGCAAGATGTCCGCAGCGCCGCAGGCCATGCAGCGCGCGATGTCTTCGGGCGCTTCAAGCGAAGACTGGAACACAATCGGCACAGCGCGCAAGCGGTCTTGCGCTCGCAGGCGCACGGCGAGTTCCCAACCGTCAATGTCGGGCATCATCACATCGAGCAGCATGACGTCGGGGCGCTCCACGTCACACACTGCCAACGCACGCGTGCTGCAATCGGCAAGCAACGGGCGGTGGCCGAGACGCACGATCATGCGTTCGAGCAGCGCGAGCGAAGTCGGTGAGTCATCCACTGCCAACACATTCCACATGACTGCCTCCGTGATTGGGAAAACGCTTGAGCACAACCGGGTGCGCACCACAGAACCACCGGGACGCACGCCGACGCTGCCGGTTGCGGCCGGATGCAGCCAGACGCAATTGAGGATGCGCGCAATGTCCATAACGACGGGGCGATGCGAATCTTGAGTGCGACTTTGCAGCAGTCGGCAAACTCGCCTCGCCAGCCTTCACCGGCAGTGCGAGCCGCATCACCTTCCCGCCATCGAAGCACCCTTCGCACGCCGCCAATCAAGTCACCGATCACCACACTCCGTACGTCACCCCGCACATCACCGCGCACACCGGCTGGCACATCGAGGTTGAAGGACAATACGGTTTCTCATTTCGTCCACTGCGTCTCGCGCGCGTTTGGCATCCCCTTTATCCGTTTACGTCATGAATTCCACACAACAACTTCATCAGCTCGGCCAGCGCCTCTGGCTCGACAACATCACCCGCACCCTGCTCGCAGACGGCACGCTGGCGCGCTACATTGGCGAACTGTCGGTGACCGGCCTGACGTCCAACCCGGCCATCTTCGAGCAAGCGATCAAACACAGCACCGCCTACGATGCGGCGATTCGTGCGCGCTGGCCCACCGCCACCAGTGCCGAAGAAGTGTTTTTCGATCTCGCGCTGGAAGACCTCAAGCAAGCGGCGGCGCTGTTTCGGCCTCTGCACACAGCGAGCGACGGAGCCGACGGCTGGGTCTCGCTCGAAGTCTCACCCCTGCTGGCACGCGACGCGGCCGGCACGGTGGCATCTGCCCGGCAACTGCATGCGCGCGCGCAAAGCCCCAATCTGTTCATCAAGATCCCCGGTTCGGCCGAAGGCGCGCAGGCCATTGAAGACACGATTTTTGCCGGCATCCCGGTCAACGTCACCTTGCTGTTCTCGCGCGCGCACTATGCAGCCGCCGCAGAGGCCTACGTGCGCGGGCTTGAGCGCCGCGCTGCAGCAGGGTTCGATCTCAACGTCGCCTCGGTGGCGTCAATGTTCGTCAGCCGCTGGGACGCCGCCGTGAGCGCGAAAGTGCCGCTGGACCTGAACAACCAACTGGGCCTAGCGATTGCCGCCAGCACGTGGCACGCTCATCAGGCTCTGCTGGCATCGCCGCGCTGGCAAGCGCTCGCCGCCGCAGGTGCGCGGCCCCAACGCTTGCTGTGGGCCAGCACCGGCACCAAGGATCCCGCCATTTCCCCGTCCTACTACGTCGAAGCGCTCGCATTGGCCGGCACCATCAACACCCTGCCCGAGAAAACCTTGCTCGCGTTCGCCGCCGCCGGGACAGCACGCGTAACGATGCTGCCATCCGCGCCGGACAACACCGCCCTGCTCGATCGCTTCCGTCAAGCCGGCATCGACACCGAAGCGCTGGCCGCAGAGCTTCAGCACGCCGGGATTGATGCCTTCGCCAAGTCGTGGGCGTCGTTGATGGAATGCATCGTGGTCAAGCGCTAATGCGAGACGGTCAGCGCCACGCAGCGCGCAACATGGCGACACCATGCGCACCTGCCTGCCACGCAGCGGGATAGAGATGGCTTTCGCTCATGCCGCCGATGGCATAGACGGGAATGGCGCTGTCGCTGGCAATCGCGGCAAACCCATCCCAGCCGAAGCCCGCTGCGCCTGGGTGGCTAGCGGTCGGCAGCACGGCGCCGAGTACGGCGAAGTCGCAACCGATGCGCGCTGCGTGGTCGAGTTCGGCGCGCGTATGCACTGACGCACCCACCAGCGCAAGGTCTGGGCGCGTTTGCGTTTGCATCAACTGCTGCGCGTTGAGATGGACGCCATCAGCACCCACGGCTTGCGCCAGCGCAGCATCGCTATTGATGAGGCAACGTGCGCCATGCGCATGGCAGCGCGTGACGACGGCGTGTGCGAAGTGGCGCAAAGATTCGGCAGCCATGTCCTTTTCGCGCACCTGCACTAGCCGCAAACCCTTGGTGAGAGCGGCTTCCAGGGTGGGCATGAATTTCCCTACGCTCAACGCAGTGGCATCGGTGACGCCATAAATTTGCGGCAGACCCACCGCGTGCAGGATCGGACCATTGGCCGGCAGCATCGGCGCTACGGTTTCGGCACCGGGCATCTGAAATGCGAAGCGCTGCCCTTCAAGACCGCGCGGCGTACCCCGCCACTCACGCACGCGAAAAAAATGCAGGCGCACCGCGGCGTGTTCGTACACATGCGTGCGTGTGAGCCATGGGCAGGCCACGTTGATTTCGATATCGAGTTCTTCGCGGATTTCGCGCTTGATAGCGGCGAGGTGGGTTTCGCCGGGCTCGACTTTTCCACCGGGAAATTCCCAGTAGCCGGCGTAGACCTTGTTCGGCGGGCGTTGCGCGAGCAGGTAGCTGCCATCAGGTTTGTAGATCACCGCAGCGACGACTTCGACGACTTGCGTCATCGCGGGTTGCGCTTAGCGCGCGGGCCTTTTCGCCGGCCGCGCTGGCGCGGCGTGCAGGGACTTGCCCATCTTGCCTGCGTGATCACGCGCGAACTGCCACGCCAC
>JANPAR010000241.1:0-9141 GCA_031430015.1 Burkholderiales bacterium
AAGCAAGTGCTCCAGGCAATAAACACGGCCTCGGCCAGGTCCGGGTTGTGGCCCATCATGGCGTGAAACGCCGGGTCGGGCGCGCGGTGCTCGAGGCATTGCTCGATCAATGGCTTGAGCTTGGTCTTTTTCAGCTCGTCGATATCGAGCATGGTGATGTTGGGCATGATGGTCTCTCCGCTTCTCGCAACGTGTTTTGGCTAAGGGCTAATTCGGCGCCGCGCCAGTTCGCTTGATGATGCGCGACAGCGCAGTGTATTCGTCGCGCATGAAACCGTCGAACTGTGACGGGCCGAGCGGCATCGGTACGGCGCCAAGGCGCGTCAGGCGTTCGCGCACGTCAGGCGTCTGCAGGATGCGGCCGATTTCGGCGTTGAGTTTCTCAACGATGTCACGCGGTGTTTTGACGGGGGCCAGCAGGCCAATCCAGAAATTGAATTCGGCCGCGGGCACACCGGCTTCCGCAACTGTCGGCACCTCGGGCAGGGCCGCCGAGCGCGCGGCCGATGACACCGCAATGGCGGTGAGCTTGCCTGCACGCACCGTCGGCAGGGCAGCGATGATCGGGAAGAAACCAAACTGCGTGCGCTCGCCCACGGTCTCGGTCACCATGTCGAGCGCGCCCTTGAGCGGCACGTGCACGGCGTCGATGCCGGTGGCAGCCAGAAATTTTTCGGCATTGACGTGCGATGCACTGCCGATGCCGCCCGAGGCATAGTTGAGGCTGCCGGGTTTGGACTTGGCGAGCGTTATCAGCTCAGGCAACGACTTGACACCGAGCGACAGCGGCACCGCGAGCACGCTGGGCAAACTGGCAAACGGAATCACCCCTGCCAAATCCTTGAGCGTGTCGTATGGCAGGTTGGCATAGAGCAGCGGATTGACCACGTGGCCGGCGGACACGACGATCAAGGTGTAGCCATCCGGCTCGGCCTTGGCGACCTGCCCGGTGGCGATGACGCCCCCTGCGCCCGGGCGGTTCTCCACATTGACTGGCTGGCCCCAGCTCGCGGCAAGCTTCTCGCCCACCGTGCGGCCGAGGATGTCGCTCGCGCTGCCGGGGGTGAAGGGCACGACGAAGCGGATTGGTTTGGCGGGGTAGGCCGAAGCGGATTGCGCCCATGCCAGGTTGCCGCAGGAAAGCGATGTGGCCAGGCATAGGGCCGTGCAGACGCGAACAACAGTCAAGCTGGCCGCGCGCGCACTGCGCTGTGCGGATCGCGTATTCATGCGGCCTCGCTCTTCTTCTCGCGTAACACCGCAAGATGCGGATACTTTTCGGTCAGCAATGAGCCGTGATAGTAAGTTTTGGCAAATGCCGGATGCGCGCGAATCAATCCGAGCCAGTTCGCAATGGCCGGCTTGTCGGCCCAGGCGCCGTCAAGGTTGATGTCGTCCATGCGCACGATCACCGGCATGATGGCAACGTCGGCGAGTGATATCTGGCTGCCCATCATCCACGGCCCGCCGTTCTCGTTGATCCATTGATCCATGCGCGCGACGGCGCGGGTGAGGCGATCCGTGGCTTGATCCATCTCGGCCTGCGGAAATCCGCTGCGCCCCATCGAGAGCAGGAACTCCTTGCGCAGAGGTTTGGAATTGGCCAGAGCGACGAAGGCCTCTTCACTCATGTCCTTGAAGTGCGGCAGGAACGCGAGGTTGTAGGACGGAATGCGGATCGACGGCGTGGGAATTTCATCGATGTAACGCATCATCGAGCGCATGCGCGCGCGCTCGACCGCATCGGTGGGAGTGAAGCAACTGACGCCGGGTTCGACCTCGTCGAGATATTCGATGATGACGGCCGAGTCGAGCACCGCGCGGCCCTGATGCAAGAGTGCCGGCACGACACCATTCGGATTGATCTTCAGATAATCGGGTTTCAACTGATCGCCGGAAAACAGATCCAGGCGGCGGTCGTCGTAGGTGAGGCCCTTGGCATGCATCACGAAGCGCACGCGCTGGCTGCAGGTGGACTGCGGCGCGTTATAGAGCACAAACTCGCTCATGCCGCCGCTCCGCTCACCGTCGTTTCCGCGGCGCGTGCGGCAATCATGCCCAGCACCGAACGGGGCACCAGACTCAAGGTCGCGAGGCCTTTCATCGATGGCTCGCTGCTCTTGGCCGCCATGTCGCGCAGCGCCATAAACGCTTCGCCTGCTGCCGTCTCGAGCCAGAACCATTCGGCAATGCTGACCGGCGAATGGCGGCCCGGTTGCACTGACTTGGCTTCGTAGTAGAAGGTCTTCAATTCGTCAGCGGCGAGCTTGAGCGCGCCACCCGGCGTCATGCCCTCGCGATACAGCACGGGCGGCGCAGACCCCAGCCATGCCGCCACGTAGGTGCCGAGCGCCGCCGGACGCAAGCCGGTCATGCCGAGCGTGGTGCGGCCATGTTGCTTGACCGCTACTTCGTGCCAGGCTTGTAATTGCGCAATCTCGTCGCCAAGGCGCTCTGCGAGCGAGCCGTCAGACTTTTTGCGCGGAAAACTGACCGGGCAATTCTCGGCCTCGGGTACGTCGCCCAGGTCTTGATAGGGCGCGTCCTCGGTGAAATCTTCCAGCACCGGCCCGCTGTCGCGCTCCAGCAAATGCAGCGCGGCCTGCAACACCCTGCGCTGGAACGCGTCGTCGTTGGGCACGCCGAGCGGGCGGCCCAGCATGAACGGTACCCACAGCGCACGCGGCGGATTGAGGGCGGCGCTGTGTTCGCGGATCAAGCTGATGGAAACGGTCGCGATGCCTTCTTCTTCAAGGTACTGGCCCAGTGCGCTCACGGCGCACGTGCAAACCGGTCAGACCGGGGTGAGCACGACCGCATCAACGCCATCGCCCCGAAGCAGTTTGGCGAGCTCGCGCGCCTTGGGCTCAAAGCGCGTGATCTGCGGCATCGCACCCATGAACGAATAGTGAAACTTCGCCAGCGAGCCGATGATCTTGTCGCGCACTAGCTCCTTGAGGCGGTCAAGCGGGAACATCACGTTCCAGTCCGACTGAAAGCCGCTGCGGTCGAAGTTGACCGAGGCGTGGCTCATGACCACATCGGCTGGCGGCGCGTCAGCGGGGATCACGCGGTAATCAGTACCCGCGCCGCCGTTGTCAAACGGCACGTCGCTGCGCAGATGCAGACCGGCGGTGGTGATGAGGGCGACGCGGCGCTGGTTGAGTGCAGGCCCCTTCACGAACGGCCGCGTTTCAAACTTGGGCAGGGTGGCAATGCGGTTGAGATGCCCTTCGCGTTCGGCGGCGGGCAGGTTGGCGAGTCTTACCATGGGGTTCTCCAGATTTGGGCGGGGAGGGGATGCGCCATCAACAGAGTGCGCCATCAACGTCCCGTCTCTGACGGGTTGGCCGATTGCGGCAGGCAGTCAAGCGGAGTGCCAGTGTAGCGGCAAGCCGCCGGCCACACGCATAGGTATCGTCCGCAATCCGGGCGCTGGTGCGATGCCGTCGCGTTGACCGGGCGGCTGCCCCCGACGCCGCCTGGTGTTCGCGTCCTCTGCTATTCCACCTTCAACCCGGCCTTGCGGGTGAGCGCCTCCCACACCGCGCCGTCCTGGTCGAACCAGGCTCTGGTCTCGGCGGGCGTGGCGAAGCTCATCACCGTGCCGCCATCGCTATCGAGACGTTTGGCGAACGCTTCCGAACGCACGGCCAGGTTTGCTTCGCGGTGGATCTGCAAGAGCAGGGCATCGGGCGTACTGGCTGGCGCCAGCATGAACGCATAGCCGTTCAGTTGTTGATACCCGGGCACCTGCTCGCTCGCAGCCGGCACCTGGGGCAGCACCTTGTTGCGTTGCGTACCGGCAATCGCAATCGCTTTCAGGCGCCCCTGGCGGATCAGCGGCGCCGCGCTCTGGACCGTCATTACGACCATGTCGATGTGGTTGCCGCCGAGGGCGCTAAGCAGGTCAGGCCCGCCGCGATAGGAAATCGGGTTGCCCTTGATCTTGGCCGCTTCCTCGAGGGCCATACCCAGAAAATGGCCGAGCGTACCGTTGCCGCCGAAACCCCATGAGAGTTTGGCCGGTTCGGCACGGGCCGCGGTCACGAAATCCTTGAGTGATTCGAGCTTGCTGGCCGGTGGCACCACGAAGACGTAGGGCATCGTGCCCAGGTGCGCGACCGGCACGAAATCCTTGAATGCGTCATAGCCGCTATTGCGCACCAGTACCGGGTTGACGTAATGGTTGATGCTGTTGACCAGCAGGCTGATGCTGTCGCCACCGCCGCTTTTGGCTACCTGGTTGGCGGCGATGTTGCCGCCGGCGCCCGGCTTGTTTTCGACAATGACCGATGCGCCCGAACCTCTTTGCAAGGCGTCGGCCATCGTGCGCGCCACGCCATCGACGCTGCCGCCCGGCGTGAAGGGCACGACCAGCCGGATCTTGCGATTGGCGAGCGCAGTGTTGTCCTGGGCTTGGCTACGTGCCGGTACTGCGGCAAGCAAAGCTGCCAGACACAGGGCACCGATGGTGAAGAAGGTGGTGGAGGGGGCGCCAAAAGTGAAGCGCCGCTCCTTCAACGAGGTCTGAAGGGGCGCGTGGGGCAATCGCATTGCGGCTTCTCCTGTGGCTTTTGTTGTCGCTGAGCATAGCGCAGTGCTGGCCTGGCCGGGAGGCGATATGCATGCACGGCATGGCTGGAGAGGCGCATGCAGAGCGCCTCGCGGCGGCATGCAGTCGAAGAGTGGCTCTGGTAGCCACCCTCCGCGCTATCTTGCGAAATGAACGAGTCTTGGCGGCTGCCTTAGCGTGCGGCAGCGGCTTCGTTGCTGTTGTTCTTTGCCACCAGCGTTTTGATCAGGCCATCGACCCCATTGGCGCTGATGGCGCCATGAAACTGGCCCTTGTAGACCTCAACCAGACGGGCGCCGAATACCGACAGATCGGTGACTTTCCAGGCACCGTCGATCTGCTCCAGAAAGTAGTCAAGCGGAATCGGCTCTCCGCCATGGATGTTGACCAGCGAGCGCACCGTCGCGTCGGTGTCACCGGGCTGCATGCGCAGGGGGCGGTATTCGATTTTGGTGCCCGGCTGGTAACGCGTGAATGCGCCGGCATAGGTGTTGGTAAGCAGGCGCTTGAACTCCGCGCCGAGCGCGGCACGCTGCTCGGGCGTGGCACGCGCCCAATGCGGGCCCAGTGCAGACTGGGTCATGCGCGCGATGTTGACATAGGGCATCACCTTGGCGTCGACCAGCGCGTTGATGCGGGCCCGGTCGCCGCCAAGCAGGGCCTTGTCGGTCTCGAGTGCAGAAGTCACCCCGTCGACCGCCTGCCTGATGGTGACATCGGGTGCATCCTGCGCTAACGCCGGACCGACAGCGAAGGTGAGAAATCCAAGCACTACGGTCATCAGCGCGAGGGCGGAGGGAGAGAGTTTTGTGGTGCGGACCATGCGTTTTGTCTGCCCTGAAGGATTGGACGAGGGAGCGATTTCCCGGCGTCCAGAAATCAACGCGGCAGGGCAAAAAGGGTGCACTGGAACAGGCAAAAAGGGGCGCCGGTGATCGCCGAAGCCATTCCGGAATGAACAAGCGCGCCGCTGCAGCAGGCAGGGCAGGCGTGACTACGACTTGTTGCGACCTTCGATGGAGTTGTTTTTCTCCCCCAGGGCCTTGATCAGCCCATCTATGCCGCCCGACGAGATTGCGCCGGTGAACTGGTTTTTGTAGGTTTCCACCATGCGCGCACCGTACACGCTGAAATCAACCACTTTCCAGTCGCCATCAATCACTTCCAGATAGTAGTCAACAGGAATTGGCCGGTCGCCGGTAACGCTGACAAACGAGCGCACCACGGCATCGGTGTCGCCTGCTGCCATGCGCAGGGGCGGGTAGTCGATCTTGGTTGAGGGCCGGTAATTGGTAAACGCACCGGAGTAGGTATTGGTCAATAAGCGCTTGAATTCGACGGTCAGTGCCTGCTGCTGGGCCAGCGTGGCTTTCGCCCAGTGGGGTCCGGCAGCCGCCCGCGTCATCGTTTTCAGGCTCAGATGGGGCACCACCTTTTGGTCGACCAAGGCGTTGATGCGCTGCCGATTGCCATTCTGGATGGATTGGTCGGCATTGATTGCCGCAGTCACTTCCCCAACCGCCTTCTTGACGACCACATCGGGCGCCTCAAGCGCCAGTGCTCCGCCGGCTATGAGCGAAATAAGTGCGCCAGCGGCATATTTTGTCAGAGGGTTCATCGTGTGCTCCTGAAGGATTTGGTTACTGAGGCAGTGTAGTGATGGATTTCGCCTGAATTGGTGCGGTGGCGCACGTAATGCGTCATTAGCGTGTTCGGACCATGCCCCTTGGACCGGCCTGCTCGGCCGCATGTTCCAGCCTGAAGGCAGGAGAGAGTGTTTCGAATAGCCGTCGGCCAGATTGACGTTTACGTAAACGTCAAGTAGTCTTCGTTCCGGGCGTGTCCGCCCCTTGGCTCGTACGCGGCGACCCGGTGCTCCGTTAGGCTGCGCCCTTCGCGCACCGCCGGCGAGGCATACAATCATTTTTCGAACTGCCGCACGCGCGGCATCTCCAGACTTTGAGGCGCACCATGACCGATCTTTCCGTGCAAAAGCAGTTGGAGAGCCCCAGACTCAAGAACAAGGTGCGCTTCGTCACTGCAGCTTCATTGTTCGACGGGCATGACGCCTCGATCAACATCATGCGCCGCATCCTGCAGGCGCAAGGCGCTGAGGTGATCCACCTCGGGCACAACCGCTCGGTCGATGAAGTCGTCACCGCCGCCTTGCAGGAAGACGCGCAGGGCATCGCCATGTCGAGCTACCAGGGCGGGCACGTCGAGTACTTCAAGTACATGGTGGACCTGCTCAAGGAACGCGGCGGCGCCCACATCAAGATCTTCGCTGGCGGCGGCGGCGTGATCGTCCCCGAGGAAATCCGCGAGTTGCATGCCTACGGCGTGACGCGCATCTACTCGCCGGAAGACGGCCAGAAGCTCGGCCTCGTCGGCATGATCTGGGACATGCTCGAACGCTGTGATGTGGATCTCTCGACCTACGCACCCAAAGCACTTGACGCCATTCGCGGCAGCGAGCAAGCGCAGCGCCGCGCGCTCGCGCAATGCATCACCGCGCTGGAGAATGGCAAGGCTGACGCTGTGCTGCACAAGGGGCTGCTCGACACCGCGGCGAAGATCAATACGCCGACGCTCGGCATCACCGGCACCGGCGGCGCGGGCAAGAGCTCGCTCACCGATGAATTGATCCGCCGCTTTCGCCTCGATCAGGATGACGCATTGAGCATCGCGATCATTTCCATCGACCCATCACGGCGCAAGTCGGGCGGCGCGCTGCTCGGCGACCGCATCCGCATGAACGCGATCAACTCGGCAGAAGGCCGCGCCAACATTTTCATGCGCTCGCTCGCCACGCGTGAGGCGGGGTCGGAAATCTCCAAAGCCCTGCCTGACGTGATTGCCGCCTGCAAGGTCGCGGGTTTTGACTTGATCGTGGTCGAAACCTCGGGCATCGGCCAGGGCGATGCCGCCATCGTGCCGCTGGTCGATGCCAGCCTGTATGTGATGACGCCCGAATTTGGCGCCGCCTCGCAGCTGGAAAAAATCGACATGCTCGACTTCGCCGATTTTGTCGCGATCAACAAGTTCGACCGCAAGGGCGCGCCCGATGCGCTGCGCGATGTGCGCAAGCAGTATCAGCGCAATCGCGAAGCCTGGAGCGTGGCCACCGAGGACATGCCGGTGTACGGCACCATGGCGAGCCGCTTCAATGATGATGGCGTCACCGCCTTGTATCAGGCGCTCTGCCCGCGCCTGGTTGAGCTTGGCTTGCAACTCAAACCCGGCCGCCTGCCGCGCGCCAAGGTGAAGTCGTCGAGCAACCAGACGCCGATCGTGCCGCCGGCCAGGGTGCGCTACCTGTCCGAAATTGCCGACACCGTGCGCGGCTACCACGCACAGGCAAAAACGCAGGTGGCACTGGCCCGAGAGGCGCAGCAGCTGCGGGCCTCCAAGGCAATGGCTTCGAAAACCGCCCCCACCAACGGTTTTGGCGACGCCGCCTTGCAAGGTTTGGAAATGCTGGCCGCGGAACGTGAAGCCCGCCTCACGCCGGACGCCAGGCAACACCAGGCGCAATGGCCGGCCATGCAGCAGGCCTACGCCGGTGACGAATACGTCGTCAAAAACCGCGACAAGGAAATCCGCACCGCCCTCACCTATGCCTCGCTCTCGGGGACCAAGGTGCGCAAGGTGGCCCTGCCGCGCTTCGAAGACCACGGCGAGCAGCTGCGCTGGCTGATGCTGGAGAACGTGCCGGGCTCGTTCCCCTACACCGCCGGCGTGTTCGCCTTCAAGCGCGAGAACGAAGACCCGACGCGCATGTTCGCCGGCGAAGGCGATCCGTTCCGCACCAACAAGCGCTTTCACCATGTGTCGAAAGACATGCCGGCCAAGCGCCTCTCGACCGCGTTCGACTCGGTCACGCTGTACGGCAATGACCCAGACCTGCGCCCGGACATCTACGGCAAGGTCGGCAATTCCGGTGTGTCGATTGCCACGCTCGACGACATGAAAGTGCTTTACGGCGGGTTCGACCTCACCTCGCCGAACACCAGCGTCTCGATGACGATCAACGGCCCGGCACCGACCATCCTCGCGTTCTTCATGAACACCGCGATCGACCAGAACCTCGACAAATTCCGCGCCGACAACAAGCGCGAACCCACGTCAGATGAAGCCGCAAAGATTCGCGCCTGGGTGTTCGAGAACGTGCGCGGCACGGTGCAGGCCGACATCCTCAAGGAAGACCAGGGCCAGAACACCTGCATCTTCTCGACCGAGTTCTCGCTCAAGGTGATGGGCGACATCGCCGAATACTTCGTGCATCACAAGGTGCGCAATTTCTACTCGGTGTCGATCTCCGGTTATCACATCGCCGAAGCCGGCGCCAACCCGGTGTCGCAACTCGCGCTCACACTGTCGAACGGCTTCACCTTTGTGGAGGCCTACCTCGCGCGTGGCATGCACATCGACGACTTCGCCGCCAACCTGTCGTTCTTCTTTTCCTACGGCATGGACCCGGAGTATTCGGTGATCGGCCGCGTTGCGCGCCGCATCTGGTCCACCACCATCAAAATCAAATACGGCGGCAACGAGCGCAGCCAGAA
>JANPAR010000242.1:0-2587 GCA_031430015.1 Burkholderiales bacterium
CGATGCGCTGCCGCCGGATGGCTGGCTGTGGATTGACGCTGCCATCAACGAGCCGGGCGAGGCGTGGCGTGACCTGGCTGAAAAACTTACCGGTGTGCGCATTTTTGATGCACACATGACCGATGCGGCCAACGAATTTCATCCTTCGTATTTCGACAACACGCGCGATTACGAGATGGTGATATTCCGCGGCCTGTCGGCGCAGACCGGGCCGGCCGATGACGATAAGACGGTGAAGGCAGCCGACGGCAAAGAATTTCGCTACGGGCCGGTCAACACCCAGCCTTACCGCGTCAAGAGCACGCCCATCACCTTCATCGTGTTTGGCCGCGTGCTGATCACCGTGCGGCCTGACGAGGCCCCCGCCATCGGCACGGTGCGCACGCGTCTGTTGTCGAACGCGGCGCGCATGCCGGCCTCGCCCATCGAACTGGTCTATCGCGTGCTCAACGCGATGGTCGACCGCTACCTCGAATTGCGCCAGCCACTCACCGACAAGCTCGACCGCATGCAGCGCAACCTGCTCGACCCGCGCCGCCCGTTTGACGACTGGTATTCGCTGCTTGAGCAGCGCATCGAAATCCGCAAGCTCGAACACTTGTGCGAAGAGCAGCGTGATGCGATCCAGGAGTGGCGCGACCATCATCTCGAAGAATTGTCGGATGCGATGAACGTGCGCCTCTCCGACCTCGTCGAGCACATCGCGCGCGTGCTCAATCACGCGCAGCGGCTGGAGCAGACGGCAGAGTCGGCAGTGCAACTGCATTTCTCGGCGACCGCGAATCGCACCAACCAGATCATGCGCACGCTGACCATCATCACGGCGATCTTCATGCCGCTGACCTTGATCTCCGGTATTTACGGCATGAACTTCAAGGTGATTCCCGGCGCCGACGCGCCCCTGGGCTTCTGGATCACGCTGGCCGGCATGGCCCTGGTGGCGATCGTGCTGTTGATTTATTTCCGCTGGAAACACTACGTCGAGCCCACCGGTGCGCGTCCGCCGCGATAGCCGCTGCCCGGCCTAGTTCGCAAGTGCGCCGGCGCAGGCCTGAAGCACCGCTCCCACCAACGGTTTTCACGAAACGCATCCAGGTACTTGCGCGCCGCGTAAACTAACTTCATGCTCTGTGGGTGAGCACACTGACACAGAACCGCCGTGACGCTCAGCCGACATTGGCCGGATAAATGAATCATGCTGGAGACCGAATTGAATCACGCCGACACGCTGCAACCCGCCTTTAACCTGATCGACCGCGTCGGCGCGCGTCCGCAACCCGACGCCGCCGCCGAAATCGCCGCTGGTTTGTTCGCGCCTGCGGCCAGCATCAGTCCGAAATATTTTTACGATGCACTCGGTTGCCGTCTGTTCCAGGCGATCTGCGAGTTGCCCGAGTATTACGTGACCCGCACCGAGGCTGCCGTGTTTGAAACACACCGCGATGCCATCGTGCAGGCCGTGGGCACACGCAAGCAGTTGGTGGATTTGGGTGCAGGCGATTGCCAAAAGGCGGCGTGCTGGTTTCCGTTTCTCGACCCGGCACGCTACGTCGCAGTCGACGTGGCGCGCGGCATTGTCGAAGCCGCGCTGGCCGAGTTTGCGGCCGAGGCACCGGACACAAAGTTCACCGGATTGATCGATGATTTCTCGACCACGCTCAATCTCGATGGCGTGTTGGGGCCGGAGCCGGTGACGTTTTTTTATCCCGGCTCGTCCATCGGCAACTTCACGCCGGCCGGCGCGCAACACTTCCTCGCGCAAGTGCAGCGCTACTGCGCGGTGGCGGGCAGCGGCCTGTTGATCGGCGTGGATTTGGTTAAAGACGAGACCACGCTCGTGGAAGCCTACGACGATGCGGCGGGCGTGACAGCGGCATTCAACAAGAACGTGCTCAATCACATCAAGCGCCTCACCGGCGCGAGCATCGAGGTCGGCGCGTTCAGCCACGTCGGGCTGTTCAATCGTGACGAGAGCCGCATCGAGATGCATCTGCAGGCGCTGCGCGAGACGCGCATCGTCCTCGGCGGGCGCGAGCGCGTGTTCAAGACGGGCGAGCGGATTCATACCGAAAATTCATACAAGTACCAACCCGAAGCATTCATCGCGTTGCTCGGCAAGGCCGGTTTCGCGCATACGCGCTGGTGGACCGATGCGAAGCGGCACTTCGGGGTGTTTTATGCCAGCCCATGATGTGCGCCTTTGCGTGACTGCTGCGCTTTCGCGCAGCGACGGTTTGTGCCGCGCCAGCATTGGCTGCATGTTGCTGCTTGTGCGGTTGTCGCTTGTGCCGTTGTCGCTTGTGCCGTTGCTGCTGATGCCGCGACGGCTCACACCGCTACTGCTCGCCGCGCTGTCGATATGCACGCTCAGCCCTACTGCACAAGCGCAAAACGCTGCTGAGCGCCCGCGCGGCACACCAGAGTTGATGCGCGCCCTCGCCAATGGCGGCTACGTGATTTACTTTCGCCACGGCCACACGCACTGGCAACAGAAGATCATCGAGAGCGCGATGCAGGCCGAGGGGCGGCACGACCTCGACAATTGCGCGACCCAGCGCAATCTCGATCAACTCGGGCGCGATGACGC
>JANPAR010000243.1:0-5707 GCA_031430015.1 Burkholderiales bacterium
CTCGCCGAGGACGGTTCGCACTCGAAGGGCGCGGACATCACTACCGGCTACCCTGAGTTTGACCATGTCCTGCTCAAAAAACTGGGCTGGTGGGATGACTTGACCGAAGCAGAGAAGGTTGCCGCCGAAGGCAAGAACTGGAAGACCGACCTTTCCGGCGGCATCATCCGGGTCGCGATGAAGGTGCATGGTTGCCATCCTTTCGGCAACGCCAAGGCGCGTGCCGTGGTGTGGAACTTCCCTGATGGCGTGCCGCAGCATCGTGAGGCCTTGTATTCGACTCGGGCTGACATGGTCGCCAAGTATCCGACCCACGACGACGTCAAAAACCTCTGGCGCGTGCCGACGCTCTACAAGTCGGTGCAACAAAAGGCGATTGCCGACAAGGCCCATGAGAAGTTTCCGCTGGTGCTCACCTCGGGACGCCTGGTCGAATACGAGGGTGGTGGCGAGGAAACGCGCTCGAACCCTTGGCTTGCCGAGTTGCAGCAGGAGAACTTTATCGAAATCAATCCCAAGGCTGCGAATGACCGCAACATCCGCAATGGCGACATGGTGTGGGTCAAGACGCCTACCGGTGCGCAGATCAAGGTCAAAGCGATGGTCACCGAGCGGGTCGATGCCGGCACCTGCTTCATTCCGTTCCACTTCTCGGGCTGGTGGCAAGGGAAAGACATGAAGGAGTTCTACCCTGAAGGTTCGGCACCAATCATCCGTGGTGAGGCTGTCAATACCGCCACGACCTACGGCTATGACCGCGTGACGATGATGCAGGAATCCAAGACGACGATCTGCAACGTCGAGAAATTTGCCTGATCCAGCGCACACATAAATAGGAGATAGACATGGCTCGAATGAAATTTTTGTGTGATGCAGAGCGCTGCATCGAGTGCAACGGCTGCGTGACCGCCTGCAAGCAGGAGCACGAAGTACCGTGGGGCGTCAACCGCCGCCGCGTGGTCACCATCAACGACGGCGTGCCGGGTGAGAAGTCGATCTCGGTCGCCTGCATGCATTGCTCTGACGCGCCGTGCATGGCGGTATGTCCGGTTGATTGCTTCTACAAGACCGACGAAGGCGTGGTGCTGCACGACAAAGACCTGTGCATCGGCTGCGGTTACTGTTTCTACGCCTGCCCGTTTGGCGCGCCGCAGTTCCCGCAGGCGGGCGCGTTCGGTCTGCGCGGCAAAATGGACAAGTGCACCTTCTGCGCCGGCGGTCCAGAAAAAGATCACAGTGCCGAAGAGTGGCAGAAATACGGGCGCAACCGGCTCGCCGAAGGAAAGTTGCCGGCTTGTGCGGAAATGTGCTCGACCAAGGCGTTGCTCGGGGGTGATGGCGATATCGTGGCCGACATCTATCGCACGCGCGTATTGAAGCGCGGTGGCAAGGGTTCGGAAGCGTATGGCTGGGGTTCGGCCTATGGCCCGCCGGCTGGTGGTGCAGCCCCTGCAGCGGCCCCCAAGTCATGAGGAACCATTTGATGATGCATTGGAAACCCATGGTGGGAGCGGCTTTGGCGGCGATGGTTGTGACCGGTTGCGGCGATTCTGCACAGCAAATGGGGCAGGCCACCACCTACAAACAGGGCAAATATCAAGGCAAGCCGGACACGCGTCCCTACGATGCGGGTCCGTCGCCTTACTCGCAAGACAAGAGCTGGCAAGCCGGTGACAAGTCCGCATGGGAGAAATCCATGCGCACCCGGCAGCAAGCCCAAAACGAATATAACCGGGCCGAGTAAGGGGCAAGCATGAGAAGACCACCACTCTTGACGGCGTGGCTTGGGGTGTGCGCCCTTGCACTCTGCGGATGGCACGCAGCGGTGCTGGCGCAAAGTGCGCCAGCAGCAGCAGCGGGTTCGCCGCCCGCCGCGCAGGCGCAAGCAGCGCCCAGCGCCCAAGCGGCACCAGCCGCGCAAGCTGCACCCACCGCTCCAGCGGCACCCGCACAGACCTTTGACTCTGTGCTCAACCCCAACGCTGCAGAGCAGGCCAAGCGCCAGCAAACGCAGCCGGGCAACAATGCACCGGTCTGGCGTGAAGTGCGCTCGGAGAAATCCCACTACACGACGGATCGTGGCGTTGATGCCGGCGTGCTGGTGCAGTCCGGGGGCGAAACCTGGCGGCAGCGGCGCAACAACCAGATCATTCCGCTTGGCGGCTTGCTGTTCCTTGGCGCGCTTGGAGCGGGGGTGCTGTTTTATCTGTGGAAAGGCACGATCAAGCTCAAGGAGCAGCCCACCGGGCGCTTGGTGCCGCGCTTTACCGGCTTTGAGCGTACGGTGCACTGGACGGTGGCGATTTCGTTTTCTATTCTGGCCATATCGGGGCTGGTGATGTTGTTCGGCAAGCATGTGTTGTTGCCGGTCATCGGCCACACGCTGTTTGCGTGGCTCACGATCCTGCTCAAGAATCTGCACAACTTTGTTGGTCCGGTGTTTTCGATTGCCATCGTCATCATGTTCTTCACCTTCCTGCGCGACAACTGGCCTTCCGTGCGTGATGCGGTCTGGATCGCCAAAGGCGGCGGCTTGGTGTCGGGCGAGCATGTGCCGTCAGGCCGTTTCAATGCCGGTGAAAAGGTGTGGTTCTGGATCGGTGTACTGGTGCTGGGCATGACCGCCAGCGCCAGCGGCCTGGTGTTGGACTTCCCCAATTTTGAGCAGTCCCGCTGGGTGATGCAAACTGCCAACCTTGTGCACGTGATCGCCACCGTGTTAATGATGTCGATGGCGCTTGGGCATATCTACATGGGCACGGTCGGCATGGAGGGCGCCTTCAATGCCATGAAGACCGGCTATGTCGATGAAGCTTGGGCGAAGGAGCATCACGAATATTGGTTTGATGAAATCAAGCATGCAGCCCCCGCAGTGAGCGGCGGCGGCCCGGTGCCGGTTGCGGCCCCGCAATATAAAAAGGAGACGGTATGAAATCGCTTGTTTACCTGATTGCCGGTGCGCTCGCCGCAGGGACGGCGTTGGCGAAGTTGCCACCCGCGCCGCCGGCAGATCCGGCCAAAGCCGAAGAAGCAAAGCAAAAGGCGGCTGAAGCGGCCAAGAAGGGTGCCGAGCTGCAAGCCAAGTACGAAGACAAAGCGGCGGCGAGCTACGCCGCCAAGGCCAAGGCCGAAGGCAAGCCGTTCAAGCCGTCGCTCGGCCCCGGCGTAGCGCCGCCGCCGGCGCCTGCTGCCGCTCCGGTCGCGGCAGCGGCACCAGCGGCAACCGCAATGGCTAAAACCGGGGTCTTGGCATCAACGCCGGCGCCGGCGGCGCCAGTGAAGAAATAGCGCCGTTTTTCATCCAGCGCCGCAGTCGCCAAAGTGTTTTTCGGCGACCGGTGCATTTCTCTCTGTTGCGGCGTTGCCGCGAAGGTAACTCATGAAATTGTGTTCATCTTCAGACCTTAGGGCCACCGCCATCTTGTTGTTTGCCAGCGTTGTTGCGGGCTGTGCGGCCGGTCCCACATCTGGCCCGGCAGCGGTCGCTGATTTGGTTCCAACGCGCGGAAACGTGACGGCAGGTACGGTCAGTTTTGTTCAGCGCGGCCCGAAAGTGCTGGTATCTGGCACAGTGACCGGACTGAAGGCGAATCAGGAGCATGGCTTTCATATTCACGAAAAAGGCGACTGCAGCTCAGGTGACGGCATGAGCACGGGTGGCCATTTCAATCCCTTTGGCAAGGGACATGCGCACCACGATTCCAGCGAGCGCCACGCCGGTGATTTGGCCGCCCTCAAGGCCGATGCCTCGGGCCGTGCCAGCTTCTCGGTGGAAATGGATGTCATCACCGTTGCCGACGGTCCCGCGAGTGTAGTTGGCAAAGGACTCATCGTTCATGTGCAGGCTGACGACTACAAAACCCAGCCCACTGGCAACGCCGGTGCGCGCAGTGCGTGTGCGGTGATTCGCCGCACATAGAATCGCCGCGCGTGATTAAAAAGGGGGCGCGGGGACGCGCCCCCTTTCTATTCGTTGGCGCATGTCGAGTGTTGGGCAAGGCGGTTAAAATCAAAATCTGCCGGGCTACAACTTGATTTCCAGCCATGTCCTACGACTACGAATCTGACCACACCAAATTCATGCGCGAGTTGCTGGCGCAAAAGCCGCAGCTCGCCGCCGAGCAGCGCAAGGGCCGCGCAATCTGGTGGGACCGGCATCCCGACCCTGCCGAGCAAAAGCAGTTCGGCGAAGCGCGCGTCAATCAGACCGGCTACGTCTATCAAACCAAGGTTTGAGCGCATCCATGTCTGCTGATGTGCAGGAGGCGCTGGCAGCGGCCGTTGAGACGCAGGGAGCGATTGAACTGAGGGTGAGTGCGGACGAGCCTGCCGCGCCCTTCGCGCGCTTGTATGGCCAGCCGGTGCACCAACTGCCGCAGGATTTGTACATCCCGCCCGATGCGCTCGAAGTATTTCTCGATACCTTCGAAGGCCCGCTCGACCTGCTGCTCTATCTGATCCGCAAACAGAATTTCGACATCCTCGATATTCCGATGGCCGAGGTGACGCGCCAGTATCTGGTTTATGTTGAAGAAATTCGTCAGCGCAATTTGGAGCTGGCCGCTGAGTATCTGCTGATGGCGGCGATGCTGATTGAAATCAAGTCACGCATGCTGTTGCCGGTGCGCAAGTCCGACGAATCGGGTGAAGCCGAAGACCCGCGCGCCGAGCTGGTACGCCGCCTGCTCGAGTACGAGCGCATGAAACAGGCCGCACTCAAGCTTGATGACATGCCGCAACTGGGGCGTGAGTTCTGGCCGGTGCAAGTCGCACTGGAGGCGACCTTCAAGGTCGCGCTGCCGGATGTCTCGCCTGATGATTTGCGCCTCGCCTGGCTCGACGTGGTGCGCCGCTCCAAGCTCACTGCGCATCATCGTATCGGCCGTGCTGAACTCTCGGTGCGTGAGCACATGAGCCTGGTGCTGCGCCGCCTGTCGGGCGAACGCTTTGTCGAGTTTGCTGACTTGTTCGATGCGCAGGGCGGCATCGCGGTGGCAGTGGTGCACTTTCTGGCACTGCTCGAGCTGGCGAAGGAAAGTCTGATCGAGATCACGCAGGCCGAGGCCTACGCGCCGATCTACGTGCGGCTCGCGTATACGCCGGCCTGAGACGGGCGGTCAGAGCGCTTGCTCTTGGTGATGCGCTGCCATCAAAACTCTACGTGCAGCCGCACCGAGCCAACATTGACCGGGCCACGGTCGCGGTTGTAACCCGGATGCGTGATGTGCTGCCAGTCGAGCGTGATGCCAAACCCCTTGGCGGGTTCGAGGTTGTAGTAGGTTTCCAGCACGCGTTCGTGCACGTAGTTGAGCCGGCCATCACCAAGAAAAAATCCCTGCCCGCCAGCAGCCAGAAAACGCCGGTGATCGCCTGACAGTCCGTTGACGGCGTAGGCCACGCCCACGGTGTCTTGAGCGCGGCCCCAGCGCGAGCCTTTGAGTGATGCGGCAGCGAACAGCGAACGGTCGATTTCGGTGAAGGCATAGCTTTCGGTCTTGCCGTCGTGGGCGCCGCCGCGCGCGAGCACGCGCAAATCACTGCTCAATGATTGCTCGAACGCAATGCCCCAGCCGAGTTTGGTTTGCGGGCGGCGCACGGCGTCAAGCACGGGGGCGGTGCCCGGCGCAGCCGCAGCGAGCGCATCAGCGAACGAAGCCATGTGTGCAACGTTGCGAAAGCCGGTGAACTTGACCGTGCCGGGCTGGCC
>JANPAR010000244.1:0-2117 GCA_031430015.1 Burkholderiales bacterium
AATAATCGCTGAAAAAATCGGCGGGCTTGATGCCCAACGTGTGCACGGCCGGGTAACCCCCGCAGTGCATCAGGTGCGTGGTGTCATGCGGCAAACTGGCATGGCGCAGTTCCAGCAACGACAAGGGCAGCAACCGGAGTACGGCCGTGCACCCAGCGAGCGTCTGCCGCACCGCGCCCATCAAGTCCAGTTGCTGGCTGCCCGTCAAGATGAACTTTCGCGCATCCTCCAAACCCGGCTGCCGCGCCTGGCCAAACCGCCACTCGTCCACATGCACCTGCACAGACGACAAAATATCTTGCAACCGCTGCACTTCATCCAGAATCGCCCCGTTGGGGCACTGCGCCAAAAAACCGCGCGGATCGGTTTGCGCAAACTCGCGCGTATGCGCGTCTTCCAGATTGACATAAGGCAAATGCGCAAAGGCCTGGCGGCAAAGCGTCGTCTTGCCCGACTGGCGCGGCCCCGTGAGCGTGACGACCGGATAAGGCGCAGCACGCCTGGTGAGCGTTTGGAGGAGTTGCCGCTGGAGAGCCATTTTTATGCAAAACTAAAGTTATACTTCAATTTTACATGGATTTGTTCAAGTATAAAACCAACTACTCAGACGCAAAACGACCACTAAAGTATGGAAATGGGGGAAAGGCAACATGCAACGCCAATGCGCTTGCCAGCGAAGTCCGCTCTCAAAAGGGAAGCCAGTTCACAACCTTGCAAGCATCTGTGCGCTGCACAACCGGGTACTCATTGCGGCAGCTATCTAGACAAGCGCTCCACTTCTCAGAAGGTCTGGCGCCCTGCAAGAGCCCTCGACACCTTGGAGTGCAAACCTCGGCCACGTTGCCCAATTCGGCCCAGTCGGTTTCCGCCCTCCGAGCTGCCGCGATTAGACCAGCCGGATCTAATCTTTGCATGCGTGGTAGCAAATAACTTCTGATGCGATTCAGGTCTGCGTACGCCTCTCGAAGTACCTTTTGAACCTTGAGATACGCTGGACTCTCTTGCGGCTCGCCGCCTATCATGGAGTTCAAATAATCGTACTGAGATTGTCTGATCTTCAAGCAGTAAGCCGTCTTGAGGTCTGTATCTGTGAGAAGGGCTAAGGGCTGCGCTTGGGCCCATGTCGCGGCGAGGATGAGCAAGGCAATCAAAGCAGGCATGTTGGAATTCTCTTACCTCAATAGTATCTGACGAATACCAGCTATCCCTATCAGCCAGATTCGGCCTACTTGTAGAGGGCCGCTCCGAGCGCCACAGCCAAAGCGAGAACTGAGAGACCCACTGCCACCCAGCTACGGAACTCGGTCTTGCTAAACCTTCCGTCCTCGCGCGCGTCCCTGGAAGCTTCTTTGCGCCGGTCAATCTCGCGCTGCACTATCAGGTAGGGCTCAGATCCCGGGCTCCAATTAGCCAGCGCCTTTAGCAATTCATCGTCGGAATGCTGTGAAGCATCCTCTCGCACGCCGCGGAATGGGTCGTTTTTCATGTGGGAATTTTAGGCGCCGGGCTTCACCAGGTCCAGGCCTTTAGCCATCAGCTCTGCTCCCCCTCATACCCGCTCAATCACCACCGCAATCCCCTGCCCCACCCCGATACACATGGTGCAAAGCGCATAACGCCCTTTGATGCGGTGGAGCTGGTTAACAGCCGTCGTCACCAACCGCGCACCCGAAGCCCCCAACGGATGGCCCAAGGCGATGGCGCCGCCGTTGGGGTTGACGCGCGGGTCGTCATCTTGCACGCCCAGCATGCGCAGCACGGCCAGGCCTTGGGCGGCGAAGGCTTCGTTGAGTTCGATCACGTCCATCTGGGCGATGGTCAAACCCGTGAGCGCCAACACCTTCTGGGTCGCAGGCGCGGGGCCGATGCCCATCACGCGCGGGGCCACGCCTGCGGTGGCCATGCCGACGATGCGGGCGCGGGGGGTGAGGCCATTGGCTTTGGCTGCGGCTTCGTTGGCGATGAGCATGGCGCAAGCGCCGTCGTTCACGCCGCTGGCGTTGCCGGCCGTCACGCTGCCATCGGGTTTGACCACGCCCTTGAGTTTGCCCAGGGCCTCCAGGCTGGTTTCACGCGGGTGTTCGTCTTTGCTGACGACGACCGCATCGCCCTTCTTT
>JANPAR010000245.1:0-9760 GCA_031430015.1 Burkholderiales bacterium
GCAGGAGGCCGCGCGCCTCGCCGGTGCCACGCGCGTGCGGCAGCACAGCCCAACGCTCTGGACCTGCGAAGACTTGTTCCAGGCACCGAACGCCGCTGTGCGCACGCGCCTGCGCGCGCTCGGCGACGCCGCGCACGCCGACATCAACTGCATCGACGCGCCGCGCCCGCTGACCAGTTTTCGGCTCGCGGTGATGGACATGGACTCCACGCTCATCACCATCGAGTGCATCGACGAAATCGCGGACATGGTGGGCATCAAACCGCAGGTCGCGGCCATCACCGAGAGCGCCATGCGCGGTCAAATTGCTTATCCCGAAAGCCTGCGCCGCCGTGTAGCGCTGCTCAAAGGCCTTGATAAATCGGCGCTGGAGCGCGTGTATCAGGAGCGCCTGCAGCTCTCAACCGGTGCCGAGCGCATGCTCGCGCAATTTGCGGCTGCGGGCTTAAAGACGCTGCTCGTTTCGGGCGGGTTTACTTTTTTTACCGAGCGTCTGAAGGCCCGTCTCGGTCTCGACTTCACGCACTCCAACGCGCTCGGCATTGAACATGGCAAGCTCAATGGCATGGTGATTGGGCCGATTGTCGATGCCGAAGAAAAAGCGCGCATGCTGCTCGCCACCTGCGCGCAACTCGGCTGCGCGCCCTCTGAGACGATCGCAATGGGTGACGGCGCAAATGACTTGAAGATGATGGCAGTGGCTGGCCTTTCGGTGGCGTATCACGCCAAACCCGTGGTACGCGCGCAGGCGATGACGGCGATCAGCCATCATGGTCTCGATGCGGTGCTCGATTTTTTCGACTGACCGCTTCAGTCACAACGGTCAGTCAATTTCACAGCATGCACATCATCGCCATTGGCTGGCTGTGGGTCGCACTGATGATGTCGATCACGCAGCCGACGATTGTCAGCGGTATCTCCACCTTCGTCTTTTACGGGCTGCTGCCGTGCTCGCTGCTGATCTATCTGCTCACCACACCGGCGCGGCGCCGCAGGTTGGCGAAACAGGCGGCGAAGGAAGCAGAGCAGCGTGCGCTTGAGGCAGCCAACGCACCCAAGCAGGATGTGCCGGGGAGTTGAGGCTACCAGCCGCCCGAATGAGGCGGCATTGCGATACCCCTCGCGGTCATCTGCGCCGTTTCAGGCACAATGCCGCCTTTCGTTTTCTGGCCCTTTACCTAAGATCGGGAATCACATGCAACGCCCCACCTTTACCGCCACCGCCGTCATGAGCGCCCGCCGCAATCCTGAAAAAAACGCGATGGAGCTCAACCTCATTGACGCCAATGGCAATACGCAGAATCTGGTTCTGGACAATGTCTCAGTTGGTCACGTCCTGGCGGCGATGTTGCAAAAATCGACCGGCACCAACGATCTGCCGGAGGTTTATCTCAATGAGGCGATCCCGCTCTTTGGCGTGGCTACGTTCAGTCTGCCGGAACACGCCGGGTTGCGCATGTTTATCAACCCGACATCGGTGATTGACTTTTCGTTTGAGCGCAGCTACTCGGCGCAGATCAAAAGCGCCGTTGACAAGCTGGCGCAGCCCGCCTCAGCCTAAAAATCCGCGCATTGCCGTGACCAGCGCTGCGGGCTGCTCCAGCATCGGGCAGTGGCCCGAATCCGCGATGTCCTCATAGCGCGCGCCGGGAATGGCTTGCGCCACCTGCCGCGCCAGCGCTGGCGGCGTGGTTTGATCAAGTGCGCCGCACATCACCAGCGTGCGATTGCGGATCGACGGCAGCAAGGGGGTGAGGTCCATGCCGGCAAGCGCGAGACAAGCGCGGCCGAAGCAGCCTGCGTCCACCTTGCCGAGCTTGGCCTTGCGATCGGCGATCACCTCAGGATGCGCAGCCTGAAACGCCGGCGGGAACATGCGCCCAATCGCCGTGTCGAGCACAGCGCCCATGCCGGTCTCGTTGACTTTGGCCGCCATGCCGCGAAACGGTACACGCGCGGCATCCGGAAACGCCGACACGCAGTCGGCGACGATCAAGTCGCCAAACTGTGCGCCGTGGCGAATCGCCAGTTGCAGCGTGACAAAGGCACCGAAGCCATTCCCGAACACGGCTGCGTTGGCCGGCAGTTTGAGTGCCGCCATCACGCGCGCCACGTGATCGGCCTGCGCTTCCAGACCATCGAGGGTGAGCGCAGCGGAGGCGCCGAAACCCGGCAAGTTGATGCAGGTCACACGCCGGTCTGCTGCAAGCGCAGGCAACACTTTTTCAAACACGGTCAACTCGGTGAGCAGGGAATGCACCAGCAGCAGATCGGGACTGCGAGCCTGGCTCGCCGTATTCACGGGGCCGGTCTGGGTATATTCGACGCTGTGACCGTCCAGGATGAGTGTTGCCATGTTGTTCTTTCTGTTCTTTCGAAAAAATTAAAACACACCAAGATTGGCGTGCATCACATCGGGCTGGTTGCGCACTTCGGCCACGCTGCCGCGCCACGCAACACGCCCGGTGTTGAGAATGACGACGTCATCGGCCACGTCGAGCGCCAGGGTAGTGTTTTGTTCCACCAGCAAAATCGAGAAACCCTGGGCCTTGAGCTTTTTGAGCGTCTCACCGACTTCATGCACGATCAGCGGCGCGAGACCCTCGGATGGTTCGTCCATCAACAGCACGCGCGGGTTGGACACCAGCGCGCGGCCAATGGCGAGCATCTGCTGCTCTCCGCCTGAGAGCGAACCGGCGGCTTGTTTCTGGCGTTCACCGAGGCGCGGAAACGTCTCGAACACTGCATCAAGCGTCCACTCTTTCGCCACCGTGCCGCTTGGCTTGCGCGCGGCGACAATGAGATTCTCGTAGACCGACAAACTGGGAAAAATGCGCCGCCCCTGCGGAACCAAGCCGACGCCACGGCGGGAAATCGATTCCGGTGAAAGCCCGCTGATGCGCTCGCCGTGCAGCAGGATCTCACCGTTGCGCGGCTTCAAGAACCCGATGATGGCGTTCATGCAGGTAGTCTTGCCGGCCCCATTGCGGCCCAGCAGCGCGAGCACGCGGCCCGGCTTGACGGAGAACGACACGCCGTGCAACACGTGGCTGTCGCCGTAGAGCGCATCGACATTGCGCAGCGACAGCACGTCGGGCACGGTTGCTCCGCCCCCTGCATAGAAGACTGGTGCGGCGCTGGCGCCGGCATCTGCCCGACCCGCCACCTCATTGAACTTGGTCTCGTCAGGCACCAAGATAAACCTCCCGCGTGCGCGGATGCGCGACCACTTCAGCGCGCGTGCCTTCAACAATTACCTTGCCGTAATGCAGCAGCGTGATGCGCTCGGCAAACGCCAGCGCGGTGTCCATGTCGTGCTCGATCATGATGATGGTGATGTCGCGCGGAATCGCCGCCAGCAGCGCCTGCACGGTCTGGCGCTCTTCCATCGACAGACCCGCGAGCGGCTCGTCGAGCAGCAGCAATCTGGGTGATTGCGCGAGGGCCATGGCAATTTCGACGCGGCGCTTTTCGCCATACGACACCTGCGCGAGCGGACGATCTGCGCTCGCTTCCAGTCCGACCCCGGCCAGCACTTCACGCGCACGCACGTAGAGATCGCGGCGTGCAGTGAGGGCCGCAAAGGCATTCCAGCGTGACGGCGTGCGCGCGAGCAGACTGAGCACGACGTTGTGCGCCAGTGTGTCCCTGGGGAACAGCGTGATGATCTGAAAGGTGCGCGCCAGCCCCATCTGCGCACGCTCATCGGTGCGCAAGCGCACTACTTCTGCGTCGAACAACTTGATCGACCCGGCATCGGCCGGCAGATCCCCGGTGATGAGGTTGAACAATGTGGTCTTGCCCGCACCGTTGGGGCCGATGATGAGGCGGCGCTCGCCCGCTTCAATCGCAAGCGAGACATCGTTGGTGGCAGGCAAACCACCAAAGGACTTGGCGAGACCGTTGATTTCGAGGGCAAGCGTCATGGCTTGGCCTCTTCGGCCTTGTCCGCAGGCGCAGCAGGGCTGCTGCCGGATCTCCCGAAGAACCGCTCCCAGAGCCGTTTTACGCCAGGTACCAGTCCGTCAGGCATGAACAGCACGATGATCAAAAACACGAACCCGAGCAGCATGGTCCAGCGCTCAACAAACGCCGACACATAGTTTTTGAGCAGCACCACAATCGCCGCACCGACAATCGGCCCGGCCAGGGTACCCGAGCCACCGGCGATGACCATCAACAAGGTTTCGGCCGAGTTGGTCAGGCCGAGCGCATGCGGGTGAATGAACTTGTGATACCAGACGAACAACAGGCCTGACACTGCTGCCCAAAAGCCTGCCGTAATGAAGGTGACATAGCGCACCATCCACACGTTGTGGCCAAGTGCCAGCATGCGCCGTGGCTGGTCGCGGGTGCCGCGCAGCACTGCACCAAAAGCAGAGTTGGCGAAGGCGATGATGCAAGCGAACGACACGGAAAAAATAATCAACGTGAACCAGTAAAACGCCTGGGCACCATCGAGATTGATACCAAACGGCGCAGGCCGCGTGAGACCCGACAAGCCATTATCGCCATTGGTCACCTCAACCCAGCGAAACGCTAGGCCCCACAGCACTTGCCCGAGCGCGAGGGTAATCATCAGGAAGCCAATGCCTGATGCGCGCAATGCAATCAGGCCGAACAACGCGGCCATCGCCGTGGTGAACAGCAATGCAATCGGTGCCGAGGCCAAGTGCCCCATGCCGAACTTGAGAAACAGCCAGCCCGACACATAGGCCGATACGCCCATGTAGGCGGCGTGGCCGAGCGAAGTGAGACCGCCGTAACCCACGAGCAAGTTGAGGCTCAACGCAAACACGGCGGCGACCAGAATCTGGCTGCCCAGATTGATGTAGTAGTCGCCACCGATGAGCGGCAGAACGACCAGCACGATGGCAAATGCGGCCAGGCCCTTGCGGTTCATGCCGTAATGCGTCCAAACAGCCCGCGCGGGCGCAGCGCCAGCACGAGGATCATCGGCAAAAACAAAATCATGTAGGCGAGATCCGGTATCAGGGTTTGCCCGAAGGTATAGATGAAGCCGATGATGAAGCTGCCCACAAACGCGCCCGCGAGGCTGCCCACGCCACCGAGGATCACGACCACCAATGCGAGCGGCAGCATGTCTGTATCCAGGCCCGGATACACCGAGAGAATCGGCCCGCCCAGTACACCGCCCACACCGGCGAGGAACGAACCAAGACAAAACACGGTGGTGAACAGCAACGACACCGGAATCCCGACGCCGCGCGCCATTTCCATGTCATCCACTCCGGCGCGAATCATCGCGCCGATGCGGGTCTTCTCCAGCAACAACCAAAGCGCAATTGCGAACACGATGGCAACGCCAATCACGGCAACGCGGTAGATCGGAAACTTGGCACCAGCGACCTCGAACACGCCGCGCAAAAATGCCGGCGTTGCCAACTGCTGCGGGTCACCAGTCCAGATCAGCAAACAGCCATCGGCGATGATGAAAGCGATGCCGAGTGTCGCCAGCACTTGCCCGAGCGGATTGGCTGCGAGACGGCGAATTACGAAGCGCTCAACCAGGCCGCCGAGAAGCGCAATCGACAACCCGGCCGCCAGCATCGCCACTGCAAAGTTGGCACCGGCGCGCAGCGCCGACAAGCCAATGTAGGCACCGAGCATGAAGTAGGCACCGTGCGACAGATTGGCAATGCGCATCAGGCCGAAGATCAGCGAGAAGCCGGCCGACAACAGAAACAGCAGCCCGCCAAGCGACAGGCTGTTGAGACTCTGGACTAACCAGAAGGCGAGGGGCTTATCGAACATGCGCGCAAACAAAATGCCGCCGCAGCGGCATGTTGTATCGATCAGCAGTCAACGGAGTAATGCCAGCCAAGACGGGCCGTTCGTCGCGGACTCAAGGCTCGAGATTCTTCGCCTCAGGCACATTGCGCGAATACACTGGCGCAGCGAGGAAGGCTTTGGGCTCGTAGCTCCAGAACTGGCTGACATTCGGGTAGGTTTTGAGCACCGTATGTACCAGCTTGCCGCCGACGCGCTCGACCTTGCGGATGAAGATCGGCTGCACCGGATTGCCATATTCATCAACGCGCCAGTCGCCGCGCGCATCCTTGATGACGCCGGGATTACGCAGCGCCTTCATAAAGGCTTCCTTGTCTTCAACCTTGCCGCCAATCGCACGGGCCGCCTGCTCCACCAACACACCCGACGAGTAAGCACCGAGTGTGTAGTAACCAGGGTCAGCGCCATACTCCTTGTTGACCGCCGCGACAAATCGTTTGCTCTCAGGCGAGTCGAGGCCCGCTGCATAAAAACCGCCGCTGATCACACCAAGCGCTTCGTCACCCATCTGTTTGAGGATGCCTTCGTCGGTGGTGGTCGCGCTGCCGAGCACCGGCAGCTTGTTGCCAAATTCACGCAGTTGCTTGAGAAAGCGCAGGCCATTTGCGCCCGCAAAGCCGGCGTAGATGGCATCCACGTTGCCTTTCAACTGGCCGATATAAGAACCGTAGTCGGCCACGTTGAGCGGTGGCCAGAGTTTTTGCACCACCTTGCCGCCGTTGTCCTCAAACACGCGTTGAAAGCCCGATGCGGTCTCGTGACCGTAGGCAAAGTCGTCGGCGATGATGGCGATGCGCTTGTAGTTGAGCGTCTTGGCTGCATATTCCCCGAGCGGCTGATTGGGCTGCGCCGAGCTGGCAGATGTGCGCACAAACCAGGGATTCGTCTTGCGCTGGGTCAGGTCTTCGGCCGCGGCCGAGGGTGAGACGATCGGCGTCTTGGTCTGGCGGATGTAATCGTCAATCGCCAGCGCTTCAAACGCCGCGAGCGGTCCGATCACCACATGCACCTTGTTGCGCTCGACCAGTTCCTGCGTTTTGGTCTTGGCGCCGGCCGGGTTGCCACCGGTGTCGGCGATGGTCAACTCCACCTTGCGCCCGGCGATCATGTTGTTGCGCTCTTTCAAAAAGAGCTGGATGCCCTCTTCCATCTGCTTGCCGCCAGCGGCGAGTGCGCCGGAACGTACGGTGAGGAAGCCAATGCGGATCGGCTCCTGGGTCTGTGCCGAAACCTGCATTGGCATCAAAGTGGCAGCTACTGCTGCGGTAAGCGCAGCGCCTGCGCGCAATGCTGCGCGCCGTGATGTCGATTTCATACTGTCTCCTGATTCTTTTGGTCTGATCAATCCGCTTGTCGCGCGGCTTATCGATGGATAAATAGGGAAAAGCAGGCGCGCATATTAGCACCGGGGTGGCGCCGTCAATGCTGCATTGCAAGCAGAATTGCTGCGGGTCGCCGGGCAGCCAGAGCACGCGCCAATCAACGGCGCGCGAGCGCACTGCATCACCCGGCGTTGCGCTTGTCCGCACTCCAGAATTTTTCAAGATTGCTGATCAGCGCCGGGCTGAAGTGGCAATACGCCTGCTCGCGCGCATACACCGCCATGTAGCGGCGGAACAGGTCGAGCGGCTCATGCGCCACGCGAAACGCGCGGCGGTTGGATGCCGCACTGACCATGCCGGAGCGCGTGATCGACTCAACAATCTCCTTGACCGCAGCTTCAAGCGTGCCAGGCGCGACGATGCGGTCGCAGATCATGCGGCCCTCGGGGCTGTCGCACTCGATACGCAGTTCCATCATGACCGCCTGGCGCGCGATGCGGTCGCCGACGAAGCGCGGCAGGCGCAGGTTGGACGCGCCGGGCACGATCCCTTCTTTGCGCGCGGGTAGCGTCATGTAGGCGTCGGATGCTGCGATGTTGACGTCCAGCGCCAGCATGTACTGGCAGCCACCGCCAATGGCGAACGAATCGACTGCCGATATCCACATCTTCTCGCGCGTGCGCCCGAGAATTTCATCGGGTGAATGATCCGGGTCGGCAAGGCCGCGAAACACCTTGCCAAGCCACCCCATCTCGCGTTTGAGATACCAAAGGTAAGACACCTTGCCGTGATACAGGCGGGTGAGGTTGATGCCGGTGCAGAACACGCGGCGGCCCTGATACTTGCCACTGTCCATGCGCGCGCCGCGCAGCACGCCAATCTCGCTCGCCTCGTCGAGCAGACAGATGTCCACCGCAAGCTCCTGCGCGTCGACCGTCGATTCATCCTCGGCATTCAGGTACTTCTGGTTGTTGAGGTTGATGATGGCGGCCCGCCCCTCGCGCTCGACAAACACGTTATTGAGGTCTACGCGGCCGGCTTTTTTGAATTCATCCGCCAATGCTTGCGACTCCGGGCGCGGCAGCAGCATGGCGTGACACAAATGCATCCCAGCCACTTCATTGGCGAGGATGTGGGCAAACAGCAAGCCTTGATCGATCTCGTGGCCATCCTTGGCGCCCTGGGTGCATTGACTCTCCTGCGCAAGCAATGCAGGCGCCGGCACCAGGCCGGGGAAGGCTAGCGCGGCGGTGCTGGCAAGATCTTCGACGCGTACCAAAAGTTGTCGCTGCGCGGTTAGTTCGTCATACACGGCAGAAACGTGCACGCGCAGAAACCGCTCGCGGCTCTCGCGTGCAGCATCAAGAAGCGATTGTGCTGCCTGCTGTTCAGCGGCACTACGGCGCGCCTTGGTTGGCAGCTTGTCCAACAGCCACTGGGTTGATTGCCAGAACGCGCCGAAGACTGCACGGTCTTGCACAAAACCGTTGCCGGCCACCGGCGCTTGACCCATCCATGCCACGCCTTCCATCGCTGACAGGCCTGCCTGAACGAGCAGCCTCACGCTGGTGTCAGCGTTCGCACTCTTTGAGTTCATGTCCTGGTTCCTCAATCATTCACAAGCCCACACAGCCCCTACTTCCGCACAATCTCCGCCCCGCCCATGTAAATGCGGTTCCACACCGGCGTAATCACCAACTCGTTGATGCAGACGTGCGGCGGCATGGTGGCGATGAACAGGATGGTCTTGCCCATGTCGTCCTCTTGCAGCATGCGTGCCTTGTCTTCAGCGCTTGGCTCGACCGGCCGCTTTTTGAGGATCGGTGTAGCGACTTCACCGGGGCACACCGCCGTAGCGCGCAGGCCGTTGACGCATTCCTCGATGTTGAACGAATGAGACAGCGCCATCATGCCGGCCTTGCTGGCGATGTAGCCGGGGCCCGTGAGGTAACTGAAATGCCAGCCGGCGAACGAGGCAATGTTGATCACCGTGCCCTCGCGGCGCTGTTGCATGCCTTTCAACACTCCGAGTGTGCAGAAGGTCGCGCCGTTGAGGTTGATGGCGACGACCTTTTCAAAGGTTTCGCTGTCGGTCTCCGTCCAGTAGCGTTTGGGGAAGTTGACCCCGGCGCTGTTGACAAGGATGTCTACGCGTTTAAGGTCTGACTGAATCTTCGCTGCTACGCGCGCAACGGCCACTCTGTCGGCAACATCGAGCGGCTTGGCGCTGATGCTACCGGCTGGCGCGCCGCGCTTTTCTGCGTCCTTGATCGCCTCGGCGAGTTTGGGCGCTTCACGCCCCGAAATCACCACGCGTGCGCCCGCTTTGGCCAGTTCCACTGCGCCAGCGAGGCCGATACCGCTGCCGCCGCCGGTGACCCACGCCACTTTTCCCTTGAGTGTCATTTTTTTGCGCGCTCCGCCATTTGCTGCTGGTTCTGTTTGCGGCCCTCTTCGGTTTTTTGCGCGGCAGGCCGCGCCCGCATCATGGCCAGATAGTCTTTGGCTTGCGGAATGCTGTCGAGCATGTCTTCGCCATAGATTTTTTTGGTCGCCATGGACACCAGCGGCAGGTTGACCAGCGCCGAGCAATCGGCGTAAGTGAGCGTGTCGCCGGCGATAAACGG
>JANPAR010000246.1:0-2235 GCA_031430015.1 Burkholderiales bacterium
CATCGACGACTTCGCCGCCAACCTGTCGTTCTTCTTTTCCTACGGCATGGACCCGGAGTATTCGGTGATCGGCCGCGTTGCGCGCCGCATCTGGTCCACCACCATCAAAATCAAATACGGCGGCAACGAGCGCAGCCAGAAGCTCAAGTTCCATTCGCAGACTTCCGGACGTTCGCTGCACGCGCAGGAAATCGCCTTCAACGACATCCGCACCACCTTGCAGGCGCTGATCTCGACCTACGACAACACCAACTCGCTGCACACCAACGCCTATGACGAAGCCATCACCACGCCGACCGAGGAATCCGTGCGGCGCGCCATGGCGATCCAGCTCATCATCAACCGCGAGTGGGGCATCGGCAAGAACGAAAACCCGAATCAGGGCAGCTTCATCATCGAAGAGTTGACCGATCTGGTCGAAGAAGCCGTGCTCAAGGAGTTCGAAGCCATCAGCGACCGTGGCGGCGTGCTCGGCGCCATGGAAACCGGCTTCCAGCGCGGGCAGATCCAGGAACAATCGATGTTCTACGAGCACAAGAAGCATGACGGCTCTTATCCCATCATCGGCGTCAACACCTTCCGCAACCCACACGACAGCGGCGTCGCCCCCACGATTGAGTTGATCCGCTCGACCGAAGAAGAAAAGCAATCGCAGTTGCAACGCCTGGCCGACTTTCACGCACGCCACAAAGATGCCGCACCCGCCATGCTCCAGCGCTTGCAGCAGGCGGTGATCGACAACCAAAACGTCTTCAACGTGCTGATGGACGCCGCGCGCGTCTGCTCGCTCGGGCAGATCACCACCGCGCTGTTTGAGGTGGGCGGGCAGTACCGACGCAGCATGTAGCACCGATCGGTAACGACCTGGCACCGACTTGCGTTGCCCGTTTATAGGAAGCGGCTTACACTTAGGCCATGCGCATCGTTGGCAGCCACAATCGGTCTGAGATCGAGCTTGATCCAATCAAGGCGTACCGTCGCGGCCTGGTTCTGGATGCCATGATGCGCGGTACGCTGCCACCCTATCCTCGCGGTGTAACGCGCGGCACCCACGAATACTTCAACCGCATCGATGCCGCGCGCCGGTTGCAAGCTGCGCGTGCCCTCAATTCGTCATGAGTACTGACAACCCGCTCGTCAGGGTGCTCGCGCGGTTTCGCGAGGAGGGCGTCGAGTACGTTTTGGTGGGGGGGCAGGCGGTTCGGCTCAATGGCTACCTGCGGGCGACCGAGGATATTGATGTTCTGGTCAAGGCTTCACGCGTCAACGGTGAAAAAATCATTCGTGCGCTCGATTTCCTCGCATCCTCCAAAGACCTCGACCCCGATTGGTTTGAACCTGGTGTTGATGGCAATGTTGAAAACATTCGGGTTGCAGATGACGTGTTGGTTGATTTGCTGTTTGCCGCCAATGGCGAGACTTATGAATCGGTGCACCCCTACGTGCGCGAATTGATTATTGACGGTACGCCAGTGCGCGTGCTCAACATTGATGGCTTGATCAAGACCAAGACCGACTACCGGGAAAAAGACTTGCTGGACAAGCGCGTGCTGGCGCAGATGAAGAGAGACTTGGAAAACAGCAAATAGGCAAGCAGCCGTTCCATGCCCAAACTTCTCACCGCCACCCAAGTAGAAGCCTGCAAACACGACGGCTACCTCGCTCCGGTGCGCGTAATGTCCGCCGCAGACGCGCACCAATACCGCGTCGCCCTCGAAACGCACGAAGCCAAAACCGGCCAACCGCTGCAGGGCAACTGGCGCCACAAGACGCACCTTCTATTCACCTGGGCCGACGCGCTGGTGCATCACCCGCAAATTCTCGACGCAGTCGAAGACGTGATCGGCCCGGACATCCTGTGCTGGACCACCAATTTCTTCATCAAGGAAGCCAACAGCCCGGGCTTCGTTTCCTGGCATCAGGACTCAACCTACTGGGGCCTGGAGCCGGACGACGTCATCACCGCGTGGATCGCATTCACGGAGGTGACGCCCGAGAACGGCTACATGCAGGTGATCCCCGGCAGCCACAAGATCGACCAGTTGCCGCACGTCGATACCTTCCACAAGGACAACCTGCTGTCGCGCGGGCAAGAGATTGCGGTTGACGTTGACAAGACGAAGGCAGTGGGTCTCGCGCTGCATGCCGGCGAGATGTCACTGCATCACATCAAGCTGGTGCATGGCTCGGACGCGAACCGCACGGCTGACCGGCGCATTGGCCTCGCGATCCGCT
>JANPAR010000247.1:0-6432 GCA_031430015.1 Burkholderiales bacterium
CTGTTGCAGGTGAAAAAGCCGGAAGAATCAAAATACCCGTGGGATTACTACCACGTGCGTGCCACGATCCCGGGCGAACAGGCCTACCAGCCGCTGTCGCTGTCGCGCTGCCCGATGATCACCAAGAAGTAATTCGCAAAAGCAGCCTGCCCGCCGCCGGTGCGCGGCGGGTCGTCTGAACCAACCGGCACACAATGGAAATTTTCGGCGTCCCGCTCCAGGCCATGCTCGGCCAGCTCCTCCTGGGGCTGGTCAACGGCTCGTTCTACGCCATGCTGTCGCTCGGGCTTGCGGTGATCTTCGGCCTGCTCAACATCATCAATTTTTCGCACGGTGCCCTCTACATGATGGGCGCCTATGGCGCCTACATCGGCCTCACCACCTTCGAGATGAACTACTGGGTAGCCCTGATCGTGGCGCCCCTGGTGGTCGGCGCCTTCGGCATGGTCATCGAGCGTGCCATGCTGCAGTGGCTGTACAAGCTCGACCATCTCTATGGTTTGCTCCTCACCTTCGGGCTGACGCTGATGCTCGAGGGCCTGTTCCGTTCGTTCTTCGGCGTCTCGGGCCAGCCTTATCCGGTGCCCGATGCCTTGCGCGGCGCGACCGACGTCGGCTTCATGGTGCTGCCCAATTACCGCGCCTGGGTCGTGCTGGCTTCGCTGATCGTCTGCTTCGCCACCTGGTTTGTGATCGAGCGCACCAAGCTGGGCGCCTACCTGCGTGCTGCGACCGAGAATCCGAAACTGGTGCAGGCCTTCGGCATCAACGTGCCGCTGATGGTGATGCTCACCTTCGGCTTCGGCACCGGCCTTGCGGCCTTCGCTGGCGTGCTCGCGGCGCCGATCATTCAGGTCAACCCGCTGATGGGGTCCAACCTCATCATCGTGGTGTTTGCGGTGGTGGTGATTGGCGGCATGGGCTCGATCATGGGATCCATCCTCACCGGTCTTGGCCTCGGCCTGATCGAAGGCATGACCAAGGTGTTTTATCCGGAAGGCTCGGCCACGGTGGTGTTCGTGATCATGGTGATCGTGCTGCTGGTGCGGCCGGCCGGATTGTTCGGAAAAGAGAAATGAACAAGGCATCCTGGGCCCCAGTCGTTGGCTACGCTGCACTCGTGTTGCTCGGCCTCATCGCGCCGCACTTCGTCTACCCGGTGTTCCTGATGAAGGCGCTGTGCTTCGCGCTGTTTGCCTGCGCCTTCAACCTGTTGATCGGTTACACGGGACTGCTGTCATTCGGCCACGCCGCCTTCCTCGGCGGCGGCGGTTACATGGCCGGGCACGCGATCAAGCTGTGGGGCTTTCCCACCGAACTCGGCCTCTTGCTGGGCATGTTCGCGGGCGCGGTGCTGGGCTTCGTGGTCGGCAGCCTGGCGATCCGCCGTCAGGGCATTTACTTCGCGATGATCACGCTGGCGCTGTCGCAGATGCTGTATTTCTTTTGCCTGCAGGCGAAGTTCACCGGCGGCGAGGATGGCTTGCAGGCAGTGCCGCGCGGCACGCTGCTCGGCAGCATCAGCCTGGCCGACGACCTCACGCTCTACTACGTGGTGTTCGCGATTTTCATCGCCGGATTCTGGATGATCCACCGCACCATCCATTCGCCGTTTGGGCAAGTGTTGAAAGCAATCCGCGAGAACGAGCCACGCGCGATCTCGCTGGGCTACGACGTCGATCGCTTCAAGCTGCTCGCCTTCGTGATCTCGACCGCGCTGGCGGGCCTGGCAGGCGCCACCAAGACCGTGATGCTCGGCTTCGAGACCCTCACTGATGTGCACTGGCACATGTCGGGCGAAGTGGTGCTGATGACCCTGCTCGGCGGCATGGGCACGGTGCTCGGGCCGGTGGTCGGTGCCTTCACCGTCAAGGCGCTCGAAGACAAGCTCGGCGACTTCGGCGACCTGCTCGCCGTGACCACCGGCATCGAATGGTTCAAGACCATCGGCGAATCAGTGACCATCGTCACCGGACTGATCTTCGTGGTCTGCGTGCTGGCGTTCCGGCGCGGCATTGTGGGTGAGCTCGGCGCTTTGCTCAAGAAAAAGGGTTCATAGCCACCCTCGCCAAGAGTGATGGTGGGAGCGGTTCGATCAAGGTATGCCGGTGCCGTTACGCCTGCAGAAAAGGTTTGTCGCCGGCAATGGTGACGCGGTCCATCACGCGGCGCTGGCCGGCATAGTCGTTCACCGCAAGGTGCTGGGTCGAGCGGTTGTCCCATAGCGTCAGCGTGCCGCGGGTCCAGCGCAGTCGAATCTGGAATTCCGGCCGCTGGCTGTGGCGATTCAGGAACTCCATCAGGGGCGCCGATTCTTCTTCCGTCATGTCGGCAAAGCGGATCGCGTAGACCCAGTTGATGAACAGGATCTTGCGGCCGGTCTCGGGATGGGTGCGCACGCAAGGGTGGGCTTGTTCCTTGAGCGCGGCCTCGCTGACATTGATGCGCATGCTCTTCAAATCGTCATCGGCATAGGTGCCTTGCGGGCCATAGGAGCGCTTGGCGCTGTGCATCACGGTCAGGCCTTCGAGCAGGCTCTGCATGCCGGGAGAGAGTGCATCGAAAGCCTGCATCTGGTTGGTCCAGATGGTGTCGCCGCCAACGGCAGGCGATTCACGTGAATATAGACACGTGCCCAGCACCGGCTCGGCCGAAAATGTCATGTCGGAATGCCAGCGTCCGCCAAAATTGAGCTTCTTGGTTTCGGTCGCTTCGCGCACGATGCGCATCATTTCGGGGTGGCCCTCGAGCGGTTTGATGAAGGGTGTGGTGGCGAGCGGGCCGAAATGACGCGCGAAGGTCTTCTGGTCGTCCGGCGTGAGCGTCTGATCGCGCAGGAAGATCACGCAGTATTCAGCGAGCGCACGCCGCAGCTCTGCCACGGTCGCGGGGCTCAGCGGCCCGGATGCGTCGACGCCGGCAATCTCCGCACCCCCCGCGCCGCACACGGGATTGATTGAAAACTGCGTGTACGCGTTGGAAGTCTGCAGGACGGCGCTCATGAGCATGCTCCGGGTGTGGGCGCCAAGCCTCTGGAGCAGGCGCGCAAAGACGCTACTTTACGCTGGCCTGCTGCCGGCACGCCAGCGGTTCTGCCTGGCCACAACCGCGGCGGAGTCGAGGCGCAGGCGCGTCACGACGCAAGCCGCTTCGCCTCGGCCATGACTTCTTCGACATCGTATAGAACGGCTTCACCGCGCTCGTACGATGCAACCCTGCGCCTGATCTCAAGGTGCCAGGCTTCCTCAATCTCCGGATCGGGAGACTCAGTGAGCGAGTCCAGGAGTAAATCGACGAGGCGTTCACGATCCTTCGCATCCAGGGCGCGGCCGCGTTGAGCAAGTTCGATAACGGTATCTGGCATGGCAAGACTCCTTGGCATTGTTGAATGTTACAGCTTCAACGTGGCGTTGCGCAGCGCGTGCAGCGCGTCCGAACCAGCGCAGGACGGTGACCCCAAGCTGCGCGGCTGGTGAATAAAGTTGAAAGCGGCACTGGCCGAAACCCATGGTGGGAGAGGCTTGCAGGCCGCAATGGCCGAAGAACCGCATGGATATTGGCTGAGCGCGGCAACGGCTGGAAATATCCTGGCTGGTTTGTCGATTTCCAGTCCCACCGTTCGTCTACCTTGTTTCGTTCAAGGCGATGCAGGAGGCCGCCCATCTGGCGCTGCATCCTTTCGGGCAGATACCGACCTATGAAGAAGGCGATCTCGCCTTGTTCGAGACGGGGGCGATCGTGTTCCATATCGCCGAGCGCCATGCGGGCCTGCTGCCGATTGAGACGAATGCCCGGGCGCGCGCGATCACCTGGATGTTCGCCGCGCTCAACACGGTGGAGCCGCCGATCCTGGAATTCGTCACCGCCAGGATCTTTGAGGCCGACAAGCCGTGGGCCGCGCAACGCCTGCCCATCGTCGCCGATCGCGTCCGCAACCGGCTGGGCCAGCTTTCCCGTCGCCTTGGGCGCACCGACTGGCTCGATGGCGCGTTCAGCGCGGGCGACCTGATGATGGTGTCGGTGCTGCTCAGGTTGAGAGCGTCGGGTTTGCTGGACGAATATCCGAACCTCTCCGCCTATGTGGCACGCGGCGAAGCGCGGCCCGCCTACAAGCGGGCCTTCGACGCGCAATTGGCGGTTTTTACTGGCAAGCCATCGGCCGGTTAGAAGGAATGCAAGGTTCGACCGCGCAGCCCGTGCTGAAGGTGATTGCTACATCACCGGCTTGATCCTCGTGATCTGCGTGGCTGCCTTCCGGCCACGCTTGCGCGGCACATCCGCAGCCGGCACAACCTCAGGCGCACTCAAGGCATAGAACTCGTGCAGTTTGGCCGCGAGCAGTTTCTTGTCAGGCAACTGGGTCTGATACTCGGCGATCAGCGCGGGCGAGAGCGTGCGGCTGAGGGCATATTCAACCACCTCGCTGTCCTTCGAGGCGCATAGCAGCAAACCGATCGCGGGGTTTTCGTGCGGCTTGCGCACGTCGCGGTCAAGAGCCTCAAGGTAAAAGTTGAGCTTGCCCAGGTGCTCCGGTTGAAAGGCGGTTACCTTCAATTCAATCGCCAGCAGGCAATTGAGACCGCGATGGAAGAACAGCAGATCGAGCGCGAAATCCTGACCGCCGACTTGCACCGGGTATTCGGAGCCGATGTAGCAGAAGTCGCGCCCCAGTTCGGTCAGAAACCGTCCGAGATTCAGGAGCAGCGATTGGTGCAGGTCTGCTTCGGAATGTTCGCTGGGCAAGGCCAGGAATTCGAGGTGGTAGGCGTCCTTGAAATGGCTGGCGGCCGCAGGATGCAATTCTCTCAACGCTGTTGAGAGTTTTGGCGGGTTGAGCACCGCTCTCTCGAACAAGGCACTGTCGATCTGGCGCGCAACTTCCCTGACCGGCCAATGATTCTGCGCGGCCTGGCGCAGGTAGAACTCGCGTTCTTCAGGGCGCTTTGAGCGGCTCAGAATGTGCAGATGGGATGACCACGGCAATTCTCTCAACAGTGTTGAGAGTTTTGGAAAGTCGCGGTAGGTCACGAAGAATTGCCGCATGCGCCACAGATTCTGCGCCGAGAAACCACGCTTGCCCGGTTCGCGCTGCGCGATGTGGGCAGCCAACTGCACCACCGTACCCTTGGCCCAACCGTCGGCCTCGATCCTGTGATGCAGGTACCGGCCAATGTTCCAATACAAATCGGTGGTTTCGGTGTTTATCAGTTGCGCAGCACGCAGGCGTGCTGCACGGATCAGTCTGACGACTTCGTCAAAAGCCGCTTCGATCGGCTCCTTGGCGGCTACGCCCGCCGCCGATGATAATTTTCTCAGCCCACCCTTGGTTGCTTTTCTCATACCAATCCATATGCGCCGTCAAGCGAGTCTTTTTTGGCACACAGCACCTTCTTCAACTTTCCAAATCCGGTATGGCCGAGCTTGTCTTTGTTCCAGCCGTTCATCTTGTTCGGCTTGCACAACAAGCAGCCAGCCCGTGCGTTCTTCCGCTTCCCGCGTTTGTGGTTCATGATTTCCTTTCCGCTCGGCGACAGACCCATGCTTGACATTGACCCTGCAATTGCGCCCATTGCCAATTTCACCATGATGGAGATGGAAGTCGGCAAACCTGCGCATATGGCATTGTGCCAAGCGTTGGTGATCAGTTGCAACGAAATGAATGCCCCCGAGCTACGTGGCCGGTGAACAAAATTGAAAGCAACACTCGCCGGAAACCCATGGTGGGAGAGGCTTGCAGGCCGCGGCGTCTGAAGAACCGCATGGATGTTAGCTGAGCGCGACAGCGACTGGAGCTTATTCATTGATCCCCACCATCACCGCCTTTGAAAAGTCACCCGATGGCGGCAAGGGCCTAGCGCGTGACACGCGCGTGCGCTGGGCGCTCGAAGAAGTGGGCCAGGCTTACGAGGTGCGTCTGGTTTCGTTCAAGGCGATGAAGGAGGCCGCACATCTGGCGCTGCATCCTTTCGGGCAGATACCGGCCTATGAAGAAGGCGATCTCGCCTTGTTCGAGACGGGGGCGATCGTGTTCCACATCGCGCAGCGCCATGCGGGCCTGCTGCCGATTGAGGCAAATGCCCGGGCGCGCGCGATTCCCTGGATGTTCGCCGCCCTCAACACGGTGGAGCCACCGATCCTGGAATTCGTCACCGCCAGGATCTGTGAGGCCGACAAGCCCTGGGCCGCACAACGCCTGCCCCTCGTCGCCGATCGCGTCCGCAACCGGCTGGGCCAGCTTTCCCGTCGCCTTGGGCGTACCGACTGGCTCGACGGCGCGTTCAGCGCGGGCGACCTGATGATGGTATCGGTGCTTCAGGTGTAAAGCGTCGGGTTTGCTGGACGAATATCCAAACCTCTCTGCCTATGTGGCCCGCGGCGAAGCGCGGCCCGCCTACAAGTGTGCGTTCGACGCTCAATTGGCGGTCAACAGGC